>NZ_JBHUOX010000027.1:0-70968 GCF_042686245.1 Pontibacter toksunensis | reverse complement strand
TCCCGAACAGAGAAGTTAAGCCCGGACGCGCCGATGGTACTGGGGTCACACCCGGGAGAGTAGGTGGCCGCCAACCCCAACAACAAGGCGCCCCCTGTCCCAAACGGCAGGGGGCGCTCTTGCTTTACAGCCTGGCCACTTGTAGCAGCGGCAGTAAAAGAGTGCCTGCCTCAGCACCTAAAGCGGAGGGGAAAGCCTGCTCTATCGTCTAATCCATCGTGATGCCCCCCTTTGCGGCGCTGTCATAGAAGGCCGTGTTCGTTGTAGCGGCACCTCCGCCTCTCTCATCCTGATAGGAACCCGGCGGAAGGAGGTCAAGACCTGCCATGGAAAGACAGGCTCCTTCAAGGCATCACAAAGATTGTCTGAAGCAGAATGCATTAGATGAGAGAAGAAAAGGAGCATTAGCTGTCTACTGCCATCAGTTTTTCAATTATATAATTTTGCTTTACTATTCTTATTATTCTTAAAGAATCCATTTCATTAAATTTCATATAATTCCTTTCTAAGTATACAGCTACCTCATCCTATTCTGCCTCATTTCGGTTTTTTAAAAATCTTTACAAAAGACCTGTTTAATAAGGAGCGAATCTCTGCTGTATCGCCTTTTTTTGTATAACATTAGTGAAACTCAGTCTCACAGGTACTGGAGTAGAGCAATTTAGATTCGTTAGGAGATATAGCTTGTCCGTTAAAAAAAAATACAGATGTTGTTATTTTAGGTACGCACTATAGTTGGTGCAGCATTTAGAGTGCAACTGGCACCTGATAATTTGTTTCTTACTGCTGATTAGACATAGGCAGTCTCAGAAGGTTCATAAGATTGGTTTTGTTAAATGGAATTAAATAAATATATTATGTTTAGATATCATTATTGCCATTTAGCTGTTTATCAATTGTTGACTTACAAAGCCGTGTTACCCAGTAATTTATAAACTGCAAATAGAAGAACGCGCTAAGCGTCTTGTTCCTTTAGCAGGAGCAGACCAAATCAGGTAAGTGGAACAGCTGTGACAGGATTTAAGATATTCACTTTGTAACCTCTTATGGCTCTCGTGATACTCTTGTTGGTACTATATGTTCTTAACTCAGCTCATTCATCATGCACTTCTTTTCTTTTTTAGCTGGATTTTTACTGATAAGGCGCAT
Organism: Pontibacter toksunensis; assembly: GCF_042686245.1. Taxonomy (NCBI): domain Bacteria; kingdom Pseudomonadati; phylum Bacteroidota; class Cytophagia; order Cytophagales; family Hymenobacteraceae; genus Pontibacter; species Pontibacter toksunensis. The sequence goes on along the minus strand of NZ_JBHUOX010000027.1, from coordinate 69,819 downwards.
AAGAAAGCCACTACAGAATTCCCATGTCTACTTAAAATGGAAAAGCTTGTTTACGGTGGCAGGCTGGGCGTTAATTGGGCTCTTCTTCGTCGTATCTAGTTTTTTTGATGATGAAGCAAGTATTTTTGTAGGTAGCATACTTTTGCTGTGTCTTTTATATTATCTTGACAGAGAGCCTGATTTCAGTGAGTTCAAAGAATATGTAGAGGCTAATTATCCTTTGGTATATGCCGGGTTTCTGAACAGTTTTGCTGGCTTTATTTTCCCGGAGTTTTATGAAAATTGGGAAGGATATTTCAAATTTACTATAGTTGGTGCCTTTATTTGGATATTTGCAAGATGGGCTAACTCCAAGAAGCAGCAACAAGAGCTAAGAATAGTGGCAGAAAGAAAGTCAGAGTTAGAGGCTCTGGTGGCAGAGCGAACAGCTGAGCTCACAAAGCAAAAGGAAGCTCTCCTAGAAACAGTAAAAGAATTAAAGATAACGCAGACACAACTGATACAACAGGAAAAGCTGGCGTCGCTTGGAGAACTTACTGCAGGTATTGCGCATGAGATTCAAAACCCACTCAACTTTGTAAACAATTTTTCTGACCTCAGTGTAGAGATAATACACGATCTACAGGCTGGCCCTTTACAGAAGCTACCAGAGGGAGAAAGAGAATTTGCCACGGAAATGATGAAGGACTTAACTCAAAACCTACAAAAAATCCATCACCATGGCAGGCGTGCAGATTCCATTGTGAAAGGTATGTTGCAGCACACCCGGGCCAGCACAGGCCAGAAAGAACCCACCGATATAAACGCCTTGGCGGAAGAATATCTGCGCTTAAGTTACCATGGCTCACGTGCAAAGGACAAGAGCTTCTATGCGAAGCTCGAAACACATTTCGACAAAGACTTACCTAAGCTGGAAGTGGTGCCGCAGGATATTGGGAGGGTGTTGCTCAATTTGTACAACAATGCGTTTTATGCTGTTCAGTATAAGAAGTCGAAAACAGAAGACGAAAGTTACCAGCCTGTGGTTCAGGTGAGCACCCAATGGAAGGAGAAAGGTTTAGAGCTGCGCATACGGGATAATGGCTGTGGTATTCCGGAAAACATTCGTCATAAAATACTGCAGCCTTTCTTTACTACAAAGCCTACGGGCCAGGGTACAGGATTAGGACTTTCTTTAAGCTATGATATCATCACGAAGGGGCACCTCGGAGAGATAAAATTAGATTCCAAAGAAGGGGAGTACACAGAGTTTATAATAATGCTGCCAATGCAGGTAAAAGTGCTCATGGGGACTCAGCATCGTTAAAACTAAATAAAGTGGAAAAATATGCTGTTGCGGGTTACCTCGCAATAGCATATTTATACTCAGGGAACAGCTTATATTAAAGTTTTTAGCCTTTTACCTTCTTCTGTTATAGGAAAAAATTTAGCAACATCTACCTCCATCGTAAAACCAGATGGACTCCATCTCAGTCTTATCAATACTTAAACTGTTTTATTACACATTGCCAGCGGCTGGTTATGGAGTAGGTATGGCCCTTCCCGTCATCTCAAATTACCCATTGTCCGAAGTAGCTCGCATGCTCTCCTACAAATATTCAGGGGGAAAAGTGAATGTCGTGTAGCTGACATCTTCGGAAAAGCTTTAGCTTTTCCGAAGATTATGAATTGATTGCTGTGCTGTCTGTAGAACTACAAGAGTTTTGGCAGTGTAAATTAGCAGACAGTAGTTTTAAATACCTTACAACCCTCCGTTGTAGACTGGCTATTCTATAGTTATGCTTGATAGGTGTGATAGGACACAGTCACGTAGGCTGGTAAAGTACTGTAACTATGGCTTGTCTTGTAGAGATGTATGTCCTCTGCCAGAGGCTCAGTTGTGTAAGTGCAGAGGATGGCTACATCAAGGGGTAGGCAAGAAGATAATTGATATCAACAAGTTAAAACATTTTCCATTTCATACCTGTACCAACTCGAGGAAGAGCAAACTGTTCCTCAGTGGTTCACCAAACCGATAATACGAAGTACTCTCTGTTTTTGCACCTGTAGGTAACTAGACTCCTTTCAAAAACTCATTAGCCTAAAATAAAGCATTCAGCGCCTAAAAATATGTATGAGCAGCATCCGCCACTGAGTGACCTAGCCCTGATTGGAGACCGACGAACCTGTGCCCTGCTGGATAAACGGGGGAACATTGTCTGGTACTGCCCAAAACGCTTCGACAACTCCTCTCTTTTTGCTTCTTTGCTTGATCCTCAGAAAGGCGGCGCCTGGAAACTGGAGATAGAAGGTATGGCATGTGAGAAGCGGGAGTACCTGGAAGATAGCGCCTTGCTGCAAACATACTTAACAGGAGAAAAAGGTAGCCTGCTGCTGGAAGACTGGATGCCGCTGGATGCGCGGTTTTATGGAATTTGCCGCACGCTCACGGCGTCCCCTGTGCCTTACTCTATGCATATTGAACCACGTCCCAACTATTCCCGGCAAGCGCCGGTACTGGCAAAGGAGGGGGAGAGCCGCGTAACAGTGGAGTATGATTTTCACCTGTATGCTTCTCATCCAGTAGTAGTAGAAAAAGCAACTATCACCTGCAAGGTGCCTGCCGGAGAAAAAGCATGGTTTATTTTTGCCGAACAGGTCCTGGATAAACCCGAGGAGGTGTTGGTGGAGGTACGAGAGCTTACGCTGAAGAACTGGCAGGAGGTAGCCAGCCATATCACCTATAAAGGCCCTTATGAGGAGGAGGTTCGGAAATCGCTGCGCCTGTTGCGTCTGCTCACTTATGCCCAGAACGGCGGCATTATTGCCGCTGCCACCACCTCTCTGCCTGAAGTAGTAGGGGGAGAGCGAAATTACGATTACCGGTATGTGTGGCTCAGGGACGCAGCCATGATTGTGAGTGCGCTTGCTCGTGCCGGAAGCGATGGCGAAGAAGAACGGAAGTTTCTGAGTTTTATGTGCTCTGCCATGCACCGCATACCAGAGCCAGTGGTGCCGATGCTTACCTTGGACACACAACCTGCAGGAAGCGAGCAGGATTTAGAATTCAGTGGCTACAAAAACAGTAAACCCGTACGCTATGGCAACGGAGCAAGTAGTCAGTTGCAGTTGGATGCAAATAGCAACGTACTTATTGCCGCCAAAGTAATTTACAATCGCTACAACACCCGCGAACACTGGGAGACAGTACAGCGGCTGGCTAACTTCCTGGTAGAACACTGGCAGGAACCGGATCACGGTATCTGGGAAGAAACCCCCACCCATAACTATACCTCGAGTAAAGTAGTAGCCTCCATTAGCCTTAAATACATATCGGAGCATTCAGAGGATGAAAAAGAAAAGAAGCGCTGGCAGGACACAGCAGAACAAATAAGGAAGTATGTGGAAGAAAACTGCCTTACTTCAGGGGGAGCTTATGCTGTGTATGCGGGTAGCGAAGAGGTAGACGTAAGCGCAGTGCTATTTCCGCTCTGGGCCTACACCGAAGCAGATTCTGACACCATGCTTAAAACAATAGAGGTGCTGGAACGGGATTATTGCCAGAACCACCTGTATCGCCGCCACCTGGTGGAATTTGATTCCGGCAAAGAAGGCGCTTTCTTGGCCGGTACGCTGTGGGTGGCCCAGTATTGGGTCATGCGCAGGGATTGGGATAGAGTAGAAACTATATTAGGAGCTGCCCTGCGCTTTATGAACGATGTGGGTATTATGCCTGAAGAGGGCGATCCTCTTACAGGAGAGTGGTTGGGTAACCTTCCACAGACATTTGTGCATGCCTCCCTTATCGGCGCCATCATCGATTACAAGCACGCCCGGTATGGAGAGGAGGAATAAGAATAGCAAAAAATAGTGTTAGTAAGGAAACTGCTATTGGGAGAGCAGAAGCTACACTGTTCTAGCATCACCAATCTCCATATGCAGGTGTTTAGCTGTAGAGCTTAACTGAATCTGGAACAAGGAAAGCTCCATCACGTCAGGCGCTCCAGGCGTAGGGTAATTTCGTCCACTACTTCCTCGCACCATCGCTGCGCTATATCTGCCGTTTCGTCTTCAGTCCATGCCTCATAATAAAGCTTTTCCAGCCAGACGGTGTTCTTACCTGAGCCCACTTCGTAACTAGTGTGGCTAAGCTTGAAAAGCAGGTCTTTCGTTATATCAAAAGGAGGCGCACCTGCCCGCTGAAATCCCTCCAGCCGTAGCCTTAACCCCATCTGCTGCACATTTCCGTTCTCAATGCTGATTTGTGTATCATCGCTCGCATCCACATTCCGAGTCCAGATATCAACTATTTTCTCCAGCCCGAAATCGTGAAACAAGGGCGTAATTTCGGCCAGGTTGATATGGATACGGGTTGCCAGTGTAGGCAGTATTTTATTATACAGGTGTAATATAGAATCTTTATCTCGTGCCATCTGCTTTTTTTCTGTTGTTAAAGATCTGTATTAAACCTCAGGTTGCTCCTCAAACTATTAATGAATAACGCTGGAAGCTGTTCCTTCAGTCTCGTATGATACGCCTCTTGCCACGATTATCTTCTGGCCCAGAAGCAGGATCAGCAGCGAAAGTAAAGCCGATGCGGCCATTACGCCAGCCATTGGTACGGCAGAATGATTCGAGAAGATACTAAGGATGACAGTTGCCAGAGCTCCTATACCCATTTGCGTAGCACCCATCAGCGCTGAGGCACTGCCGGCATTTTTAGAGAAAGGCGCTAAAGAAAGCGCAGAAGCATTAGGGAAGGTAAAGCCAAGGCAGCACAGAAACAGGAAAATACAGGCGATGGTGGAGAACAACCCCAGCCAACCATACATGGTGCCCAGGAGCAATACTGCACCTATAAACAGCTGGCAAATAAGGGCTGTAACAATAATCTGCTCGCTACGGTACCTGCGCAGCATCATGCTGTTTACCTGGCTGGCACCAATCAACCCAATGGAGAGAAAGGCGAAGATCCAGCCGTACTCTTTCTCGTTTACCTGGAAGATTTCCATGAACAGGAGCGGTGAACCAGAAACGTATGCCAGCAGCCCTGCAAAAGAAACTGCGCCGGACAAGGCATAGGTATAGAAATGCGGCTCTTTCAACACCATGCCGAACTTAGATAAGATGGGCTTTGGCTTGAGCGAATACGTCGGGTCGGGTTTGCTGCTCTCGGGAAGACCGAAGAAAGCTGCCGCCAGAATCACAGCCGCCATAACTGCCAGAATAAGAAACACGGCTTCCCAGCCGAAACCAGCCGTCACATACCCGCCAACAGTCGGAGCAATCATGGGCGAAACACCAACCACCAGCATCAGCAGCGAAAACACTTTGGCATTATCCTGCACCGGGAACAAATCGCGCACCATGGCAACGGAGGCCACCGCAGCAGCACAACTACAAACAGCCTGCACAAAGCGCAACACTATCAGCGCCTCAATGGAAGTGGCAAAAGCACAGGCTACCGATGCTACCAGGTAGCCTGTCAGACCAATGTACAGCGGCCTTTTTCTTCCAAACCGGTCCATGAGCGGGCCATACAACAACTGACCGGCCGAGATACCAATAAAAAAGCTGGATAAGGTAAGGGAAACCTCTGCTACGGTTGTATTTAAATCTTTGGCAATGGCCGGGAATCCCGGAAGGTACATATCTATAGAAAAAGGCCCTAAGGCAGTAAGTGTTCCCAGAATGATAATAAGGGTAATATATTTCTTGCGAGTCATAAAAGGTAATTTGCGTGGCAAAGGTACGATAAAAGAATTTGTTTAAACTGCCTGTGGCTTTCATACATAGAAGGGTAGCAAGCCAGAAGAATTTGTTGTAGATTAATGTGGCAAAAAATTATCGCACTGGTACATATAGTGCTCTTATTTAAGCTATAGCTGTGCTCTAAGGGTAGCAGAAAAAAACAATTGAAGAAGTATTCCAGTGGCAAGGCAAAAAGATAAGGAAATCTGCGTTACGCTGTAATTTCAATAACAACAGGAAAGAAACATCTAGGGATTAAGTATGTCAGCAGGTTCATTTACACAACAGGTAGCCATCGTAACCGGTGCCGGACAGGGAATAGGGTTCAGGATATGCCAGGAGTTGGCAAAGCTGGGCGCTAGTGTGCTCCTGAACGACATTGATGCAAAGCTGGCTTCCAAGGCTGCGAACAGTATAAATGCGCAGTACGGTAAATGCATTGGTTTAGCCGGAGACGCTGCCGATCCGCAGTTTATCCAGCAAATGGTAGACACGGCCGTTTCAGAATTTGGAAAGCTTACTATCGCCATTGCAAATGCAGGCATTACGGTGTTCGGCGATTTCTTGACTTATGCGCCGGAAGACCTGCAAACAGTAACACAGATGAACCTGGGCGGGAGCTTCTTTCTGGCACAGGCGGCAGCCAAACAAATCATTAAGCAGCAATCAGGCGGTAGCATACTGTTTATGTCATCGGTCACTGGCCATCAGGCGCATAAAAACCTGGCAGCCTACGGTATGACCAAAGCTGCCTTAGAAATGCTGGCAAAGCACCTGGTCATTGAGTTATCTCCTTACCGAATCAATGTGAATGCCCTTGCACCCGGCGCCACGCTTACTGAAAGAACCGCAGAAGACACAGGTTACGAGGAAACATGGTCTGCTATAACCCCCATGGGCCGACCCGCTTACCCTTCCGATATTGCACATGCCGCCTTGTTCCTGGTATCAGAAAATGCCCGGCATATTACAGGGCAATCCCTTGTGATTGATGGAGGGTGGACGTCCATCAGTCCCTCTCCATATAAGTAGGAGCTCCTGTTACCGCTTAAACTTAAGGGAGCAACATATTAAAATTGCCAGCCTCCCTAAAAATCATTAATATGGTTTCCTGCCATTAAAGCGTCAATTACTTTCGCTACTTCAACAGGATTCATTTTTTGTACCAGGTATGCCTGGTTGTTACTTTTACCGGGCAACCATTTGTTACTGCCATCTTCCGCTACTACAACCTGTCCATCCTTTTTCAGGTCCCAGTAGTCGTTCGAGGAAGAGACAGCATAAAGAACAGAGACCTGGTCCCAGCTTGGCCTACCCTGAAAATTGTTATAGAGCTGATAAGAACGCCACACGGGGCTTTTTTCTGGTAGCGACTTTTGCAGATATGCCCCTCCAGTGATGATGTTGTTGCCGACTTCCCAGCCTGCAAACACCACGGGAACAGACCATTTTACAACACTCACTTTCGTTGATGCCGGATCGGGGCGATAGAAATTAGCTTCTTTACCCTCTGGATAAGCACCTCCCATACAGGACCACAACTTTACTTTTCTCTTTATCAGATCGACACCTGAAAGCTTGCTGTATTTATCAGGTTTGGATTCAATTAAATTCCTCAGGTTTGTCAAGTGCCCGATTGTAATGATGACGACACTGGTATCAGGCTGTGAGGCTAATAGCTTTCTATATAAGGCTGTTCCGTCTTCTGCTTTCTCATATGAAGTAATGTCGTGCGGAAATTCCTGGCTTATCTGCCTGGTATATTTTGAGTTATCTCTTAGTGCTACACCCTTCAAAGCACCTATCGGAATATCAGGGCGTCCAAAGTAATGGTTGATGGCATCCGTGCACATGGTGGCATACTTGTCTTCGCTGGTGACAATGATTCCTAAAATCTCTGCCACATTGTTATCGGCAAAAGTGTGCAGCATGGCCAGAGCACCTACATCGTCTACGTCAGAATCTATATCTGTATCCAGTATCACCTTCACAGGCGACTGAGCACATACAAATGTAGTAAGGGTGCAAAAGGTGACGGCTAATAAAAGCCTGAGGATGTTTTTCATTCTGTTTCGATACGATTGTTACCAGGTTAGACTACTGAAGCAGGTAAATTAAAATTATAAGGAAATAGAAGAAGGTAGTTAAGTTCTAAACTATTTCCCTTGCAAAAGTACTTTAGCGGTAACCGGTAAAGTACTGGTGTAAAAATGCCTTGATTCCTGATACTGATGAATCTGTCACATCTTTTGAGGCTTTCATCACATTTAGTTTACAGAAAAATAAATGTTGGCTAACTCGCTTATAATAAGTCTGACTAACATATCACCTGAAAAAATACAGCTATGAGCACACTGATTTCAAAATTATTATACTTTGTGATTTCCCTGCTGGAAATTTTCCTTTTAGTAGGATTTTTTCTATGCGTGGTGCACTTTACAGCTGAACTGCCCGTGACAGAACTGTTATACTTACTTCTGTCAATTTAGATGCTTTATCTTCTCACGGAAGGAGACATGACTGCCCCCCTCAAATCAGGCTGCCATCATGGGGCCACAATTGGGCATGACAGAATATTTAAGCGCAACATAAAGAAAGGAGATTAAATATAGTTAGCAATGTGTTTCCCTAAAATAATATTCCGCTTGCCCACCCACAGGTCATTTTCCTTCTATAAACGCAACAGGCCTGTACTGCCTCCTCCTGGCTTTGTTGGGTTGACATCTTTATCTGTCAGCACTTGCGTCCCCCTCAAACTGGTAATCCTCCAGCCAATAATATTTTCCATCCGGCTCCAGCACAGTCAGGTGTATGTGTGCCAGTGAAGTCCTGTTCGGGTAAATGCCGGGCTTAAGGGTATAGAAGGTATATTTGCTATCCCGGTCCGTTTTCACCCAACCCCTTTGGTAGCCATGCCGTCTGGCCCATCCTGTTTAGTAGCCTCTTGTAGGGTAAATTCTATCCTTGTTTGTATGGTATACATAAAGTATCACATCCTTTGCAGGCGTTTGACCATTGGAAAAATAGACTGTTCCCGAAATTTTAATTCTGAGTCCTGGGTCATGAAATCAGGCAAGGTATCAGTTGAAAATAGCGGAGCATCTCCGTGTTCGAAAGTAGCCATTTATAAGGAAGAACCAGAAAGGAGGTATACAAAGATAAGCTGCACTATTCTTAACTATGCCAGGAAAAGCGGGCTTAATTTGGTTCTGTGGGTAATGAAAGCGGAGCCTTCGGTTATTAGTAAACTGATAAGTAGGGGAGACCTGCATGTACTTGCATAAGCATAAACGGTCTCTCAGCTGCTGCTGAGAGACCGTTTATGCTTATGCAAGTACATGGCTTTATATATCCAGTGCTCTTTTCTTTAGTACAGTATACTCTTCGTCCGTAATTGAGCCTCTCTTTCGCAGTTGCTCCAGCCTTTCAATTGTAGCGATGGAGTCCTCCACTGTCTTGGAGCCTCCCTCGTCGTCGAGAGTAGTTGTCTCAGTGGTGGTATAAGTTCTAGAGTCATCTGCTACAGTTTCAGTACGGTCTTCCTGCCAGCTTGAGTTGTAGAACCGGTTTTCGTTATACGTATCGTTGTTATAGAAGTCATCAGTGATGCGGCGGTTGTCTTTTGGTTGCTGGATAGCCGCCTCCTCAAACTCGCTTCTTCTATTGTCGGAAGTACCCGTCAGCGTTTCATCATGCGATTGTTGGAATCTGTCCCGAACCGCGTACTCGTAGTCTTCTGTGATGGGTCCTCCTCCATAAACCGGGTACCTGGAAATAGAGTGAGAATCGACATAAGACACAAATATTCTTTTGCCTCTTTTATCAAGCGCCGCCGCCCCGATTGGTATCAGCAGGTAGGCGTCGCTATTTGAGTTAAAGAACTTGCGGTCTGCCACCACATACAGGTAGCGCACCTTCAGCGTCTGCGGATCAACAATCAGGTCCTTCACTATTCCAAAAACATCGCCATCGGCACCAGCTACTCTCCAGCCCAATACATCAGTGCTGTCTGAAGCAACTTTATAATCTTTCAGATTACTTAAAGGTATCAGGCGATCATTTATATCCTGGTTTACATCATTATTTCTCATCGTTTTATTTTCTTATAGGTTTATAATAAGAGACATAGAGTCTAGGCCACCTGATACTGCAGCGTCTCCGGCATCAGCATACCGGTGCCTGGAACCTCTTCAGCCTTCTCAATCTCAACTTCATCCTTGTCGATAGCAAACTCATAAACTGCCCAGGCTATCAAAGCCAGCAGCACGAGTACGAGTAGCCATATCCACACAGAATTGTTTTTCTTGCGTTCAATTTTTATTTCTGCCATTTTATCAGAGTTTGTTTTTCATAATGAATAATGTCAGTGCCTTAACAGAACCTCACCAAGCCTATACAACAGGCTTAATTACTGGTTCATCAGTTAACTTTTCCTATGCCTGTTTAAAAGCATCAGGCCAGGAAAGCCTGTGATCAGGGCATCTTGTTTCCCTTTTAAGGGCAATTGTAACAAGAATAGTACGCTGATAATGAAGATATGTTAGCGGACAGTTACATGATGCGTACTATTCTAAAAAGTATGCGTTCTATACCATTGTAAGCTTATTTTGTTGGGTGCTCATGGTGGATTCTTACACTGCTCATACTCCAACGCTTCAATAAATGAACAGGTGAAATTTACTTCTGAACAGTTTCCATGCGCAGGCGCATAAAGGGAACCAATGCAGTTTTCCGGGCTGCATCTCTAATCCCTGGCTTTACTCTATTACCGGATACAACAGGATGCGCTTGCAGGAAAAAAGTGTAAAATTTAATACCTGATAAAAATGTTCTTCAAAAGACAAACCTTTTATTGGTTGTATAGACTGCCTCACCTGAAGACTGGAAAGGCAAAGCAACAGCCGTAGTAGCAGACAATAAATGGAACGTTTGAAAATCATAAACTGAAGCCATGCATCCTAAAAATATTCTAGTAATATTCTTCATCCTCTTTGTTGCAACTGGTATACTGGCTGGTTTTATTCAGAAGCCAAAGCCAACGCTGTACATTATCGGCGACTCCACCGTCCGGAACACCAACGAAGGCTACGGGGGCTGGGGCTCCTTTATCCAGGAGTTATTCGATACAACAAAAATCAATGTCAGCAACCAGGCGATGGCAGGCAGGAGTACGCGTACCTTTGTAAAAGAAGGTCGCTGGGACAAAGTCATGTCCACGCTGCAGCCCGGCGATTTCGTGATTATGCAGTTCGGGCACAACGAGGGAAGTGAGCCGGATACATCCAGAAGTGGGTATAGGGGCGTATTACGGGGCACAGGCGAAGAAACAAAGACGCTTACCTGGAAGAACGGTGAAAAGGAAGTGGTGCATACGTATGGCTGGTATCTGCGCAAGTTTATAAAAGACGCTAAATCCAAAGGTGCTACGCCCATTGTCGCATCTATGATACCTCGCAACCAGTGGAAAGATGGCAAAGTGGTGCTGGCCAGCGATACCTTTGGCAAGTGGGCCGCAGGAGTAGCACAGGAAGAAGGTATATACTTTATTGATTTAAACAAGATTACGGCAAATAAGTATGAACAGATGGGACCTGAACAAGTGAAATTACTTTTCCCGACAGACCACACCCATACAAACCCGGAGGGTGCCAGGATAAATGCTGCTTCAGTAGTAGAAGGATTAAAGCAGAACAAAAAGCATCCACTGAACAGGTTCCTGAAAAAGTCATAAGGTATGCGGCTGCCTGTGCCAGAAAACCACCTTATCAAAAGAACTCATAATAATCTTTACAACATGTCTGACACGGTGTTTCGTAAAAGCAGCTTCATCTATATCTTTTTCCTTTCCCTGTTGCTTTCGGCTTCATGTGCAGGGGTAAAATCCATTCACCCAAAGCCTACCTTGTTCTTGATAGGCGATTCCACAGTGAAGAACGGCAAAGGCAACGGTGACGGTGGCTTGTGGGGCTGGGGTAGCTACCTGAGTGAATTTTTCGATACTACACAGGTGTCGGTGCAAAACTATGCTCTTGGTGGCACTAGTAGCCGCACCTTTCGTACGCAGGGGCACTGGGACAAGGTGTTGCCAAAAATTAAACCGGGAGATTATGTGATGATGCAGTTCGGCCACAACGACAGCAGCCCCGTAAATGATACGCTCCGCGCCCGCGGAACCATAAAAAACAACAGTGAAGAAATACAGGAGATAGACAACCTTATCACTAAAAAGCACGAGGTAGTGCATTCGTATGGCTGGTACCTTCGCCAGTATATAAAGGATGTAAAAGCAATAGGAGCCACCCCTATTGTGCTGTCACCTGTGCCCCGGAACAGCTGGAATGGTGGAAGACCGAACCGGAATGACCAGGACTATGGAAAGTGGGCTGCAGAGGCAGCCGCTCAGGAAGAAGCTCTTTTTATACATTTAAATAAAATCATAGCAGACCGCTACGAGCAGGAAGGTGAGGAAAAAGTAAGAAGCACCTATTTCAACACCACTGACCATACGCACACCATCGAAGCAGGAGCAAAGGTTAACGCCGCTTCTGTTGTAGAGGGTATCAAACAAAATAAGAAGCTGGAGCTAAACAAATACCTATCAAGTCAGGGAAAAAGCGTCAGAAGCAGCTACTGAAATTAAGATTTGATTAATCCGGTGGAGAAAAAGAAAGGTGAAAATTGACTCTAAACCACATTTCCTCCTTTTGAGAATACCGAATGATTGTTTTTTGAAAATTGAAACACATAGATTCTATAATAGTTAAAGAGTAGCCAGTAAGAAACTGATGTCTTGACAAATGACAAACTGCAGTCTGCCAGCAGTGTTGCTCCTCTTTCACCGGCTTGCGTGGCTAGAAAAGAACCACCAGATGCTGGGGCAACTGCTACAGCACCTGGTGGCCAAGAGAAGAAGGAAAATGAAAAACATGCTCCTTATGTTGCAGCACAAGTAGAGGCTGCTGAAGATAGGAGGCATAGAGGCGATGAACATCATCCTCTTGACTGTCTGCGGCATCGACCACGTCCAAACAGGAATGCGTGTTTTTATCCTGTTGCCGTCTGTGCCTGTGCCCCAGAAAAGCGGTTAATCATGATCGTAAAGTATAGTGGTGACCTGCTCATCGCACCATACACCCTCTTATTGGTCCGAAGGGTTGCAGGCAAAATCAAAAAGCGTTGAACGTTTCTGGTTCTTCGTTCCAATGATTTAAGCATCGAAATATACTATGGTATTATCGAATAGTTCCCGTGGGTTGCCTCCTATAGTAAAGCGCACACCCTCTCCTTCGTGTCCCACAGGCGGCGTATCAATGATTCGTGCATCAGCATAAGCCGGTATGCTGATTAATTCCTGTATGGTGACGATGTTATCAGGAAATTCTGGTAGCTCCATAAGTTCAATATGCCATACACCATTATGCAGCGCGTCCCACTGCTGCCAGGTATTGTACACGATAGGTATGTAAGCTTCGCCCTGGAAATACTCCAGCGGGTTATAGAATATATTCCCATCTCTGTCACCATCATTGTCCAAATCCACTTGTAAAACCATGATGGTAGGCGATTGCTGAATAACGTAAGTGCTGTACTTTAACTCTGTTAAATCTGCTAAACGCGTACCGTTGTATCCGACTCTGCGAAGGCGGACTCTTCTCAGTGTTGGGTCTTCGGAGGTGGGGAGGTTCATCGTGACACTTCCCTCCATCAAGCGCGGGTTGCTGTTGTTTTCAGGCCCGCAAACAATCTCTACGTGTTCGGATTCGTCTGAAAATATTTGATTGCCAGAGACATTGTTGACCTGCTGTTCTCTCCACTCCTTAGAAAAGAAGTTATTTTCGTTGATCCATTCAATTGCATACTTTCCCTTGCTTGGCTTTAATTCATCATTTATAAGTTCACAGGAATTGAAAAAGATAGCTGCCGAAAGAATGATTGCTGCGGTTAAAACTTGCTTTGTCATAGGAGTTTAAATTTAATTCAGAGTTTTTGCCGTGTAAAGAAAATTGCTTCTTGTTGCCTGGCCGTTGAGAACCTTTGCTCTGAAATTGTTGCCATTCGTTGCCAGGTGCCAGAGGTGCGGTAGATGCACTTATCATTGTGTTTTCACTTTCTAAGGTTGGTGAAGTAATCTGTTCTCTCATCCTGGTATTTTACATGGGGTGGCCACACGGATTCACCCAGCTTAGAATACTTTCCCCGTATGGGCAGATAAATAGATGAAAAAATCAGTCTCTGGCTTAAGCCGTTACCCCTGGGCTTTTGTCTCCTACCGAGTTACTGGGGAGTTAATTCTATGTTTGCTATATAATTCCCTAATTCTCTGCCTATTTCTCGGGTAGTATCCATTGTGAATTTGTAGTGTATGCCGCCATAAACCCTGGACATAGCCACCTCCTGATTCAACTCTGAAATGGAACCATAATGCCGCGGTTCATCGCCTCTCCAGGCATAAGCGTTGTCAGTTACCGGAATATCACCAAACTCTTGTATTAGCACCTGCATTACAGGACTATAGTATCCGGATTTTCCGGAAGGATACTCAGGATAAGGAGGGGAAGGCAGATAAGATAGCCAGGTTGGATCAATGTGCCGGCGAATATAGATCACTGGTTGAAGCAGGTTATAAAGATATTTATCCCGGAATACAATATAATGGCCGTCCCTCATGGCTATCCCGGTTTTGGCATAAATTTCGGCAGCCCTCCCAAGCTTCGCATTCCTGCTTTCCAATATTCCTGTTACAATAGAAAGAAGATGCCCGGGTAGAGGAATTCCTACACCTGTTCCTCCCCCATCAGCCCACCATCTGGCGATTGCCTTTTGCTCATCAGTCAACGTTTTTGAGATATCATATACTTCTTTTGCTGCTTCATAGAACTGGGATGACTCATCTTCTGAATAAGGGAAAGGTAATGGGGGCGTTGTAGCGGTTAGGCTATAGGCCAGGAAAGGCCTTGAATTCTTTAAAAAAGGGCCTACCGGATTGGCAAAGCCAGGAGGATTGGGTACCCAGGCACCAGGACCCTGGGGTAATTCATAGCCTTGGCTGGAAAGGTTAAAGTTATCTGTGGTAGACCAGTTGTAGATGGCTGTGGCAACCGCACGGCCATAGGTCTGCGAACGACTAATAACTGCATCGGAGGTGCTTAGCCTGAAACGGTTGTTATAGGCATTCTCCATTGAATCTATACGGGCTATATCAGCTTCGGACAGCCCCACTAAAAGTTGCTTGAACATACTGGCCAAGGCAGCATTGGCAGCGGCGCCCCACAAATAATCCCGATGTGAATCCGGCTTGGGCATGGCTGGCATTAGGTAGAGTTTGGTAGATAAACTCACAGCGCCTTTTATGCCGGGGCGTACTGCTTCATATAGGCCTACTCCTATATAAGCAAAATTTCTGTTATTCAGCAATGTTACGGGTTGCGGGTTTGTATGCAGTTGAATCCGGGCAATAAATTTGTACCAGTCATATACCACAGTGGCACTCTCCTGAGTGGCACTTCCCTGGCTATCTTTTGGCGGCTCGTCAAAGATGTCATCTATTTGCTCACAACTGTACAAAAAGCTAAAGAGGAAAAGCACGAACAGACATGAGGCTTTCCGGCGGTTGCGCATAGATAAAAAAGGCATGGATAGTGGTTTCATAGCGAATTATTTGTATGGTGAAAAGATAGGAGAATAGGGAAGATTGCTGCGGATACTATTCGCTTTCTCCTACAGTTTTTAGATGTGATGCATGATTTTTTACTGTCTTCAGAACATGGCACAAGTATTTGCCCATGTGGCAGGCATAGCATCGCATTTGGAAGGCTGAGTAGGATTTGCGCAGAAATAATGTTCCTGATGACGTACCAGCAGGTTTCCCTCGCCTACAATAGGGGCTTGTTTCTCGACGAGCTGCCCGATTTTAAGCACACGGGGTATAGTTCAACGTAGAGTCTTTACGAATACCAATGGCAGGGGTACGCTATCGGTATAGGAGGGTATGTTAGTAAAAGTAAGAGACTCGCTCTTAGATGATTAAAGTGTAAGTTCCGGAAGATAGCCGCTACTGTAGCAGGCATGGCCTCTTTGTATACGTGGTATTTATGTAACTATATTACTTTCAATTTGTATTATTGGTAAACTACCATGAACCTCAGGCGAAGGTGGTGTAAATGCCAGTATATGTACTGACTTGATTTTTGTCAAAAAAAGGTCGCTGTCTTATCCTGAAATAGAGTGGCTTTTCTCTTCCAGTTTATCGATTGCTACCTTTTACGCTGACTTAACCTTACACGCGCTATACCAGGCCAATGGCATCTAACTTATATTGTCTCGTGAAAAGAGGGTATTTTGATAAAAACATAAGGGGCGTTTGCTGCCTCGCCCGTTTATGTTGAGAAACACAAAGTTTGGCTGTGTCATTGCTAAGCCTTGATGGCTGTTAAGCTATGAAATATATGTATTCATTGCCCACCCGGGAGCACGCCATTAAGAAGCTCTTACTTGATTTCAGTCTAACGCATAAACATACGGCCTCCTATTCCCAAACAAGCGCATACAGATAAGTCACAAGTGAAGAGAGACTCAGAATACTGCGTACAGCATGCAGTTTTCCCCACCTGTTCAACAGCTGCTGGGCATGCTCGGAACCCTTATCTAAAGCAGGGTCTAATAATTGCTTATTTGTTGGAAGAATAGCAATGACAGTGAAGGGAATCACGATTATGATGAGAGTGGCTCCAATGAGCCAGTTTATTCCAGCTTCCATAAACCAGGCAGCTAAGGCACTGAAAAAGGAAACTACCGCCAGCAGCACTTGCATGACAGTGGCTCTTCTGTAACTAGGGACGAATTCTGTGGCGGCTAAAGCAGTACCAAGACTCATTCTCGCCGGGTGCTCCACCAAGTTAATGTAAATCGATGCACCTGTGAATAAGCCTGCTGAAAGCGTAGCTAAGAACTCTAAGAACAGATTCATAAGAGCCTGTTTAGAAAATAAAATGTTTTAGTGCGGCAGGCGCCAGCGATGCCCTACACGAGGTACGACTGGCTGCGGCATCCATGGCCCGCCGGTACCATGCAGTATTCCTTCATGTTTCGTGAAACTACTGCCATCATGTGCTTTATATCTCTTACGGTACTGCGTATTCTTTCGATGTCCCTCACTGTATGATTGTGAAATTTGTTAAACCTATCGCTGCCGTACCCTGTCAGCACGTACTGTTGCCAGGGAGGTGGTCAAACCTAAAGCCAAATGATGCGGTGGCGGGGGCTTCTCTTGGAAAGCGACAACTAGGAAAACTAAAACATAGCTTCTTCACCAGATTCTCGTTCCTCTCTTTTTGTAATTTGAGTTCGTTAAACTAATCACTATCTATAAACTATCGTATAAAAAATTAGTTTTTATACGTAGACACTTCCGCCACGGGACAATCCACCTTCTTCAGGAGCAAGCATAGGGATTGTTTTGACCTTAAAATTCAGCTAATTCTCCCCAAAATTTCAATCTCTTCACCATGTTAGCAGAAGAAACTACTCTTTCCCGGTTTAAGACCAGCCTGCGGGGCAGGCTCATCGAGCCAAGTGACGCGGACTACGAGACCAGCCGCAAGGTCTACAACGGCATGATCGACAAGCACCCCAATCTGATAGCCCGCTGCGTGGATGAGGCGGACGTAATAGCAGCCGTAAACTTTGCCCGGGAAAACAACCTCCTGGTTGCCGTAAGGGGCGGCGGGCACAACGGAGCCGGCCTAGGCATGTGCGACGGCGGGTTGGTCATCGACCTTTCTTACATGAAAGCGACCCATGTGGATCCGGTGGCAATGACGGTGCAGGTGCAGGGTGGCTGCACCCTGGGTGACGTGGACCACGCCACGCATGCATTCGGCATGGCCGTACCAACGGGTATAAACTCGACCACAGGAATAGCCGGACTTACCTTAGGAGGAGGGCTGGGGCACCTGACGCGCCAGTGCGGCCTTACCATCGACAACCTGCTGGAAGCCGACGTAGTGCTGGCGAGCGGAGAGTACGTGAAGGCCAACGCTAAGGAACATTCCGACCTGTTCTGGGCCTTGCGGGGCGGTGGCGGCAACTTCGGAGTAGTCACCTCCTTCCTGTTCCGGACCCATCCCATCAGTACCGTCTATGCTGGGCCCATGCTTTGGGAACTGGAGGACGCAAAGGAGGTGCTGCAGTGGTACCATGATTTTATCACAAGCGCGCCTGATGAGATCAACGGCTTCTTTGCTTTCCTTGTTGTTCCACCCGGTCCGCCCTTCCCCGAGCACCTCCACATGAAAAGCATGTGTGCTGTGGTGTGGTGCTACACTGGTTCCATGGAAGAGGCAGAAAAAGCCTTTGAACCTATCCGTGGCTTTAAAACTCCGGCACTAGACATGGTTGGCCCTTTGCC
Organism: Pontibacter toksunensis; assembly: GCF_042686245.1. Classification (NCBI taxonomy): domain Bacteria; kingdom Pseudomonadati; phylum Bacteroidota; class Cytophagia; order Cytophagales; family Hymenobacteraceae; genus Pontibacter; species Pontibacter toksunensis. The sequence continues at coordinate 51,683 of NZ_JBHUOX010000027.1, read as the reverse complement.
CGTGCCTGCCCTTCAAAGTATGTTCGACGCGTTATACCCGCCAGGGTTACAGTGGTACTGGAAAGGCGACTACGTGAAGGACCTGCCGGACGAGGCCATTGACTTGCATATTAAACATGGCACCAATCTGCCAAACATGCTTTCCACCATGCACCTTTACCCGATCAATGGGGCAGCAGGCCGTGTGAATAAGAACGCCACCGCCTGGAGCTACCGCGATGCCACCTATGCCATGGTGATTGCCGGCGTCGGCTCCGAGTCGGACAATAAGAATACCATCACCAACTGGGCAAAGAACTACTGGAGGGCGTTGCATCCTTACAGTGCCGGCGGTTCCTACATAAACTTTATGATGGAAGAAGGGCAGGACCGGGTAAAGGCAACCTACGGCGACAACTATGAGCGATTGGTAGAGGTGAAGACCAAATACGACCCGCATAACCTCTTCAGGGTAAACCAGAACATCAAACCTGCGGCAAATGATCAGCCGTAGGGATACAGGCAACAACTGGTTTAGATATAAATTAATGATATTCTATAATGGAGGCATTTGTAAACATTTGCCTTTATTATAGAATGTTTACTTGCAGCCTACATTCTTCTTTCAAACACTCACATGTTATGGTAATGGCAGTGACAGATACACAGAAGCCTTCCCTATATGATAGGTTAGGAGGCGAGCCGGCCCTCAGGAAAATTGTAAATGATGTTCTTGACAGAAACTTCAACAATCCACTTATAGGTCACCATTTCCGGCATGTAAATATGGACAAGCTCAAGCTATTGGTCTTTGAGTTCTTTTCTATGGGGATTGGTGGACCTCATACGTACACTGGCAGAGACCTACGGACATCACATGAAAATCTTCACATAAGCGAAAATGACTTTTCAGAGGCAAACAAAGATACGTTGCTTGCTTTAGATGAGAACGGAGTGGGGCAGGCAGAAAAAGATGAAATAATTGCGATTCTGGATTCGATGAAAGGGGAGATAATTAGACCATAAAGAAAGCTTCATGTAGTACTAAAACGAAAAGGGGGCTGGATATAGAATCCTGAGATAACAGTTATAATATTGATTCTTTTCTTGCTTCAGATTATTTAGGAAAGCCGATTTTCTTCAACAAATCCTGGAATCGTGCGTCCGCTCGTAGCGGAGCAGGCACATATGGTGCATATCTGATGGTGAGTATGTGGGGATCAACATCATGGTACGCTTTTTCTAGGGCGTCAAATGCAGTATCCAAGTCACCCAGGTAAGCAGCAGATAGTCCATAATCCACGTGAGCACTTCCTGCTCTGCTATTTAATTCGTTCATCAGCTTTTGTGCTTCCTCTAAGTTCCCTTCACCACAGTATGCCCAAATTAAGCCATAGATTGCCTGTTGATGCCTGGCTGAGAGGTTTACCAGATACTGAAACGTGGCAATGGCCTCATCATAGCGCTGCAACACGATATAGCAAAGGCCAGTGATTCGATGCGACAGAAAGGAATTATAATCTAATTCGATACCAGTTTTGGCAACAGTAAGGGCTTCCTCCAACTTGCACGCCATTAACAGGGTCCATGCTAAATCGGCATGATCAATAGCGCTTAAAGGTTCAAGCTTGATAGCTATTCGCAGTTGCTCTTCCGCTTCTTCAAAGTTTCCGTCTACCCAGCCCAAGCATATCTTACCCAACATAGAACTTGCCTGCACAAATTTCGGGTTAAGTTCGATGGCCTTGTAAAAAGTTTTCTTTGACTCTTCCCACTTATACTCAAAACACACATAATAATATGCCAATGAAAAGTAAGCTTCACCTAAAGTGTCATCCAGCTTTATGGCAGTCTTCGCCGCCCTTTTTACCTCCTCCATTACTTCTTTCCCAGAAAAAAAATTGTAAGCTGCAGCCAATGTTTGGGCGTCGGCATAACAGGCATATGCCAGGGCAAAATCAGGATCAACGGCTATGGCTTTTTTTGAAAACTCTAGTCCTTTCAGAATGGCGCTTCCCCGCCTATATAAATAGAACCTTGCTTTCAGATACAGTTCATAGGCTTCTGCATTATGCGTAGGGGTCTTGGTGATCTTTTCGCGGTCTTTTTCAAAAAACACTACTTTTAACTGCTCGGTGATGGCTAGCGCTATTTCATCCTGAATAGCAAAAATATCTTCCATCGTACAGTCATACTTCTCTGACCAAATATGAAAACCGTCTTCCACATGTATCAGCTGAGCGGTAACCCGAAGGCGATTACCCTGTTTTCGCACGCTGCCCTCCAGAACGGTGCTTACACCCAACATTTCTCCTACCTTGCGCAAATCAATGTTTTTCCCTTTGAACTGAAAGGAGGAGGTGCGGCCTGCCACTTTCAGATCTTTTAAGTGATTCAGAGAATTGATCAGTTCTTCTGCCATTCCGTCGCTGAAGTACTCCTGTTCCGGATCGTTGCTCATGTTCACGAAGGGCAGCACAGCAATGCTTTTGGGTGCTGCTGCCTGGGGCTTGTCTTTATGAAGCAGGTATGTTTCTGATGATTCGGTTTTATGATTCGTCGGTCGTACCTCATATACCCGGACCGGCTCTTTTACATTTTTTAGCATTTTCTCGCCCACAAACTTCGTAGCTACACCTGTTTTATTAGCCACATTCTGGTACACGGCCTCTGAGACCCAGATGCCTCCGGCCGGTGCCAGCGCCTGCAGCCTCGAGGCAATGTTCACTCCGTCTCCGAACACGTCCTCATTCTCAAACACCACGTCCCCCAGGTGGATGCCGATGCGTAGGCACAGGCCGTGCACCTTTCCGCAGCCTTGCAACAGGGCGCAGGCGCAGTTCACAGCGTCCGTGACGGTGGGAAAGCTGGCTAGCACCCCGTCACCCATTTCCTTTATCCACCTGCCGCCATAGGTTTCGATGAGCGGTTTGTGGAGCTTGCGGTTCTGGTTGAGCAGTTCAAAAGCCTTGGATTCATTCTCCCCCATTAAGGCGGTGTAACCAGCAATGTCAGTGAACATAATGGCAGCTAACTGGCGGGATGAAGTCATGAAATGAAAATTAAGATGAATTAAAATTTATATCAACTGATGTTGGACTTCTCTAATTCGGATAACCAATCCGGGCCAACAGGTTCCAAAACCGCGGCTCTTCCTTAAGTGATTCCGGAACGTAAGGCAGGTACTTGAGTTGGGTCAACATGGGGTCGTGATCATCATAAGCCTTCTCCAGGTAATCAACCGCTTTAGTTAAATCACCTAAGAAAGCGGCAGATAACCCGGCATATGTTCCTGCTATATAATCAGAGGAAGACCCTCCCTCCAGTTCAACCATAAGCTTTCTTGCTTCTTCGAAGTTAGTGTTGCTGCAATGGGCCCAGATCAGCGCATTCAGTGCATGCTGATGCCTGCCGGAAATGGCGAGTAAGTGGGTCAGCGTATCTATCGCCTCCTCATGCCGCCCCAAAGCCGTGTAGCACAGCCCGCACAGACGGTGCGACAAAAAAGAATTTGCGTCAAGTTCTATTCCTGTTTTTGCAAGGGACAGCGCTTCTTCAAACCGGTTTGCAGTATAAAGGGTCCAGGCCAGATCGGCATGGTCAATGGCACTCAAAGGTTCTATACTGATAGCCATTCTTCCCTGTTCTTCTGCTTCGGCGAATTTTCCTTCCCCCCATGCCAGGTAGTGCAGCCCGTAGACAGACCGTGCCTGTACATATTTAGGGTTAAGCTAAATGGCCTTCAGAAAGTTTTTCTTCGATTCAACCCAGTTTACCTCCAGGCAGGAATAGTAATAACCGAGCGCGCCGTACCCTTCGCTGACTGAATCATCGAGAGCGAGTGCTGCTTCTGCCGCTTTCCTGGCCTCCCTCATGATTTGCTTCCCGGGCACAAAGTTATATGCTGCATACAATATACTCGCAAAGGAGATTCCTGCGTAAGCCAGCGCATAATCGGGGTCAATAGCAATGGCCTGTTTGAAGAAGCGCAAGCCAGTCATAATCGCGCTTCCCCGTCTGCTGATGTAAAACCTTCCCTTCAGGTAGAGTTCGTAGGCCTCGGCATTCTGCGTGTAGGTCTTGGTAATCATCTCTTTGTCTTTCCCAAACAAGGTCACTTTCAGCTGCTCGGTGATGGCCTAGGCGATCTCGTCCTGAATGGCGAAGATGTCATCCATGTTTCGGTCGTACTTCTCGCTCCAGAGGTGGAAGCCGTTTTCTACATTAATGAGCTGGGCTGTGATGCGCAGCCGGTCGCCCTGCTTGCGCACGCTGCCCTCCAGCACTGTGCTGACGCCAAGTTTTAGCCCCAACTCCCGCAGGTCCATGCTTTTGCCCTTGAATTGGAAGGAGGAGGTTCTGCCGGCTACATTCAGGTCCTTGAGGTGCACCAGGGAGTTGATGATCTCCTCAGCTATCCCGTCGCTGAAGTACTCCTGTTCCGGATCGTTGCTCATATTCACGAAGGGCAGCACAGCAACGCTTTTGGGCGCTGCTGCCTGGGGCTTGTCTTTATGAAGCAGGTATGATCCTGATGATTCGGCAATGTCGTTTGTCGGGCGCACCTCATACACCCGGACCGGCTCTTTTACATTTTTAAGTGTTTTCTCGCCCACAAACTTCGTAGCTACACCTGTTTTATTAGCCACGTTCTGGTACACGGCCTCTGAGACCCAGATGCCTCCGGCCGGTGCTAGCACCGGCAGCCTCGAGGCAATGTTCACTCCGTCTCCGAACACGTCCTCATTCTCAAACACCACGTCCCCCAGGTGGATGCCGATGTGTAGGCACAGGCCGTGCACCTTTCCGCAGCCCTGCACCAGGGCGCAGGCGCAGTTCACAGCGTCCGTGACGGTGGGAAAGCTTGCCAACACACCGTCGCCCAGTTCCTTTATCCATCTGCCACCGAATTGCTTGATGAGTGCTTGCTGCAGTGCGCGGTTTTTGTCCAGCAGGTAGAATGCTTTCTGCTCGTCATCGCCCATGAGTGCCGTGTAACCGACGATGTCGGTGAACATAATGGCAGCCAATTGACGAATTCTAGACATGAGCAAAGCCAGACTAAGCTGAAAATGAAATGCTATAAGTTTTTTAAAGCTTTCTTTAGTCTTTTAAACGTAATTAGCAGGCGTTTGATGTAAGGCCTGTATCAAAGTACAAGTTGCAGCTGCCATCCTATAATCAGTAACATCTCAACTGCAGAGCGAACCTTGGGCTACAAAAAAAGGAATGAAGCAAAATAAACTTAAAATGCCTCCAGTATAGACTAAGAACCTTATCAATAGACCGATGGATGGAATTTCCGAACCAAATCCGCAGAGATTTAGTGGCTGTGGAAAAGTATCCGGAGGCGGGAGAGGAGTAGTGGTTTTACACACTTCAGTTTAGAGGATAAGTGTTATCGGAGAGACTCATAGTGGTTGGAGAAGTAGAATAAGGTTATAGTAAAACAAATACTTCAGCTGCACTCCTGGATAGGTTACTTCTAGTCTTATTTAATTACTTCAGCTTGCCTCTATTATTTAGCTGTTTATATTGATGAGCTCAATCATAATCATTTCGTATATACTTCATAATTGAGGTACTCAGAAGGCAATATTATTTCAAGAGGAGTAAATGAGCAGGTTTATGGATGTAAAACTTAACAGGCGCACTTCGAAAACTTCCTCCTTACAGGCCATAGTGCTGATACTTCTTGTACTGCTGGTACAGTCTAATGCACTCGCTCAGCAGACGACTGAGGCAGAGATTGTGGCGGCAGATGCTACCGTGAGGGAAGTCTTCTCCGGAGGGGAAACGCAACTCGAGGGCCCTGCCATGTCTCCTGACGGGATGTTGTACTTCTGTGATCTGCCCCTTACCAACGGAGTCCCAGGGAAAGCGGGTATTATCTGGAGGCTAAACCCCATGACAGGAGAAAGCAGCGTTTTCAGGTCGCCGAGCGGTATGGCAAACGGGCTCACCTTCGATGCGGCGGGCAACCTGATTGCCTGCGAGGGAGCAGACTTCGGCGGGCGCAGGGTCACCAAAACAGACATGAAAACGGGAAAGAGCATTATCATCGCCGGCCTCTACCAAGGAAAATCCTTCAATGCCCCTAACGATGTTACCGTTGATGAGCAGGGCAGGGTATATTTTACCGATCCTCGTTACATTGGGCATGAACCGCTGGAGCAGCATGTGATGGGTGTCTACCGGATCGACAAAGATGGGTCCGTGCATTTAGTGGCCGCCAATGTGGCCAAGCCGAATGGCATTGCCATTTCGCCTGATCAAAAGACGCTGTATGTCACAAACTGTGACCAGCCAGGCGACGGCAATTCAAGGTTCCTGCCCGATGATCTAAAAGCTGTCAGGCCCACCGGTGAGGGTTTCATACTAGCTTATAGCTTACTACCAGACGGAAGCCTACAACTCAGGGGAAAATTCATCGACTACGGAACGAACTGCCCCGACGGGCTTGCTATTGACAGGGAGGGTAATCTATACATCGGAGTATGGGAAAGGCTGGAGGTTTACTCACCCCAGGGGAAGAAGATAGCCGAAATAAAAGTGCCAGAGGCAGTGAATATGTGCTTTGGGAGAGGCCGGTTCAGTAAAATTTTGTTCATAGCCGGAGGCAAGAGCATCTATGCCATTGATGTCAAGAAGGAGGGATACCATTTACCCTTCAAGAAATAAAGCCTCTAACTTTACAGGGCCAACCGCTATGGGCTTATAACGAACGTAATGTATAGCAGGGACTGCATTTATTTGCGGTTCGACAACATGTGCTCAACACATAATTGTGCTGCCACGTGGGTGCTTTAAGTTGGTGTCCGCGAGCCAACAGATTGCAGTATGCGGGAAGCAGTGCCTCAGCGTTTGAAACTGACACTGAAGGTTGAGCCAATACCTACCTCGCTTTCTACCTCTATAAACCCTCCTGCATTCTCCACAATTCTTCTTACGATGTAAAGCCCGATTCCAGATCCTTCTACTTGGTCATGCAGGCGCTTGAACATAGAGAATATCTTACCCTCATCCGCCATGTTCATGCCTAAGCCATTGTCTTCTACTGAAAGGAGCACATAACCAGGTGCAGTCCTGGCAGTTACCTTGATATGAGGCTTTCGCTCAGGCGACTTATATTTGAGTGCGTTGCTCAGCAGGTTGTAAACGATACTCCTCATGTTTTTGGCGGAGAAGTGCAAGGCAGCATCCGGCGCCAGATCCGTATCGATTAGTGCGCCGGATTTTAAGTGAAGTTCAGGTATACTTTCTCCCGCTTTCCGTTGCGTTCCAGCAGCAAAGGCAGCTCGTTCGCACTAAAGGGCTCTCCAATATGTACTACAATATCAAGAAGCTGAATAATCCCCTGGTCTGCTACCTCGGGAAGCGCCTCTCTAACAGGTTTCTCCAGCACCTCTTCAGGGCTTCTTCCCCAAATGCGGCAGACACTTGGGTTGGCCAGGTTTATGACATGATGAGGCCCCATTACAATCTGTCACTCTTGATAAAATCGTGCTATAGAGCCAACATTGTACAAAGCAGATACTCCAGCGCTTCTTTTTGACTGTTACCAGCAGCCGAACAGTAGGCTGACAGTTGTAAGTGCTATTCAACGTTGTTGTGCCCTTATTTTAATTAGTGCAACAGCTTTACCTTATAACCATGATTTTCGAATAGGGTGGTTTGAGCTATATGGGGAGATTTAAAGGTAAAGTGCTTTAATGATGTCCCGTATTGCCGTCTCACAAATCTAAAGGAGGATTTGATTCTGGGGATGAGTAAGTGAGACTGAAGAGAAGCCAATTTTTGGGGATAAATATGTCACTGCTACTGGTACATCGGGCACACAATGTAGGGGAGGAGCAATCTTTCACAGGCATTCCTCCACAGCTGCTTTAACTCATGAAGGCAGTCCACGGAAATTAAGGCTGAAGGATGATGGAGAGGTCAATGGTAGTGTCCGAAGTGCATAAAAAACGCTCTCAGATTCACCTGAGAGCGTTCTGTGTAGACCTCAGTATCGAATTATTGAACTATATCTACATAGATGTGACTGCCATCACTGATTACCTGAAGGTAAGTGAGGAGTGTTCAACCTTATGCCTCAGCCGATGCCGTTGCACCTGATGGCATCTTTGATTAGGACAAAGTTCTTATTAAGAAGCGGCCTCTTCAAGTGTTTTCTGTGGAAGACCAATGGCAGCCTCTTCATTTACCTCATAACACACGTTTCTGCTCATTTTACCTAGCATGCTGTCTACCAGATTTTGTACCTCGCCGGCGCTGGGCGCCTCCCAGACACAGGTGCCTGTTTTCAAATCCCTGGACGGGTACACGGAATGGAGTTTGATGTGGGGCGGTATGGCCGCGATAATCTCCGGGGCGGAGGCCCAGAACAACTCCGGCTCCTGTATGAAGTGATGGGCAATGACAAACATGGCTTTTGGATTTAGGGTTAACTAATGGTCTTAATAAATGAATTGTTTTGGTCACGAGGGTGAATAGGAAGTAGAATGGGCAGGGTGTAAGGGTACAGTAAATGTATGACCTATGTACTTTATACGGTACATTTTAAACTAAACCGATATAGAACTGAACATTGTGTAGTGATTTTAGCATATGGATCTAAAGTAAGGGTAAATAGGGGTGTCTAATGGGGGTGGAGCGTGTGGTCCGTAAGCACAGCAGGATGTTGCCACGATTTCAGAACTGCCTGAGGTGGGAAGATTCAACAAACTTCGTTCCTGTCATGCTACCACTATAAAGGGTGGTTATTTTAGGGAACCCGAGAGGGTTGTCCAGTTTGAACGCCCGCTGTATTTGCCTTGGTCACTCTGGTTCTGCTGGTGTAGAACTGGAGGTCCTTACGGAGCAGGTGGATGAGGGGCTGTATGACGTCGGGCTTCCGCGGCTGCTACTTATTGGCAGTGTTGGTAACTAATAACTGGAATTGAGTAATGCTGCTAGCAGGCGTGAAAGGCCTTATACTAAAGTGTTTTTACTTAAGAATAAGAGGCTAGAATAAGTATGGCCGTAACCGAAAGGGAATTCACTGTTTTTATCTAACCAATAAGGTGCTCCATTTGATGTAGAGCGGCTTTTTCAATGTACTAGACCTCAGTGTTGATTTGTCGAACCTTTGCTGTGGATAAGGTTCTGCAGATGGGGGAGGGGCAATGAACTCATCAGTTCTCAGACTAGAGTAAAATCCTTTGTTTTACATAATGGCTGTTACAAGCTGGAGAAGGTATATTTTATTGCTTGTACTCAGCTTCGTCCATTACATTATCACCGTCAGTGTCCCATAAGCTTAAGGAACCGGTTATGTACTCCCGCTCTTCCATCAGCCCGTCCCCGTCGGAGTCCCAGGTGCCGTACAAGCCCGTTTTAGGAAAGACTGCGTCAAACTCCACCCGCTCAATAAAACCGTCCCCGTCGGTGTCCCATGGTTGCCAATCTTTTGCATCTATGTTATATGAGTGGTCCGACAGGACTGTAGTCCACTCATATATTGAAACAATTTCATCTTTGTTCAGGTCCCAGATTTGGTAGAAGCCTGCGGTAAATTCCTCCTCACTTAGGAGCCCATCATCGTCCATATCCCAGGCCATATAGTAGGTGGTGGCTTGCGACGTATCAAGCTCCTCCTCAACCAGGGTGTCAGTTAAAGCCACATCATCGGTCTCCACATCATCCTCCGCTACTTCTGTTTCGCCATAGGTGCATGCTGTCATGGAAGCAAAAAGGAGAAAGCAGCATCCCTCTCTTATCGCTTTCAGGCTTCTTCTCTCTTTCATGGTTAGAATTGTCTTTAGGTTTATTGAGTTAAAGTTGATAGGCGCTCACTAAAATCTACGGGTCCTGCCTGGCTTCGTTCTAAGGAAGCCTACTGCTTCAGTAGCTTGCTTACCGATAAGATAACATGGCTTAGTTGTGCCCGTACAGGTTATACATTCGGCTCCAGCCGCAGCCTTGGCCTTTCTGTACTACTATAAAGATGAAGCTCCCGGACCCTGCTCAGTATTTCCCTCCCGTTCCAGGTAAGTGGGTAAAGCGCCTGGCGCAGGTTGGCCTGGCGGCAAAAGGGATTGTATACTGCCTGCTTGGCGTACTGGCACTGGTGGCGGCACTTGAACTGGGCAGGGGCACCCAGGAAATTAGCAGGAAGGAGGTGTTCCTTTTTATAGAGGAGTTGTTCTTGGGTAGAATTCTCCTGCTGCTTGTCTCCGCCGGTCTGGCCTGCTACTGTGCATGGAGGCTGCTGCAGGCCATTGCAGACACGGAGGGGAAAGGAGCCGGCATCAAAGGGCTTATCTACAGAATGCGCTACGGTGCCAGCGGGACCCTCTACGGGCTTCTGACATTTGTGGCGGCCAGGCTGGCGGTAAGCAGCGGCAGCGACAGCGAGAGCATCAGGCAGGAGTTCATCACCGAAGTGCTGCAAAGGCCTTTAGGCCAGTGGTTAGTCATCTTTGGTGCGGCGCTTATTGGCCTTGGCGGGGCTTTCTTCATCTACGAAGGCCTCTCTGAGAGGTACAGGAAAAAGATAAAAGAAGCAGGGCTGGGCCACAAAGGGGAAGAGGTAATGATGAAATCCGGGAAAATAGGCTATGTCTCCCGTGGCACGGTGTGGGGCATCTTCAGTTATCTGCTCGGAAGAGCCGCCCTGAACGCAAAGAACAATGCCGCCGAGAGTGCCTTTCATTTCCTGGAAAATGCTACCTACGGGACCTACCTGCTGGGGGCAGTGGCGCTGGGCCTGATCTGCTACAGCCTGTTTGTATTCATAGAGGCCAGGTTCCGCTACAGCAGCAGATAAAAGCTATGGTCTATACCTGTTGTCCTGCTTACTTAAAGCACCTGCCCATAGTACTGATACTTTTTGTATTGCTGCTTTAGTGTCATGCATTCGCTCAGCAGACGACTGGGGCTGAGGTTGTGGCGGCAGATGCCGCCGTGAAGGAGATCTTCTCCAAAGGGGAAACCCAGTTGGAAGGCCCTGCCATGTCCCCGACGGGATGCTGTACTTCTGCGACCTGCCCCTAATTAATGGAGTCCCTGGGAAAGCAGGCTTCGTCTGGAGGCTGCCCCCCTGACAGGAGAAAGCAGCGTCTTCAGGTAGCCGAGCGGCATTGCAAATGGGCTTATCCTCGATGCAGATGGCAACCTTATCTCCTGCGAGGGAGCGGACTTCGGCGGGCGCAGGGTTACCAAAACAGACATGAAGACGGGCAAGAGCATCATCATCGCTGGCCTCTACCAGGCAAAGTCCTTCAATGCTCCTAACGATGTTGCCGTTGTGGATGAGCTGGGCAGGGTGTATTTCACAGACCCCCGCTACATTGGGCATAAACCGCTGGAGCAGCATGTGATGGGAGTCTACCGGATCGACAAAGACGGGTCCGTGCATTTATTGGCCGCCAATGTGGCCAAACCAAATGGCGTTGCCATTTCGCCTGACCAGAAGACGCTGTATGTCACGAACTTTGACCAGCCAAGTGACGGCAATACCAGGTTCCTGCCCAAAGAACTCAAAGCGGTCAAGCCCACTAATTAAGGTTACATCCTTGTATATAATTTACTGCTGGACGGCAGTCTAAATTTAAGGGGGAAATTTATTGATCACGGAACGAGCTGCCCCGACGGCCTTGCCATTGACAGAGAGGGTAATCTGTACATCGGAGCATGGGAAAGGCTGGAGGTTTACTCACCACAAAGTAATAAGATAGCCGAAATTAAGGTACCAGAGGCAGTGAACCTATGCTTTGGGAGAGGGCGGTTCAGTAAAAGCCTTTTCATAGCCGGAGGCAAGAGCATCTATACAACGTACCCTTCAAGATATAAGCCTTACTTTACAGGACCAGTTCTTATGGGCCTTTAACGAGAGTTATGTTTACTAATGAGCCTTATGTTGAGTGGGCTCTTCAGCTACAGGAACATATGGAAGCGTGATGGTAAACTCCGTCCACTCTTCTGGTGCAGTGGCCATGCGCAGTTCCCCTCCATGCCCCTTTGTTATGATATCATAGGAGAGCGAGAGCCCTAGGCCGGTGCCCTGGCCGGTGGGTTTGGTGGTAAAGAAGGGCTGAAAGATTTTGCCCTTGACGCTCTCAGGCACGCCTGTGCCGTTATCCCAAACCCTTACCTCCACTTTAGAGTTTAGAATTGAAGTACTTACCGCCACCTTCGGCTCGTATCCCACTAACACCAGTTTATCTTTCTGCTGCACGGCATAGAAGGCGTTGTTGAAGAGGTTGAGCAGCACCCGCCCCAGCTCCTGCGGCACCACCTCTATCTTTTCCAGGCTTTGGCCATAGGCCGTTTCGAGGGTGCAGGAAAAGTCCTTATGCTTGGCCCTGAAGCCGGAGTAGGAGAGGCGAAAATATTCATCAACCAACGCATTTAGGTTCGTCAGCTGCCTCTCCCCAGCACTGGTGCGGGAGTGCTCCAACATTCCTTTGACGATGGCATCAGCCCTTTGTCCGTGGAGCAGCACCTTCTTTTGGTTCTGTGACAAATCAGAGGCCAGTTCCTGCAGATTCCTCTTCTCTTCAAAGGGGACTCTCAGCTGCTTCACCTCCTCCTGTACTTCCTGGCACAACTCCTGGCCCAGTTCCGAAAAGTTGTTAACAAAGTTGAGTGGGTTCTGGATCTCATGGGCGATGCCGGCCGTAAGTTCTCCCAGAGAGGCCATTTTCTCTTTCTGAACGAGCTGGGCTTGCGTCTGCTTTAGCTCATGGTAGGCCCTTTCTATTTCTCGCGCCTGGGCCAGTTCCCTTTCTTGTGCCTTCTCCCGTTCTTTCTGAATCAGCCTTCTCCGCTGGGATCTATCTACAGCTAAAACTACAGCAACGAGGCAAAGAGAGTAGAAAGCGTAGGCCCACCAAGTGCGCCACCAGGGTGGGAAAATGGTAATTCCGACAGCAGTGCCCTGCATATTCCAAACTCCGTCGTTGTTGGATCCTCTAACCCTGAACGTGTAGGTACCGGGGGCAATATCTGTATAACTGGCGAGCCTCCTGGTGCCCGACTGCACCCATTGCCTGTCCACTCCTTCCAGCTGGTAGGCATACCGGTTGTTAGAGGGGCTGGTATAGTTTAAGGCAGCAAACTCGATGGAGAAGAAGTTCTGGTCATGCCGAAGCGCTATCTCCTTCGCCTCCTGCCTTCCGGGCACGGGCCTGTCAAAAAGATAGAACTGCGTGATGGCTACAGGCGGTACGTAGGTATTGGGATGTATTTCGGCTGGGTTAAACGCATTCATCCCGTTGGCTCCCCCAAAGTAAAGCGTCCCGTCTCGCCCTTTAAAAGCGGCACCCCCCATTATGTACTGGGATGTAAACAGCTTGCTCTGCAGTCCGTCCTCCACGCCGTAGTTGGTGAAGGTCTGTGCGGTGGGGGAGAACCTGGAGAGGCCGTTGTTGGTGCCGAGCCACAGGTCCCCCCCCTGGTCCTCCAGGATGGAGTAAACAGAGTTCCCTGCCAAGCCGTGCCGCACGGTAAATGCGGTGAACGTCCCGGAGGCGTTGTCAAAAAGGCAGAGGCCGCCTTCGCTGGTGCCAAACCACAGGTTGCCCTTCGTGTCCTCATAGATATCCGACACCGTGTTGGAGCTGATGCTCCCCGGCCGGCGGCTATCGTGCCTGTACTGGGTAAATTTCCCCGTAGCCCGGTCAAATCTACTCAGTGCCTGGCTCCCGTGGCCAATCCACAGGTTGCCTTTGCTGTCCTCGAAGATGGATAGGGCCCAGTAGTCGCCGATACCGCCGGCCTTGCCTGGCTCGTAAGGGTAATGGAGGGTTACCCCTGTGCTGCGGTCGAAGCGGAACATGCCCCTGATTGTGCCGATCCAGATTATTCCCTGCCGGTCTTCGAAAAGGTCTAGGATAGGGTAGTCGCCCACTGCCGGAAAAGAGTAATCCAGATGGTAGTGGGTTAGTTTTTCCCTCTTGCTGTCAAACCGGGACAGAACCTCCCCGTTGCCTATCCAGAGGTTACCGTCCCGGTCCTCGAGGAGGGCGCTGACCACGTCGTTGCGCAGGGTGCCGGCGTCCTTTGGGTTATGGCGGTAACGGGTGAAGGCGCCGGTGCCCTTGTCCAGCGCGTTCAGCCCTCCCCCCGCCGTGCCTACCCACACCACTCCTTCCCTGTCCTCGCAGATGGCCGAGATCCTGTTGTAACTCAGGGAGCCGGGGTTGAGGGGCTCGTGCCGAAAGAGCCTGAAAGGTTTCCGGTGGGGGTCCAGCTTGTTGACACCCTCAGGAGTTGCCACCCATAGGATGCCCGCTTTATCCCTCAGCACGGCATAGATGTTGTCTGCGCTTATGCTCCGGATGTCGCCAGGGTCATGGAGGAAAGGGAAGAAGGTTTTCCGTTCCGGGTCCGCCCTGTACAGCCCATGGCTGGAGCCGACCCAAAGGTTGCCCGCGGCGTCCTCCGTGATCCCTGACCTCACTTCCCCGGCGATTTCCAGCGGCTTGCCAGACACGGGCAGGAAGCGGGTAAAGGTGCCTGTCTTCCGGTCGAAGGCGTTCAAGCCTCCCGCCAGCGTCACGACCCACAGCACCCCCTTGCTGTCCTCGAAAATATCAGTGACACCGTTGTGGCTTAAGCTGCCGGGATCGTTCGGGTCATGGCGGTAGTGGGTGAAGCTCACGTCGGCAGGCTCGTCCGCGCCACGCGGGGTCAGGTTGAGCCGGTGCAACCCGTACGTGCTGCCTACCCAGAGGGTGCCTGCTCTGTCTTTGGCTAGAATGACAAGGGAAAACACTGCCTCTTCGCCGCTATCGACGTCTGGCTTCAGCATGTCGGCATAGTCCACAGCCGAGAACCTGCCGGTCTTCCGGTCAATCTGCCGCAGCTCCCCCGAAAAGCTGCCCCCCACCCACAGGTTCCCCTCCGTGTCCTCGTTAAACGACTGGGCAAACTTGAAGGCGTGGGGGTTACCGGGGTTTCGCTCCAGGCGCGTGAACTTCTCGGTGAGGGGGTCAAACCGGCAGGTGCTCTCGGTGGTTCCGACCCAGATGATGCCCCCGCTGTCCTCCCAGAGGGATATCACCTGGTTCTTGGGCAGCGAGGAGGTGTCAGCAGGGTCAAATCTGTAGTGCCTGAAGCGGTAGCCGTCGTACTTGTCCAGGCCGTTGCCTGTGCCAAACCACAGATGTCCTTTCCGGTCCTCCATCATGCACATGATGTAGTCCTCGGACAGCCCCTGTTCGATGGTGAGGCGTTCGAAACCGAAATTTTCTGTCTGGGCGTGGCTTTTCCAGTAATTCGTCAGAAAAAGAATGCAGGAGATAAACAGGGGCCACGGAAAAGCATTCATCTTCTTTTTTGCTTTAAGGTTTTTTCATTTCAGTTGTATGATGATCTACATGATGTCAAGAGATATGAAAGCTCTCTTGCTATTAGCCTCTGCAACCGAAAACAACCGATGCCCTCTATCAGGATTTGCTGTAGTTTATGTACATCTTGGGTAGGTTGGACCGGCTGCCACTGCGCATCATCAAACGGGGATTTTGCCCCTTCAGGGTTGTCGCCAGCGCGGTACTTCCAGCCTTTATCCAGCAGAACTCCCTCCGCAGGTATAGTATGCTGGTACACGACGGGAGCAGCTAAGCTCTGCGCCTGTACCTGCGCCAGCACATAGGCAAAGAGGAGAGACCAGAGAAGCAGAAGACTTGACTTCATGTTACAGCGTTGAAGATATTTTAGCGGAATGGCTTGCGGAGTCAGGTCATGAGCTGAAATTCTTAAACTTAAGGCGCTTCATCTGCAGTTCTGCGGCATCACCCTTGAGGTGGTGGTTGTCGCCGGTTGAGAGGCTAAGTATGCCATAAAAGATACTAAAAATTATTCATTTGGTAATACATGCTTTCTTATTTGATTTTAATGCTGATCAAGACTACCTGCACAGAGTTAAAGCCTCTTTTGAGGTAGATTCAGACTGAACTCTAAAATTTCAGGCTATTCTACAAGCTGTCTGGAGGTAAGTCGGGACACCTCTGTTTGAGGTGGATCCTAAGAGTGTGTCTCCTCCTGAAATAAGCTGTCCCGGAAAACGTGTGTGGCTGTTGCACAACCGGCTGCAGATAGGCGTTAAAGGATAATGACCTATTGCTTGTAGTCATGCAGGGAAGGAAGAATTTCAGGGATGAGAAGGAGCTGCTCTTCTCACTTTCGGCACACGTGCCGGAGCACAATTTTTACCGTCGGCTTAAGCAGCAGCTGGACCTCTCGTTTCTCTATGAACTGAAAGCGCCCCTCTACGGTAAGTGTGGCCAGCAGAGCGTTGACCCGGTGGTGTTCTTCAAGCTCTGTCTGGTAGGCTACCTGGAGAACATCACCTCGGACCGCCGGCTCATCGAGCACTGCAGCCTCCGCCTGGACCTTTTGTACTTTCTGGATTACCAGCTTGACGAGCCCCTGCCCTGGCACTCCACCGTATCCCGCACCCGCCAGCTTTTCCCCGAGGCTTTGTTCGAGTCGCTCTTTGACAGGGTCTTTAGCCTATGTGTGGAGAAGGGTATGGTCAGGGGTGACACACAGGCCGTAGACTCAGCGCCAGTGAAGGCCAATGCCTCCATGGACAGCCTGCTGCTAAAGCAGCCTCTGGAGTCAGTGCAACAGCAGGAGGCAGACAAACAACGGATGCTTCAGAATAACAGCAAACCGGCACAGGCTGTCACCCCCCGCCCATCAACTCAGGAAGCTGGGGAAGCATCAGGAGAATATCAGGGGCACGTTCACCTCATTGGGCTCAACTCATGAGAAGGCACAGCTGGTCAGCAATAAGACCCACTACTCCCCGCATGACCCCGATGCCCGCATATCAGTAAAACCGGGAAAGGCCAGGAAGCTCAACTACCACTGCAGCATGGTGGTCGATACGGCCCGCGGCGTGATCAGCCACGTGCAGGCCGACTTTGCCGACGGCCGGGACAGCCAGTCCCTGCCTAATCTTGCCAGCCAAGTGCAACGCAGGCTCAAAGCCAATAGTCTGCTGATGCAGGAGGTGTTGGCCGATGCCGGCTACTCCAACGGCTCCAACTATTTCATGCTCGAGCAGCGGGGCATCACAGGCTGGATACCTGTATTTGGGATGTACAAGCCCGAGATAGCCGGCTTTCCCTATGACAAGGACAACGACCGCTACATCTGCCCCATGGGAAAGCCGCTCCCCTTCAAGGGCTTTGACCGCACCGCCGACGGCAGGCTGCAGAGAAACTACTGGGCGGCACCTCAGGATTGCAGCCAGTGCGCGTCCAAACCCACGTGTGCCCCCAAGGCCCGGTGCAGGAAGATTACCCGCACAGCTTACGACGAGCAGTACCTGAGAGCGTATGCCCGCCAGCACAGCAGGCGGGGCAAGCGCATGAAAAAGCTTCGCCAGAGTACGGTGGAGCCTGTCTTCGGGAGCCTGGTGCACCAGTAAGGCCTGAGCAGAGTTGGCGTGTTGGGGAAATCGGGTCCCCATAAAGTCATGCTCATGGCTGCCGTTGCCTTCAACATAAGAAAGTACATGAGGAACAGACCGAAGAAGTCTGTGAGCATGGCAGTAGCAATGGAAAGGGAGCAGCCACATGCCCCTGTCTTCAGCTATTGGCCTACTCCTGTAGCTTGCCCACAACCAAGAGAGTAAAATTACAGGTTTACTCCGAATGAAGGCTGTAAGGAAGTCATGCTAAAGGCTGAGTTGTGCAACAGCCACGTGGAATAATAAATACTGATAAGTATAGGGCGATAACCAGTTCCTGAACCTTCTATACTTTCCCGTTTTGCCGTCTCCTATATCAGAATGGCAGTTTGTTATATGAGAGAAGTAAGTGAAACATCCATAACATGATGTAAGGAGAGGCCAAAGGCTCATAGACAGGTTCAATTAATCACACAAAGCAGGGGAGGAGGAGCATTTGAAAGAGGCCAAACAACAGCTGCTGTAACTCCTTCTGACAAGTACTTAAAGGGCGAATAAAAGCTAGGTAGATGAAAGTAGAGCGATTTTAGTGTCCGAAGCTAAAGAAAAAAGGCCGCTCCAGTTTACCTGAAGCGGCCTTTTGTGTAGCCCGTAGGGGAATCGAACCCCTGTTACTAGAATGAAAATCTAGCGTCCTAACCCCTAGACGAACGGGCCTTGTTGCTGAATTGCGATGCAAATATAGGAGGCAGTTTTATAATTACAAACGCTATGCAGGAAAAAAAGAAGCTTTAAAGTTGAAAATGCTGATTCTTAAGCTTAAAAAATTTAAGTTCGCCCTCTGCCTGGTTGGAATAAGCTTCTAGAAACTCCTCACTTCTCAAACGAAATCACACTGTAAAGCTCAGGCTCCAGGAAAGGGCCGCCGGGATAACTGCCAGTGTAGTCAAAGTTAATCCAGAGGTTATTGCCTGTCTCATGGAAATGGATTTTACCTCCTGCTACTTCATCCGGGAACAGTGTTCGTATGGCGTAGCTTATCTTGTCCAGGTCTTCGACGGAGCCTATTTTCACTTCTGTATACATATGGTTCGGTGAAATGACCACACGCGCTTCGCCGCCTATGGCCATGACAGAAGACGCCATCAGGATAGCGTAGTCATCACAGTCGCCAGCCAGCAGGCCCATGCTCTCTACCGGAGGAGAATAGTAGTCCATGCCAAGCGGGTCGTTTACATATTTCCAGTTCAGCCGGATATGCTTGAACAGGGAGAAGTAACGTGTCATTTTACCGAACTTCTGATAATATTCATCATGGAAATAACGGGTGGAATTTTCTACCGCAAAAGCACGCACTCTTGGGTCGTTAGGTTGCATGGCGCTTTTTACCCGCTGGTTCTGGAAATAAGTGCCTCGCACCGGCTTGAAGTAAGAGACCTTATGAGGGTTACTGGTCATGTTCACTAGCAGGGCATTGTAGTCGTCGTACATGCCTTCAAAAGTCTGGTTTTTAAAGGTACTGTTAAACCCAAACAAGGCTAATATGCTCACGAACAGGAGCAGTGTGAGTTTAGGGCTATAACGTGTTACAACGACAGAGACAAAAGCAGAAAACAAGAGACACAGCAGGAAGTGCAGCTCATAATCCATAGAGTTGTAGGGCGGAATATAAAAGCTGAGCAGAACGGCCATCGGGAACACGATGATGATCTGGATGAAACGGACAACCAGGTTGGTAATGTGTAAAGAATGTAGAAACTGCAACATGTTCCTAATATAAGGTTTTAGGCGATATATACAACTATAGCTTAATAAAGCTTAGCAAAACAGTTTGCTTTCTATTTTCTTAACGCAAAAAACATTCCTTATTTTGCGAAGCAGCCGCTTTATTTCAGATTTTATATGAGCTGTTGATATATAATTCAAAGATTTTTAGCCTTAAAAAATTCCCGGTGTAAAGCAATTTTTTAAGGTTTGTTCAACAGCAGTTGAGGCAGCAAAAAACGCAGCCAGGTTACAAAAAGCGATGCTAGCTTTGCTTCTATCTAATAACTGTCTCTCAATTGTAAGAGAACATGTTAACTTTTACAGAAAAGGAAGAAGCCTCCTCCTTTGAATAATTTAGAAAGGCGGTAAGGGTTTTGAGGAATATTATTTACCTATAAGCAGCTTGTGGAGATACTTGCAAAAAATTTGCTTTAAATCTTGGGGAATAGTCTTTTTTGGAAATAATACTGTCATCTAAAAGTTAATAAATTTAGACTCTTCTTACCCATACATGCCGTTACAACCAAACCGCATGAACTAGGTTGCATCGTGTTAAGTAGTACGCATTTTGTCTAAGCTGCCGTAGCTGTAGTTCAACCAGCGGCATCAGACCTGCTGTCTATAGTTATTGCGCTGTGCTATCCCAGCCGAGAGGCTGCGTTGGGGGTAGGGGCCCTTTTAGGGATCGCGTTGTTAGTTTTGCGCTCCCGCGGCAACTTAAAAACCTCCAAATACAGGGCTCCTATCCCCAGGCGCTCAACCCAAGACTGGAAACACATTCACTCCGTGCCAATGAATTGGAAGAGCTTGTTTATGAAAGAGGGTTTATGTGAATGGGAATAGTTGCTGAAGTAGGAGGGAGGTTTACCTGTGAAAGGCTTTAAGTACGAAAGAATTTTAGCTTAAAAATAGCTGCGCCACCTGCTATTTAAAACAGGTGGCGCAGCTATTAATGGTTTACTAACTACTCAGTATTTTCTAAACTGATAAAGTCCTGTTCGATAAAGGGTTTAAGTGCTCTGTTATGCACTCTCTTTACCTTCACATTGTACATACACAGTCTTTTTATTGGTACTGAATATACAGCGGCTTAGGATTTAGACCCAGTAGTTCGTCTGGTGTCATCAGGCGTCCAGGTGGCTTTTTAAGGTCATTTTTGTAGAAGATCTTAAAGCCGGTAAACTGCACAGGCTCCTTTTGGATGTAGGCGCGGTATGTGTCCTTTTTAAGAACCGGTCCGCCCCAGCCATCCATGTGCATTACTACCTGCACCTCTGGTCTCAGCTTTATGTTTTCGGTGTTCGTTACCATGCCCTGTGTAAAGCGGTGTACAACCAGTATCTTCGGCGGCAGGTTATGCTCTTTTGCTAAGTCGGCCAGATATTTTGTTGCATAGTTAATGTCTTCAGCGTCATACGTGCCAATGCGGCGGCCTGGCACGCCACCTCGCTTCATCGAAAACTCAGGGTCGATGCCCAGGTGTACGTGTGGCAGCTTCAGGTATTTTTCCAGAGCTGGAATTTCTTCCTGCAGGGTACTCTGGCCCACCTGAATGTCGAGGAAAACAATGGCATCGCGCTGCTTTGCAATTTCCAGCACATCGTCGATCATTTTGTCAGCCATGCGGAGCCGGTATTTACCCCCGGCACTCGGATGCCCCTGCGCTGTTACCACGATGGCATGAAGGGCTGGCTGCACGGGTGTTGCCGGATCAGCTTTGTTCCAGCTGGCAACCTCTTCGTCCAGCCTTTGCAGCATTTCATCTGGCGGCAGCTCCCCTAAAATACCCATGCGCTTTGATAACAGGTTTCCATAATAGGCTACAATGCGCTTATGAGGCAGAATAGCACCTGGTAAAGGTCGTGGCCCCGGGTGCTCGTAAGCTGCGGTATCAGGTATGGGTTCTGCTGCAGGGGCAGGAGTTGCTGCCATAGTGTCCTTCGGTACCCCTCTGTTGTCTGCAGGTGGTCCGGCCGGAGCAGCCGTATTGGAGTCGGCCTGAGCGGTAGCAATCACTGCGGAACTCGTGTCGCTTTCCTGCGTGCAGGCGCTCGTCAGCATGATGCCACAAAGTATGGCAGCTGCTTTTGAAGTATATTTGTTGTATCGGAAACGGGTTCGGCTCCCGGGGCTATTCGTAACAGGAAAAACGTGCAGAAGGGTATTCTCACAAAACAATCGGCGCAGATTCATCAATGATTAACGTATGGGTTTATGTAGTGCTGAATATAGCTGTTTTACAAATAGCCTGCTAGAGGGCGTCTGTTTTATTAGTAAAAAAATCAGGAATGTGTGTAGTGCCGTTTCAGCCATTGGCTCAGGCCCGACAGGCCCGGGAACAGTACCCGCTCCGTTATATTTGCCTGGTCCAGTTTATCGCGCACCTCCCATTTAAGTTTAGCTGGAATAATAACCCTGAAGTAAAGGTCCGGGTGCTGCTTCAGCCACTTGCTCAGTTCCGCCTTCACATCCGACATCATCGAGAAAAGAGCATACTGGTGAACAATACGGGCATCCAGGGAGGGGGGCTCCAGGAATACAACGAACTCCTCTTCCTTAAAGCTTTTCAGCGCCTTCAGAGAGGGGGCTATCGGCTCCAGTACCTCGGGCGTGAACACATTGGAGCCTTCCTCTTCCAGTACACGTTTCAGGGGCACAGGCAGGTAGTCGCTTGTCTTCACATAGTTGATGCACACGACGCAGCCATCATGGTCATACTTCGTTAGATCTGCAGTAGCAAAATGAAGGGCAACATAGGGTGAGTAGGTCCAGTCTAACAGGCGTGTTGGCAAACCGTGGTGCTGGGCAACAGCAAGCCAGTTCCAGATAGAGTCACCGGTAGGGTTGGCATTGTCGTAGGCATACTTCCGGAAGTTGCGCAGCAGGTGTGGTTCCAATTTGTCATACTGGCTGCCAATGCGCATGATGCTAGTGCTCAGGTCAAAGCTTTTATTCCAGGTGCCGCGGTAAACATACGAGGAACGGAAGCGTTGGATGTTTTCGTCCCAGGTATGGTCGAACAATACCTTTTGCAATTCAATCCAGCTGTCTACCACAATATCTTTTCCAAGTTCCATCCCTGTTCCTTTGCCTCGTGTTTCTTATATATTTATGTTCTGCGATTACATACTTCTATACGTGCTATATGTTACACCAGCTTTAACCCATAAAATACAAAGGTAACTGCATAAGATATTTTACAACATACTAATAGCTTCTTTTGCAGCGACTTGTAAAGCCTGTTGTTCCGTTCTATTATATTGAGACATTGTACTATCCTGTTTTTTTAATATGACAATTTTTACTCTATGTATTAACATCAAGTTGCTTCTATATAGGGAACAGTTCAGGAGAGGCACCGTAGTTTCTCTTATGTTTCATTTATAAATACTATACACCTATGTTTTACCATGATAACAAACTTCAGTACACAGTAAGAGTAGACAAACCGAATCCGGCATTTGCTAACATGCTGCAGCAGGCCATTGGCGGTATCGAAGGTGAGATTAGAGTGTGCCTGCAATACCTGTTCCAAGCCTGGGGAAGCAGGGGCCCTAACAAGTACCGTGACATGTTGCTGGAAACAGGCACCGAGGAAATATCCCATATCGAGATGCTGGCCACAGCTGTTGCACTAAACCTTGAAGGGGCGCCACTGTCTTTGAAAGAAGAAATGGCGAAGGATAAAGTTATAGGGGCAGTGATGGGTGGAATGAATCCACGCCACGTACTGTCATCCGGGTTGGCTGCTATGGCTGTAGACGCCAACGGTGTGCCATTTAACGGTTCCTGGGTGGTAGGTAGCGGCAACATTGCAGCTGATATGTACGCCAACGTGATGGCCGAGTCAACAGGTCGGCTCTTGGCTACCCGCCTGTGGGAGGCAACTGATGATCCGGGCATGAAAGACATGCTCTCGTTCCTGATTGCCCGTGACACGATGCACCAGAACCAGTGGCTGGCGGTGCTGGAGGACCTGGGAGGGGTAAAAGGAGTTCACCCGATTCCGAACAGCTTTCCGCAGAACATGGAAAACCAGGAGTTCAACTATACCTTTATGTCAACTCAGCTGGAATGCAAGCCTGAAATAAACGAACGCTGGACCGAGGGGCAATCTATAGACGGCAAGAGCAATTTTAAATATGTATTAGCCAAACCACATGGCCAGGAGCCTCAATTGGGTGCGCCAGATCCAAGAGGGCACGCACAGAAAGAGCAAATGATGGGCTCCGCAGGTAAAGGCCTGGTGGATAAGGTGAAGGATGTCCTATAGCGTGAGCTAATTCAGGCACTTTTATATAAGCGGGGGAGCAGCAGTGTATCCTCCGCTTTTTTATGCCATGCAATATCTATATCAATTTAACATAGCAGCTTTATACCAGCCAACCATATATCTTCATTATTCAGCCCAAAGGCACCGAAGTAGAACAAGTTATGAGACAGGATGATGTTCGAAAAGCTGAGCCAGGGAATGGTAAAATGCAAGGGCCAACCCTTTTAAGAGGGGGACTTGCTGAGACTGCAACACTTGGTTTGAAATCCTTTTAAGATTCTAAAACAATGAAAGTTGCTTTCCGCTGCGGGTGCAGAAGTGGCTGAAGTTGTATGGTTTGGTGCTGGGGTCAGGCATATACTTTTGCTTGCTCATCCGGAATAGCTTTGAGATAGCCTCGGCAAATTTCCCCTCACCAAGCATACGGGTACCAAAGCGGCTGTCGTTCAGTTGCCCGCCATGGCAATCGGCTATCTGGTGCAGCACCTTTTCCGCCTTGTCAGGAAATGCCTGCCGGATCCAGTCTTCGAAGATGGGCCCCACGCTCCCGTTCAGGCGCACTATGGTATAGGCAGCATTACAGGCGCCTGCCGCTGCGGATTGTTTTATTATCTGCGGGATTTCTGAGTCGTTGAGTCCCGGGATAATAGGGGCCACCATCACGTTAACAGGCAAACCCGCCGCACTGAGCTGCCGCACTACCTCCAGGCGTTTCGCTGCGGAAGCCGTACGTGGCTCCAGCTTCTGCCGCAGTTTCTCCTCCAGCGTGGTAATGCTGATGTTCACGTGCACCAGGTCCAGTTTGTTCAGTTCCTGCAGCAGGTCCAGGTCACGGAGTATGAGCGCGTTCTTTGTTATAATACTTACCGGGTGGCGGTACTGCAGCAGCACCTGCAATATTTGGCGCGTCAGCTTCATCTTAGCCTCGATTGGCTGATAACAGTCTGTATTACCTGCCAGCATGATAGGCATCACCTGCCAGTTTTTGTTTTCTAACTGTTGTGCCAGTACCTCAGGAGCATTTTCCTTTACTATTATCTTCCGCTCAAAGTCAAGGCCTGCGCCATATCCCCAGTACTGGTGCGTGTTTCGGGCGTAGCAGTAAATGCACCCGTGCTCACAGCCCTGGTAAGGGTTTAGTGAGTAGCTTAGCCCAATGTCATGGCTCTCCACCTTATTCACAATCTTTTTAGGGTGCTCTGTAAAGAACGTGGTGCCGGAGTTATTCAGCATAGGCTCATCTAGTCCCTCTATGTGCTCTGCCACATATTCCTGCTTCAGGTATGAGTTTGCAGGGTTATACTGTGCTCCCCGGCCTTTCAGATATTCCTCCGCTTTTATCATGATTTTTTATTTTTTTGCTAATTTAATTAGAATACTAATGAAGTTGGCAAAAGTTTGCGTATATAAATTGACAGCCATCTTAAAAATAGGTATAGATGGCCCCATACCGACGTTTAGCAACATAAGCCCCGCCACACCGTAATCCTATGCAATGGCTTTGCTGCCTGCACAAAGCCTGTTCTGCCTAGAGTTAGTACTAAATTCAAAAAACTATGAAACAAGATTCAGGAGCAACATTACCTATCTGGGAAAAAAACATAAAATTACCTGCCACACAGCACCTGCGCGAAAACATGACGTGCGATGTGTGTGTGATTGGAGCCGGTATAACAGGACTTACTACGGCTTACCTATTGGCGAAAGAAGGAAAACGGGTAATTGTGCTGGAATCAAAAAGTATTGGCGGCGGCGAAACAAGCCGCACGACAGCGCATCTTTCTAATGCCCTGGATGAGCAGTACTATAATCTGGTAGAGACTTTTGGGGAGGCAGGGGCAAAGCTTGCCTGCCAGAGCCATGCAAGTGCCATCGATAAAATAGAGGAGATTGCAAATGACGCCAGCATTGACTGTGATTTTGCCCGCGTAGACGGATTCCTGGTAGCAAAAAACAAGGAGCAGGAGAAACTGGTGTTACAGGAACTGGAAGCCCTGCAGCAAATAGGCTGGGATAAGGTGGTGTTGCGCAAAGAATGCCCGGTGCCGACACTGACAACTTTTCCTTGCCTCCATTACCCAAACCAGGGCCGTATCCACCCTATGAAGTACCTGGCCGGGTTGGCAGGAGCGGTTATAGATAATGGGGGGCAGATCTTTACTGATACGCATATTGTTGATTTTAAATCTGGCCCTGTTACAACTGTTGTATCTCAGTCGGGTCATTCTGTATCGGCAAACCATCTGGTGGTGGCCACCAACACACCAGTAAATGATAAGGTAACAATGCACACCAAACTGGTTCCTTACCGCACCTACGCTATAGCGGTGAGAGTGCCAAAAGGTTCGGTACCGGATGCCTTGTTCTGGGATATGGATGAGCCTTACCACTATGTGCGGCTGCAGCGCAGCGAAGGAGAGGACATGGATTATGACATTCTCATTGTAGGTGGCGAAGACCATAAAACGGGGCAGGACGACCATCTGATGAAGCACTTCCGGGAGCTGGAAGCCTGGACCCGCATGAAGTTTCCGATGGCAACAGAGGTAGACTATGTTTGGTCAGGTCAGGTGTTTGAGCCTGTAGATGGCTTAGCCTACATCGGCCGTAATCCCGGTGACTCCAGCAATGTATATATTGCCACCGGCGACTCCGGACACGGCACCACACATGGTACCATGGCTGGCATGATGATAACAGATTTGATCATGAACCGCCCTAATCCCTGGACTGCCTTGTACGACCCAAGCCGCAGCGGCTTTAAATCTGCAGGCGACTACCTGAAGCATAATGTGAATGTGGCGGCACAGTTTAAGGATTATGTAACGCCGGGAGAGGTAGATGATCCAATGGAAATTATGCCCGGTACAGGCCGCGTGATGCGGGATGGTGCCTCGAAGGTAGCCGTTTACTGCGATCAGGACGGGATCCGGCACAAATTCTCTGCTGTTTGCACGCATTTAGGCTGCATCATAAACTGGAACGAAGTAGAAAGCTCCTGGGACTGCCCATGCCATGGCTCGCGGTTTGACCCACTCGGAAAAGTTATCACCGGGCCAGCTACAAAGGACCTGGAACCGAAAAAGTAACAAGTGCTAGTATATAACAGAAGCCCCTGCTGAAGTAAACAGCAGGGGCTTCTGTTGTTTTGTCTCTTAAGCTTTGCAAACCTTTTGTATCTGGTTGATGAAAAGATGGAGTATATTAATTATACCAATACTTTCCGAAAGGGGTTTTATACTTTATTAATTTAAAAAGCATTCTAACCGGAGTAAAGTATACCCACTCACTCAAAGAGCCTTCAATAAAGCCAAATTTTTTCTCTTCGATAGCACGGAGTGAAACAGATTCCAGTTTTTGAGTTGAGCCCCTACACCCACGACGAGGCCGCTCGGCCAGGAGAGTACAGACAGAATAAATTGAAAAGGCTGTTTAGGAGTCGCTGTCTAAGCTGAGTCCACAGTAGCTTAGACAGAAAAGTGACTATTCTTTAGGTATACTCTTTATTTGATTATGATTATTTCAGCTATCTCCAAAGCTTCAGAATATAGGCTGCAACCCTTGAGGCTGTATACACTATATGCCTTACTTATAAGCTTCCAGTGCTTTCAGGCGTTGGGAGATATTGGCTGCCCATGCACGCTCACTCTCTGCGTTTAGCCCGTGTTTAGATGCAGTGTCAAAAGTATCCTGTTCAGCCTTCCACCTTTTGAAGGCATTGTTTACAGTGCCACTCAGTTTGTCTTTCAGGGTGGAGCAGTTCAGCTGCTGTAGCTCTCTGCGCAGGAGCCGGGCGTGCACCTCCGTAAGGTCAAAATGTAGCTGCTCATGCTCCAGCAGCTTCTCCGATTTTTTGTTTTTAGACCAGGACTCTGTTGGCAGGAACACACAATTTACCTGGTACGTAAACCCCTGATCTTTGCAGTTGGCGTTTACGGCAAGGTTAGCTGCTGTTAAGGCATGGTGCGGGTTGTCATCGTCCGGCCTGCCCCTGAAGTCTTCCCAGGATAAGCGGCGGTTGACAGACCAGGAAACCTGATCTACGATAATGCTTTCTACTACAGGAGCAGCAGTTTTTTTCTCACTGGCTTCGGCAGCATCAGGAAAGAGGAGGGGGAGCAATATTCTTGCCCACAACGACAGGAATAAGGTAAAGGTGTACATTTCACTCTGGCTATTTTAATAATGGCTAAACAAAATGGTCACGAGCCAAGGTGTTGTAGCGGGGAGTAAACATACACCACGCTTGCTTTAAGCTGGCATCAGGCGGTTGCTTAGTGCCCGGAAGCGGAATGTAAGCAGAACAGCCGCCACCGATAATCCTGTTAACAGCCCCATCCAGATGCCGTTAACCCCAAAGTCAACTTTGAAACAGAGCATGTATCCTACCGGCAATCCAACGCCCCAATAAGCCAGCAAGGAGATAAGGCCTGGTACTTTTACATCTTCCAGGCCGCGCAAAGCTCCCAGGCCTACCACCTGTATACCATCCGAAATTTGGAATAAGGCCGCTATCACCAGCAGGGAAGAGGCAATATGGATTACTTCCGGGTCATCAATGTAGAGTATGGGAATCAGTTCATTTCCCAGAATCATCAATAGCCCACTACACACCATAAAACCGGCACCCATCACCAGGTTACTGATGCCTGCCATACGCATAGCCCTGTAATTGCCCAAACCTTTCTGGTTGCCCACCCGGATGGTGGCCGCTGCTCCAATTCCGCTGGCCATCATGTATGAGACGGAGGCCACGTTAATGGCTATCTGGTGAGCCGCCAGTTCTTTGGCACCCAACCAGCCGATCATTACAGCAGAGAAACTGAAAGCACCCATCTCAAAGATCATCTGCCCGGAAATAGGCAGCCCCAGCTTAAAGATGCGGTACATATGGATAAAAGACAGATGGCGCAGGCGAAGAAAATGACGGAACACAACAAATCGCTTCCCATACATTACATACCCTGCCATCATCATGGCCATCACCACACGAGATATTAGCGTTGCCCAACCAGCACCTACCAGCCCCATTGGCTCGAACCCTAACTTACCAAAAATTAAGATATAATTAAGAAAAATATTTAAAGAATTTGCAACGATTGAAATCCACATCGCTTGTTTTGTCAACGAGAGCCCCTCAGCGAATTGCCGGAAAGCCTGGAACACCATGAGCGGCACCATAGACAGGAACAGGATGTTGAGGTAAGGCACTGCCAACTCCACTACACGGGGAGGTTGCCCGAGCAGGGTAATGTAGGGAGAGAGAAAATAACCGGCAATAAAAAGCAGAATCCCCAACAGCACATTAGACACCAGCCCATTCAGCAGCAGCAGGGAAATACGGGTATAGTTCTTTCGGCCATCTGCGGCCGCAATCAGCGGAGTAATGCTGTAGGAAACGCCTAAGCCAAATACCAGGGTAATCGTAAAGATGCTGTTCCCCAGTGAAGCCCCCGCCAGGGGCAGCGTACCAATCTGGCCCACCATCAGGCTATCGAACACGCTCACCATAATATGGCCCAACTGGCTTAGCACCACCGGATAGGCAAGGGTGAAGTTTCTTGAAAAATGCTGCTTATAGGTGAAGGAATCCATGAATTACGGCGCTGTTTTATTTGGCCCGCAAAACTACTGCTTTTCTTCGGATGCAGCGCGGTTTCCTGGGAAGGTTGTTGGTGGAGGGGAGGGAGAATGAATTTACATCAGCAGCTTAATGAGCAGATTTTGCAAATCGGCGTCTCGGTATGCGCTATAACAGAAAGTCCCCATTTGAAGGGGGACTTTCTGTTATAGCGCATTTTCAGTGCTGAAGTTCCATTATGAAAGCTTCTACTAAAACAGCCTCTGCAACTAAAAGCTACAGAGGCTGTCTCTATGAAAAACGTTCTTTTTAAACCACAGGCCTTGCATAGGCCTGGGCATCTTCCAGTGTTATTTCGTGGCCACTCATGATAACGAGGCGTTCCACTACGTTGCGGAGTTCGCGAACATTGCCGCGCCAGTCGAGTTGCTGCAGGAACTCAATGGCTTCGGGAGTAATGGTTTTAGGCTTGTTGCCGTAGTCGTTGGCGATGTCGTTGAGGAACTTCTTCACCAGGTCCGGAATATCTTCGCGGCGGTCGTTGAGCGGCGGCACGTGAATGAGAATAACGCCCAGGCGGTGGTACAAATCTTCGCGGAAGTTCTTTGCTTCTATCTCTTCCAGCAGGTTCTTGTTGGTGGCCGCTACTACGCGCACATCCACCTGTATGTCTTTGTCGCCGCCTACGCGCGTGATACGGTGCTCCTGCAGGGCACGCAATACCTTGGCCTGCGCCGACAGGCTCATGTCGCCTACCTCGTCGAGGAATAGGGTGCCGCCGTTTGCCTGCTCAAACTTTCCGATGCGCTGCTTCACAGCTGAAGTGAAGGAGCCCTTCTCGTGTCCGAAAAGCTCGCTTTCAATCAGCTCACTTGGAATGGCAGCACAGTTCACTTCAATCAACGGGCCGTTGCTGCGGTTGCTGTTCTCATGTATGGCACGGGCCACCAGTTCTTTACCAGAGCCATTCGGACCTGTTATCAGCACGCGGGCATCGGTAGGCGCTACTTTTTCGATGGCGCCCTTTACGCGGCCAAGGGCCGCTGAACTGCCCACCATTTCGTAGGTCTTGGAGATTTTCTTTTTCAGAATCTTCGTCTCCGTCACCAGGCTTGATTTGTCCAGAGCATTGCGCACACTCACCAGCAAACGGTTCAGATCCGGTGGCTTTTGCAGAAAATCGTAAGCTCCTTTCTTCGTAGCTTCCACCGCAGTGTCGATGGTGCCGTGGGCAGATATCATGATGAAAGGAGAGTCCGGGGAGATCTCCATGGCTTTCTCCAGCACTTCAATTCCGTCCATACCTGGCATTTTGATGTCGCAAAGCACCGCATCGTACTTCGACCTGGCCAGGAGTTGAAGCGCTTTCTCGCCGTCTTCGGCCTCGTCTACCGTATAGTTTTCGAATTCAAGAATTTCTTTCAGGGTGCTCCGAATGGCCCGCTCATCATCAACTATTAATACTTTGGGCATAGTTCTATTTTGTCTTCAGGATAAGTAAATACATATTTCGTTTGCTTGTCAAGGCGGTTGGTCTGTTTTACGGAAAACAACTCGCTGCGATACCGAAGCTGTGGCTTGGGTGAGCTACGCCCACAAACAATGCTTTATTCCTGATGTATGTTAGGCGTGTGCTGCTGCTGCTACAGTAGCTTTAAGAAATGGCTCTTCTTTCTGGTAAATCAACAGAAAGCCTCCCTCGTAGCCATTCATGGCATCTACGTACTGAAGGGCTGTGTGCAACGACTCCTTCGCGGTTTTGCACAGGCAGTCGACACTTTGGTTGCTGTAGTTACAGTACATGTCGTTGCCGTCATGCGGCACATGCTTTACGTAATTGGCAGCCTCTTCTTCTTTTATCTCATCAAAAGCCAAAGCACAGGCGACGTCGATGCCTTTGGTTTCACATAGGTTTTTTGCCCGCTCCACTTCTTTCAAGCTTCTAAAGGACAGCATCATAAATCCTGTTCGAAGATCAATACATTCCATAAAATCTAAGCTTAATTAGTAAAATCGAATTGGTAATATGTGGTTACAATAGCAAGGGTAATACTTGTAACAGCTTCGTTTAGTTTTGTTTACCCTTTCATATTTCGTTGAGGTAGCACCTGTAGGTAATTGAATTTCCTACTGAAAGTGCTTTATCTTTAAGTATACGAACTTTATTGCATTGTGAAGTTTTTTGCTCTTTTATTTATAATTTAGAGTTAAAAGCCTTGTAAGGTAGATAAATTATTCATGCCTGCTGCTGCCTTTTTATAACAGCCGCTGATATTTTTTATGGCGCACTGTTAAAGGCTAGACTTCCAGAGGTTTCAGTGATGCGGCAGGAGATTTTGTGCCGATGGCTGGAAAAGCATATGCACGAACTGCTACAGTTAAGTTTTACCAGCTCAGCCTTTTTCACCAGAACACCGGTGCGGAGACAGGCCGTGTTGTGTTGGCAGAGAGCAGGAGGCGCGCTGGTGAGGCAGCCAGGGGCTTTGGGCGGAAAAGAGGTACAGGCCAGCAGATAACGAATTGTATTTTTATTGACTCTGAAACAACCCCCGGACCTATGCAGCATCACATCCTGCGGCCACGCCAGGCCCTAAACAAAGTTTATTTAGGACTTAAAACTTCACGCGCCGACCTAGAGCAGTTCAAGCGCGGCCTGCGCACGCTTCTCGACAGCCTTAACCTGCTCGAAAGCGAGGAACACGCCAGGTACCATCTGCGCGATTTTCTGCAGTCGGTTTTTTATGTTAAATACGGTATCAACACCAAAGGCAAAACCGACCTGGTGATTCATACCGGCCACACCACCAAAACCAATGCCGGGGTGCTGCTGGAGGTGAAGCGGCCAACCAACAAAGCCGACATGCCCACACCGGGTAACCTGAATGCGAAGGCGGTGCACGAGTTGCTGCTGTATTATATGCAGGAGCGGGTGCAGGACAAGGACCATGACCTGTGCCACCTCATCGTCACCAGCGTGCACGAGTGGTTTGTGTTCGATGCGCTGAAATTCGAGCGGCTGTTTTACCACAACACGCAGCTCAGAAAAGCCTATACCGACTGGCAGGAGGGACGCAAAGCCAGCACCAGTACCGACTTCTTCTATAAAGAAATTGCCGCGCCTTTCATCTCGCAGCTGCCGGAGCAGATTACGTTCACGCACTTTTGTTTGCAGGACTACAAAAAGCCGCTGCTTAACGGGAGTACTGAAGGAGAGGCCGAGCTTGAGTTACTCTATAAATTTTTGTCGCCAAGGCACTTGTTAAAAGAAGATTCTCAAGACGAAGAAACAAGAGAGAACAGCAGCAAGGTGTGCTATGCACATTTAAAAGGGCTGCGTGAGGGATTTGAATAAATATATGTTATCAATAGAAGCAGCAACTAATATGTAGAATGAAGCTGGTTTTGATATCAAGTATGAAAACGTTTGAACACGATTCTATCGAAAAACAACCTATTTATATACCAGCAATACACTAACGCATACTTGTCAATGCCAAAGTACTGTATTCGGACTAGTCGGCGCTAGAGGCGGAGATAGACCTGCTGGTGTACCGCCAGTATGACCTCACCTACGAAGAAGTGCTGCTCGTGGAGCCGGGCTTTGCTAGGCCGAAGGAGACGCTAGTTGAGGTGGAGGATCAGCTGAGGTCCTGATAATTAAATAGCTTATAACTTGATAATTAAAGTCAGTACGGGCTGCTGAGCTACTTTCGGCAACAGCTCATACCGGAGAGGCAACAGTACCTTTTTATAAATGGTTTATTTCCAGTTGTTTAACTGTTGAATACGTATATATAAAGGTATATTTTTTCCTATTCTTATGAAAAACAAAGTACTTTTATTATCGTTTGTAACCTCCCTTTTTGCAGTAGTTGCCATGCCGGCTGTTGCACAAAGCAGCGAAGTTAAACAGGAACGGCAGGCAGCCAAAGCTGATGAAAAGCGACTGGATGATGCCGTGGATTTAAGAATGGATACGAAGGCCGATTCGAAGGCAGCCAAAGCGAGTTTAAGAGAAGCGAAGCGCGTAGAAAAAGACGCCAGGAACGCTCGAAGAGAAGCTAAAAAAGCTGCGAGGATGGAAGCTAAAACGCAGAAAAGCCGCATCGACGCTGACAAACAAGCCCGCAAAGCAGCCAGAGCCACCGAAAAATCAAACAACAACTAAGCCGCTGCATGTTGGCGCTAGCAAAGGTCAGGCAGCTTGTGCAATATACATGAATGAAGCTCTCCCGGACGTTTCTGCCCGGGAGAGCTTTTTTAATTTCAGTTCGCATTAACAAAATTTGAAATATCATGCATCTTTAGTATATTATTTTGCTAGTGGATGTATAGAAAGATATAAGAGGTAGTTATAGGCTGATTACTGGGGGAAACGTAAACAACAAGGCACCAAGTTGTTTGAGGATTAAGTAATATTGTTATGGAACTGATAGGGATGGAATTGGTAACTGTGTTAGATATTGAGTATGTCTCTATACGCCACAATCCGGAGGAAAAGTTTATGTGGAATGAGTGGAGGGAGTCTATACCCTCCCAACAACTTCGGGAGGCCATGATGTTTGCCTGTGATTTTATCCTAGACAACGAGGTAGAACTCATTCTTGCAGATTATACTCGTATGCATGCGACCACGGTGGAGGACCAGGTATGGATAGCGACGCACTCAGCAGAGAAACTGCAGCACAGCAGATTGAGAAAAGTGGCAAACGTAATGGCGCACGATGTATTTCAGCAAATAGCCATCGAAAACATCTACGAAAAAGCGTCGGAGATACCTTTACCCTGCGTAAGCGAGGCGTTTTTCACTAAAGAAGCCGCCCTGGACTGGCTTTTTTCAGACAAATACGCTTTCTAAACGACTGCTTCAACATCAACTAGTGTTCCTGCGCATCATAGCACCTGGCAAAAGCAGGTGCTATGATTTTGTGTGGTATAGGCAAATTGCTTTGACAACTTTGGAACAATACCCAACATAATACTACACGAGATAAATGCTTTCCTTTCTGGTATAATCCGTTTTTATCTATGGCAGCAGCATGAGAAGACAGATGCAACAATGATGATAGAAACAGAAAGAATCATGATTTACTTATAAGCTACAACCAACTGGTGTTGTTCCTGTGAGCTAACTATAAGCTGGAAGCGGAACTGAAACTGTTAACAGGGAATCGTACTGTTCCACCAGAATTAGTGAAAGATTTCATAATCCGATTCTGCCAGCTGTTGCAGATACCTGTAAAGACAATCTGTACTATACCTTGCAGACAATTGTGAGAAAAGTACACAACCACATGGTGGCTGGCTTTTTCTTCAATGGAGAATCAATCAATGGCAGATGGGAAAGGATAGACTGGCTACGTCACCTGTGACGCCTTCCAGGGAAACGTTTATATACCGGAAGCAATAAAAAGCCATGACATTATTTATTTCCAGCAAGCCAAATGTTACCACCTGATGTTATGCAAGAGTCCCAGCGGGACGACCTGCTGACAGAAAAATGGCTCACTTTTCTTTAGCTCCAGCGGAGCGGCCTGTAAGCATATCCCTAACAGACCGTACCGCTGGAGCTAAGGGCGGTTCCTGGCACTCGACTTATTAACAGGTCGACCCGTTGGGACTGATCTAAATTCACATAAAGCCCTTTCCCCCGGCAGCTTCTTTACACAGCGCGATGCCTAAAAGAGGGCCCCTACCCCAAGACGAGGCCTATCGGCCTGGAGAGCTAAGAGTGGCACAATGAAACAGTAAGTTTAATGTCGCGGGATAAGCCTGAGCCAAGGAAGCTTAAAGAGACTACATACTATCAATGTTGCTTGGTGCTATTGAATACAGTTCAAGGGATTTGATATAAAAATAAGTTACGATATAGTATTGCGTAACGTCATTTACCACCAACTAATTGAATCAATAAAGGATAAAATACCTTCACACCCGACGCTTAATAAGAAGTCCTTCAGACGCTGCAATTCAGAAGGGACGATAGAGAAATGAAAGCTTGGGACACCAGAAAACAAAATAAAAAGCGGGTAAATACTATTGTAGTCTTAGTCAACTTCAATGTATTTCGGATCGCCGTTCATGCGCACAATCTTCGGGTAGAATGTACCCACCACTTCTACTAAATCTTTTTGGTAGTCCATTACTTTGTGAATGTCTTTGTACGCCATTGGTGCCTCGTCCAGACCGGAACCGATTACGTCTACACCCGCCTGCTGCAGGTACTTGCGCATCTGTGGCTGAGTGAATGTCTTGATAGCTTGCGTACGGGACATAACACGGCCAGCACCATGTGAGGCGGAGTTGATAGCGGCAGCCTCGCCCTTACCGCGCACAATAAATCCAGGAGTGGCCATGGTGCCTGGAATAATGCCTATCACCCCTTTGCCCGCCGGGGTAGCGCCTTTACGGTGCACTATCACTTCCTTACCCGAGGCATTTTTTTCTTTCCAGGCAAAGTTGTGGTGATTTTCTATCTTAGCCAGAGGAGCCTCGCCTAATTGAGCTGTCAGCCGCTCATGTATCTGGTGATGGCAGGCAGAAGCATAGTCACCAGCCAGATTCATGGCAAGCCAGTATTCCTGACCAGCTTCGGAATTAAGGTCGAGCCAGGCAAGGTGCTTTGCCTCCTGGGGCAGTGGGCAGGCATCTATGGCTACTTTTGTATAATAGCCTGCTATGTTGGCTCCCAGCCTGCGTGAGCCGGAGTGGGAGAGAACAGCCAGGTATTTACCTGCTGGCAAACCGAACTCGTTGTCAGCATCGTGAATTTCCACGGTGCCAAATTCCACAAAATGGTTTCCTCCGCCGGAGGTGCCCAATTGCTGAAACGCCCTGTCCTTCAGTTCCCGAACCACCGGAATCTCTGAGAACTCCGGGCGGCTCATGATTTCATGATCCATCGGTCTCTTGAAAGAGGCGTTGCCAAATCGGGTGTTGTCTGTGAGTATCTTTTTGAGCTTCTCGCGGTTCTTCTCAAGGTATCTTGCATGAATGTCGTAAATGCTCATGCTCATGCGGCAGCCAATATCCACCCCCACCCCGTAAGGTATTACGGCGTTATGCGTTGCCAGCACACCACCCACAGGCAGGCCATAGCCCTGGTGTGCATCAGGCATCAAGGCACCAGCTCTGGAAACGGGCAGCCGCATCGCTGTTTCCATCTGATCAATGGCTCCCTGTTCTATGCCTGCTTCGCCATACACAGCGTATTTCTGTTTTACAGGCTTGAGGGCGATAGATTCAGCTGCCTTCTGCGCCAGCAGTACCTGTGCCAACGGCCCCAGCGTTGCGTGTATCTGGTATTGTTCGGGAGCGGCCATCACATCCTGCAGCAGTTCTATCTGGTGCCGTTTCCCAAGCTCCGTGTAGTAGGTGTGTATAACATTGAGTGCGGTACCCTGCGGTTTGCCCGCTGGAAAACCCAGCTTAACCAGATCGCTGGAGGTAAGTTTGTCTGTTTCTTTCTTTTTGTTTTTTTTCATTTCCTAACTGGTTGCCAGAACTACCGTGTACGGAGAGCTTTGTGGCTTTGGTTGTGCGGAGCATGCGTGTTGCATTTTCAAAAAAAGGCAGAAAAGATTTATAATTATTGTAAAATAGAAGAAGGAAAGCCTGCAGGCTTTCCTTCTTCTATTGATTGAACCGTAGCAAGTATAGAATTAAGCATCACGTAACCTGGAGCACCTTCTGCCGGGCAGGTATGCTGTATAGGACTAGTCCGCTGATGATGATGACCATACCCAGGCTGCCCAGCCAGTTAGGCCAGGCAATTCCTAATAATAATGCCTCACCTATCACCGTAATCAATATCTCAACAGATTGCGTTGCCTCTACAGCAGCCAGTGAGCCTGCATGGAAGCGGGCCAGGTGCATGGCTTTAAAAAACATAATGCACCCTACCACGCCAGAGCTTAAAGAGATCATAAGTACTGCCAGGAGCTGCTCCTGACCGGGCAAGCCAACCTGCGCATATCCGTACAGCATCAGGATAATCTGGATTGGAATACTCCCTATTGCCGTACCGGCCACACGCTGTATGGCGTTCAGTTGATGCCCGCTTTCTTCCACGTGCAGCAAAAGCTTCCGGTTAGCCAGCGGCCAGGTAAACGCAGCTAACAACACGAGGCCAATACACCACCACAATTGCTCCTGTGTATAAATGCCATTCTTCTGACTCCATTGCATGCAGGCAATGCCAACCATAATCAGCATAGAGAGTAGCAAGGCTTTCATGGGGATCTTTGCCCGATGATCTTTATACAGGAAAGGGGAGAGCAGGATGCCCGCCACTATCGTGAACTGAAAAACACCCGCCACCAGCCACCCGGGACCGAAGGCGGCCGCAAAAGTCAGGAAGTAGTAGGACAAACCGAATGCCATACCCCCCCACACAAGCCATACCTGTATGTTCTGCCGCATCACCCACAAAAGCCGCTTTAATTGTCCTTTTGCGGCAAGAAAAGTTAAAAGTAAAAGTACAAGGTAAAAAGAACGTAAGCCTGCCGTCCATGCCCAGTGGCCGCCTTTAGAAGACAGGAAGCTGTTGAGGATATAGGTTGAGCTGAAAAACACGCAGGCCAGGGCCCCTAGTGCTATTGCTTTTAAATTGCTGTGTTGTTGCATAAAATACTATTTCTGCAAAATTAAAGCAGCACCCGCTCTAGCCAGCAGGACTTTCAGCAGCATGTATGGTACTTTTGGAACCTCTCTGTTGGTATGGATGCGAACCCGGGTGCCATATGAAACGCAGGGTAGAAAACCTGCGCCAGCAAGTATAGCCTGAACATAGCTCCTGTCTGACCCGCGTAATTACTCCTGCTTATACCTGCTGGGCAGCGTCTGTTCTAAGTTGTGTGGGGGTCAGGCCAGTCATTCTTTTAAAGAAACGCACGAAATATGATGCATCTTCAAAACCGAGCTGGTATGAGATTTCCTTCACAGACAAACTGCTGAAGAAGAGCAGCCGTTTACTCTCCACTAAAAGCCGATCGTGCTGTATATCAGCCACAGTGGTGTGCAGGTACTGGCGGCAAAGGCTGTTCAGGTGTTTGGGCGTAATGCCCAGTGCATCGGCATAAAAGCCGGTGCTGCAATGCTCCCGGTAGTGGTTCTCAATCATACTGCTGAGGCGAAACAGCCTCTCACTGTGCCGCGCAGGAGTGATCTTTTCCAGCTGTACCTGGCATTCCCGGAGCAGGTACTGCAGGATGATGTACAGGTAGCGCGACAGGATTTCCATATCCGGTTTGCTTTCCTGGAGCTCCTGTATCATCAGTTTCACCAATGCTTCAAAAACAACCTGCAGCTTTTCAGGGAGGTCGAGGTAAGGGTGCTGGTACACGGCGCTGAAAATAACAAAAACATCATGCGACCGCATGCCGGTGGTCTGCAGAAACTTTTCGGAGAAGGAGACCAGCACCCCTTTTTCCTGCCGCGACTCCCGCTGGTGCGCCTGGCCGGGCCGCAGTAAGTATACCCTGTCCGCCTGTAGCGGGTAGCGCTGGAAATCAATCAGGTGGTCGCCGCCCTTCGTTTCCTGCACATACATGATCATGTAGGCGTCGTGGCTGTGTGGCACCTCCGAAAGCTCGCTGGCATAGGTTTCCAGGGGCATCACGGTCAGTGCCTTGTGGTTGAGTAAGTCCTGAATGGGGAGCCTGTCTGCCTTCGGAAGCTTCATGCGGCAAAGTAAATGAAAAACAGATTAGAAGGTAAATCCTCCATTGTATAATTCAAAGGGAATCAGGTGGGAGTTACTCCTGAAGCAGCTGTAAAAGGAGATAAACCGAATTGCTCATAAAGTGCCTTAACAAACCACCTGCGTTCATACGCCGTATCCTAAATATATTTAACTAAAGAACTAGACATGAAAATATTTACAATTAAAGCATTCACAACCGGTACAATGACTTTGCTCCTGCCTTTTATGCTTGGCTGCTCTGTTTTTTCAGGGAACGGTGTTTCCAGCGATCCAGCCGTTGCTGCACAGCAGGAAGAGGTAAGAGCCCTGAAGCAGGAGCTAGAGGAGGCAGAGCGATTTGCGGAAGAAGCCGAACAGAGAGAAAAAGCAGCAAAAAACAGGCTGAAAGCGGCAGAACATGAACTTAAAGCGCTTGAGGCACAGGCTAAGAGACGAAACAATTATTAACTCTGCTTTGCCGTATTACCTGACAAAGCAGAAATTCATTTCTGATTTTCCCCTTTGAAGCAGGGGATGAGCACGGTTGCTGCCAAATTTGTAGAAATACTTTTGGAAGCAATTTCACAGAGGCCAAAGCATCATATGCTTTTAGCTGCCCCTCATCCCACAACCTCCTTCAAAGGGGAATTTTTTATGCCCTGTACCGAGCGGGTATGTTAGCAGAAAGTTTCAATCCTGTTCCCATTTACCCAGCAGCCTTCTTAGCACAACTATTTCCCCCAGATGATACGCATTATGCTCCGCCACCAGCATGGCTTCCCGTAGCAGGTTTTGCCCGCTTCCATGCGCAAAGTGTTCAAAAAGGTTGTTGGCAGGGTCTTGTATTAACTTTATTAGTTCTTCCATGTCAGTGGATATAGCCTGTAGCGTTTTTTCCAGCGCAGCCTGGTTGGCAGGAGCTGTTTCTGAGGGCCAGTAGTCTTCCGGCCAGTCAGGAGACGCATGCGCCGGGTTTCGGCTGAACTCCAGAATGTCCCACTGCGCAATACGTAGGTGCTCCAGCAACTGCCAGACAGTGAATGGTAGGTGGTGCACTTTGCTCCCTGCCTCCTGCAGGTCTATGCCATCCAATATTTCTTCTCTTATTTTGAATGCCTGCCCACCTCGCAATAGTTTTACCAGTTGCCCTCTTAGTTGTTTATCCTGTTCCATAGCTTCGAAATTTGTTACTGCGAATTGTTGAAAATTTACCTCCCTAACGGTCTTACCTTGCTGTTCCATAATCCGGGAATGATGTTCCGGATGGCTGTAGCCTTATCTTTTATCTGCCAGTAAAGGTCCTCTGGGGCGGTTGAGCCGGAGACCTAACACTCACCCTGCGTCACGTATCAAAAAAATTGCGGCAGGAACAGTGGTGCTGTAAAGCGTTGATTCCTCTGCGGCTAGAGACATGCTTTTGTTTGTATTTCTGATGCCGGTCCTCTGCAAGATTAAATACCTTAAAAGGGTAAATTGCTGTATATACCATTTCGCCGGATTTCTCCTGTAAGCTAAATTTTTCTTCTCTGGCTAGCTGTTCCTGCTCCAGAGAATGATAAAATATAGCCGACGTATACCGTCTTTTCCAGGGAGCGCGCGTGGTGTTGTGGCTTGAGAAGAACAACTGCAGTAGTTTTCTGTAATGAGTTTTAGCAGGGTCATAATCCAGTTGTATGGTTTCAATATGATCTGCGATCGTCCAGTAAGTGGGATTGACAGTAGTGCCTCCGGCATACCCCACGTGTGTTCTTACAACGGCTTCCACACTACCGAAGAGTGCTTCAGAACTCCAGAAGCACCCCATCGCAAACGTTGCTGTCTCTGTTTCTGCGGGACTCATCAAGTCAATGGGTGGTAAAATGGATATTGTTTGCTGCATCAGTACATAAATACCTCTTATAACTATCGCGTTAGAATTTAGATAAGTTATCACGAAAGAAACGTATGAATTAAGCTAAACCTACTGTATCATCTTCTAAGGTGCATCTTAGAGCATGCCTTTTGTTGCCTGATGTAGTTAACTCTAATTCAAATCTACTAAAGCTTTATGTTGTTTAGGACCTAATTAATACGGAAGAAAACAACTGATGACTTACATACTATAGAGCACGTTAAAAACACGTTGGCATAACTTGAAGGGCGGTAGTGTTTTGAAGTATATAACCTCGCTGTTAAACCGTCAGGGTATAGCAGGAAAAAGAAAAGCTAAGGTGACTTGAAAAGCTTACACAACGGAGGCAATAGAATGGCCCTACCGATAGTAGGAAGCCTTGAGAATCAGGAAAGTTTTTTTTAGAAGACAGGCGGATATGTTTCCTGTAAATAGGAAGAGGTGTTGCAGGCTAAACAGTAAAGAACTGGGAGATAAGCATTTGTTTATTTCAATACCCCATCCAGGTAAGCCCAGCTTATTAACTGGTAGGAATGGTA
The DNA here is from genome assembly GCF_042686245.1 of Pontibacter toksunensis. Classification (NCBI taxonomy): domain Bacteria; kingdom Pseudomonadati; phylum Bacteroidota; class Cytophagia; order Cytophagales; family Hymenobacteraceae; genus Pontibacter; species Pontibacter toksunensis. Next base: position 10,564 of record NZ_JBHUOX010000027.1, on the reverse strand, counting down.
AAAGCCTTTTTTTTGCATCATCTTATGGAGATACTCCTGCACATCATTTTCGCTCAGGCCAAACCTTTCTCCAATCTGTTTGTTCGTGAAGCCATCTGCTAAACAGGCTATCATAGAACATTCTCTCCTACTGAGTTTTTGTAATTTTCCTTCCATAAGAAGATTCAAATTTAAAGCTCCAATCGTCCAGATCCATCCAAGGGAATAATCAATAATCAAATATCTTCTTATATTATGGTAAGGACAATACCCAGATCTGGTGATTTTTAGAGCTGTACTTCTGTAAGTCAAACAATGGTGCATTCGCGGTTGCTTTTAAGAATGTTAGTTTCTTGTATACGTATGATAGTTAATAAGTTAGTATTGAAAACTATAGTTCATGTTCCATGTCCACTCTTGTATGCTTCAAGCTGGCTTAATACCACTATACCGTCTACATCGTCTTTTAATGATTAGGTAATCCATTTACACGTTTATAAATTTATTCACTTAAAAGTTATAGCAAAACATTGCTTCCGCAATGTTATTTTCTCTCATAAACCTTTGAGGCTACAACAAAACCAGCACTTATTCGGAGCAAGAGGGAAAAATTGAACCTGTAATGTTAAAGACCGACACCATCTATTGTGTTAATGTGTAAACAATAGCTGATGGCAGGAGGAAAAATGCTCGTTAAGCTTTAGCTTTGAGTAGTAATTAGCTTTCTTAACCTGATTATTTCAAACATGGATGATTTCTTGAAAGTAGCTTTTGATGAGGCCAAAAAAGGATATGCTGAAGGAGGAATACCTATAGGCTCTGTGCTGGTGCATAAAGGGAAGATAATAGGGAGGGGCCATAACAAGCGTGTTCAGGATGGTAGCGTGGTGCTTCATGGAGAGATGGATGCCCTGGAAAATGCCGGAAGACAACCTGCTTCTGTGTATAGGGAATGCACTATTTACACAACCCTTTCTCCATGTTCTATGTGTTCGGGCACCATCCTTTTATATGGCATCCCCAAAGTGGTAATAGGAGAAAATAAGACGTTTATGGGTGAGGAGGAGTTACTTCGCTCTAAAGGTGTGGAAGTTGTTGTAGCAGACGACAGCGCCTGCTACAACCTCATGCAAAACTTTATTCAGGAAAAGCCTGCGCTTTGGAATGAGGATATTGGCGTCTAAGTAATATTGTGAAGCCAAAGCCACCTTTCTCAATATTGTTCAGTAATTTACAAGAACGCTGAAAATAACTTTTACCCGTAAAAGCCATTCTTAAAAGTAACATTTCGCTGCTCTTTAAATGGATTATTTTATATTTGGCCTGTGAATCTGTTGTAACATGTTTGCACGCCCTTCCGCACATAGATAGCAGCAGCGGAATTCAGCATTATGTTAGGGCGTTTTACGGATGTATTGATTACGAATTAATTCTTTAATACAATGAACAATGTTTACGAAGGCAAAGTAATGTGGTCTCACCTGGACGTTAACATGCATATGCGTCATTCAGCCTATGCTGATTTTGCAGCGCAGGCGCGTATTTCTGTCCTGGACAGCCTTGGACTTGATTTTAAAACTTTTCAGGATCTGAAGGTAGGACCTATACTTTTTCGTGAAGAGCTTGTTTACCTGCGCGAGGTAGGACTGAATGAAAAAATAAAAGTGACTATTGAGCTTACCAAAAGCCGATCCGATGGGGCCCGTTGGTCTATACGCCATATTGTGTACCGCGAAGATGGTGTTAGAGCTGCCGTAGTAACCGTGGATGGTGCCTGGCTAGATGTGGAGAAACGCAAACTCACTGTGCTCCCTGCTAACTTGGTAGAGAAGTTTGCTACCCTGCCAAAGAGCATCGATTTTGAAGAAATTCATGCGTAAGCACTTCCGCTCATACGCTGGGTAGAAATAAATAAATTCCATTCCTGCAAAACTCACCACCTGCACCCACCCAGCCCTGAATACAGTGGCTTTGCTATAGCCATTGTATCACTCTTAGATATAGTTTGAAGTACCGGTAACAGTATCATGCAGCTTTCCGGCAGATAAACGTTTTATGGTATGCTGGGCAATTTTTTGATACTATTGGCTTCCTGGGGGCTTCTTCGCCTTGAGAATAAAAGCCTTGCTGTTCTTGGGCTTTCACCCACGCTGTTAAGAGTGCTGCAGTTGTTGCTTGGCTTTCTGGCTACTCTGAGCCTGGCGGTGCTGTTAAGTTATGTCTTTTCTTTTGTCGCTTATTTTAGTTGGGAGCCGGTGCAAGACATGGGATTAGGGTTTTTGTTTAAAGGTCTCAACAAAACCCTTCAATCGGTACTCTTTGAGGAGTTTATTTTCAGAGGATACCTGCTCTACAAACTAATTACCTTGTTTGGGGAAAGGAAGGCTAATCTAATCAGCGCTGCCGCCTTCGGCATTTACCACTGGTTTACTTTAGGGGTGCTGGGTAACCCGATACTCATGATTTGGGTATTTGTGAACACCGGCCTTTGGGGCCTCATGTTTGCCTATGCATACTCCAGGACAGGGTCACTGGCTTTACCGATTGGATTGCACTGGGGCTGGAACTTCATCGATCAGATAATATTCAACCAGAAGGGCGGAAGCCTGTTCTCAGCAGTTACTTCAGTGCACACCCGCTACCTGAGCACCTTAGAGAGTATGCTCTACCTACAGCTACCGGTTCTGACCTTTGCGGTGGGCCTTATTGTTCTTCTCGCACAGCAGGCACGGCCCGTAAAGTTTGCAAAGCATTCCTAGCCTTTTCAGTTGCCTCGCTGAAACTTTTAAAACTGTACATGATAGAATAGGAAATGGAGCAGGTAAAAGTAGAGACTTGTGTGCTGGCGCCACCCTTACCAGGTGGTGCCAGCATTAAGATGGCTACAGTTGTAGCAGTACGGCCCGCTTTGCAATTAAACCAGGTGCATCATACTGTTTTCCAGAACCTTTTTTCTAAATCTGAGCTGCTTTGATACCACTGGCAATGACAAGTGCATCTTCCAGTGCTCCGTAAATAGGGTCGGCCAGGCTTGTTTTCTCGCAGAGTGTTTTCCTGAGGTAGAAGCTGCCATAAGTAGCGGCAATGGCCGCTGCGGCACCAATGGCTGCTCCCTCTGCTGCTTTCCTGTTGTTCATCATATACACGGCCGCACCTGCCAGCGCGCCTGATCCACTCCGCATGATAAGGGAAGGTAGCTCTATCCTGTCCGGAACCCCCGGTACTTTGTCGCCTAACATCTCGCTGGCTGCTAATCCTTTTAGTACCAGGGCTACCGTGCTGTTGCCTAAGAATTTAAGTGGAGTGTTCTGAAGAGGTGAATGCTCATTTTCACTCAGGAAATGGCTCAGCAGGGTAGGAGCCGCTAAAGACCGCATCCCGGCAAGCGCCCCAAATGCTAACGTTTTGATAAGTGTGTCGTTCATAGCTTTTTGTTTTTGTTACAGTACATACGAAGGTATTCTCATTTGGCTGCCTTCCTAAAACTTGCTACAGGTTTGTCCTGTCTGTGCACAAGTATAGGTTCCGGGTGTATCTTATTTTCAGAGGTGCTGGTTCTGACTTTCACAGGCGCCTGCTTTTGCCTGAGATGCATTGATGATGGTAAATCAACTCTGTGCAACGCTGAATGCGCAGGTTTGGCAAGCTGTTATGTGACTATCATCGTATTCAGGCCAGATAGGTGTCTATGGGTAATAATAAGAGGCAGGAGTACCTGGAGAAAATTTATGTAGTACCCCTCAAACCTGTGATGAAATCTTTTGCTGATTCAGCACACTAATTTCTGAAATTGTAATGTTATTTATACTACAATTTTTTTAACTTATATGTTATTTAAAGTACCAAGACAATAAGGTTTATCTAAAACAGGTGTTCTGAATCCGCTATAAATTTCCTGCCATGTATAAACGAATAAATTTGCTGCTAAACATAAAGCCAAGTGAGGCCAGACTTGTTGGGCATCTTTTCCTCGTGCAGTACTTTATAGGAATGGCTACCGCTTTCTTATTCACAAGTTCACTTACCCTAATACTCTCCTCTTACCCGGTCGTTATCTTTCCTAAGATTTACATACTTGCGGCTGTCCTTTTGTTTTTTGCAAACCTGATGTATTCGAGGCTGGAGGCACGCATGTCGCCTGATAAGCTGCTGCAGGTGATAACCGTTTTCTCTGCCGTCTCCGTCTGGCTTTACTGGCTTTGCTTGACCTTCTTTTCTTTTGAGTGGCTGCCGCCCTTGTTAGGAGCCTGGAACATGGTGGTATATATGCTGGTGGGTTATGCTTTTTGGGGTATGACGGCAATCATGTTTAACGTGCGTGAAAGCAAGCGTTTGTTTTCAATTGTTGGGGCCGGAGATATACCTGCCAAAATGCTGGGTTATTTCTCTGTTACAGCACTTGTGCCGCTCATTGGCGTGGTAAACCTGCTGTGGGTATCTGTTGTTGCTTTTGGCATTGCTTACGTGCTGCTACAGCGGTTTAACTACGAAGACAAATTGGAAACGGGCCACAGTGCAGGTCATCATACAGTACTACACCACAAACAAACAGGTACGTCTTTTATCAGCCGATTCTTCCATAACCGCCTTATTTTCACAATTGCTTTGTGGTCGCTGCTCGCCTACACCATTTACTCCATCATCGACTTTACTTTTCTGGAAGAAATCAAGCTCAAGTACAGCGTGAGTGACCATGAGCTGGCAACCTTCATCGCCATATTCTTTGCCTTGGGGCGTCTGCTGGCCATTGGTATTAAACTGCTTTTCAGCAGCAGGGTAATTGCAAAACTTGGCGTTTCTAACTCCCTGCTGATAGCGCCCTTACTGCTGCTGGCTATAAACGGCTTCATCATCTTATCAGGGGAGGGGCTCACAACCCACCTGTACGTGTTTGGGGTGATGGTGCTGCTGTCAGAGATTTTGCGCTCCACGCTGCAGGAGCCTGTCTTCTTTGTTTTATTTCAGCCACTTAACCCACACAGCCGCCTGAAGGGACACCTAATTGCAAAGGGCTATACGCTGCCATTCGCTCTTATGGGCGTGGGTATTTTTCTCACCATTTACCTGGAGTATCACAGCGGCCTGCCTATTACGCTTGTTTCAAGGCTGCTCTTTATACTGCTGCTGGTCTGGGCTGCCAGTGTTTTTCTAATCCGGAAGGCATACAGGAGCACCCTGATAAACGTTATCAGGAAAGGTTACTTCACCGGCTCTGAGCTGTTTCTGAATGACCAGTCGGTTATGGAGGTGCTGATAAAAAAAGCGACTACGAACAAGCCGCAAAAGGCGATTCATGCCCTTCACCTTCTGGAGCGCTCTGGTTTTGCAGAAATAAACACGTTACTGTTCAGGCAGCTTCATAGTACGTCCTGTGAGATAAAAGAATATGTTATTACCAGGATAATTGAAAAAAAACTGGCGGAAGCGCTGCCCCTGCTCAAAGAGCGGCTTCGGGTGGAGACTGACCCGGCCATAAAGCCCTATTTAATTAAAGCAATCTACTACCTCGACAGGCAGAATCTTTCTTACCAGGCTGCTACGATTGAAGACCTGGACAAAGATTGCAAAAAAGCAGCCATGATAGGGCTCCTGCACCGTAACCAGCCTGAGGCAGACGCTGTTGTGGCAGAGGAGCTACTGAAAATGGTAAATAGCCAGAGTGAAGACGACAAACTCATTGCGATAGCCATCATTATTGAAACGAGACGAAGTGATTTCAAACAGGTACTGGGGACATTTTTACAGGACGAGGCACCCGCTGTCTATAAAAAGGCCATAGAGGCAGTTGGAGAAGTGCATGACTTTGCCTTATTTGATACCATGATACAGGTAGCCCTTGAAAGGAAAGCTTTCCTGCCGCTACAGAAGGCCCTGCTGCACTTTGGAGACAGGGCTTTTGCGACCGCGTATGTTCAGCAGAAGCTTTATCCGGAAAGCTTAAATGTTTTATTTATAAAAGTGGCTGGTAAAACGAGAGGTGATTATTCAGAAGCCTTTCTGGAGCGTGTGCTGGAGGAAGATAAAGTTTTTATACCTGAGGCGGTAGATGCCCTTTGGCTGCAGAAAGCCAATCTTTCAGAAGAATCACAGCTTCTTCTGAAAGATTGGGTTCAGGTGAGACTGGAGCAGAGCATGTTAAAAGCCTCCTACTACCTGCACTTGGTTTCCGTTGATGCTGTAAGGCCGTTGCAGGATGCTGTGTGCTCTGAAATACGTCAGGATATACAGGTGTTGTTTAAGAGTTTGTCGCTGCTCTATGATCAACAGCAGATTGAACGGGTAATGGAACTTTATAACCTCGGGGATCCGACCAGGGTATATAATGCCATCGAAATGCTGGAACTGATCATCCCTCAGAAGTACTTTACTGGCTTAAACAGTTTGGTTGAGTTGGAGCAGGATATTCGTAAAGACCAGGTTGTGGTGCACCATACAAAGGAAATTTCTGCCAGCGCCATTGTGGAGGATATACTCACGGAGAACAAAGCAGGCTTTAATTCCTGGACCAAGGCTGTTGCCTGCTACATGATACCGCGGCTGCAGGAAGAGACATGCCCGCTGTATATCCTCGATAAAAAACCTGGACAGGAAGACAAACTGTTCGAGGAGACCCGCACCTATGTGTTATCGATGCTTAATTAAAACTACAGATGCTGTTAATAGAGAAAGTATTGATACTGCGTTCGTCTGAAATTTTCAGGAATACGCCCGAGCAGGAGTTGATAGGCTTAGCTGGCATACTGGAAGAAATTTACATGGAAGCTGATGAAAACCTGTTTTCGAAAGGCGACAGGGGCAACTGCATGTACTTTATTCACAAAGGCAGGGTACGCATACATGACGGGAGCCATACGTTAGCCGTTCTCGAAAGCAATGAGATAGTAGGAGAGTTGTCTGTTCTTGATGCCGAGAACCGTTCTGCGAGTGCCACTACGGTAGAGGAATCTATCCTGCTCAAGTTGGAACAGGAGCCTTTTTATGAAATCCTGATGGACAATGCTGAAATTCTGAAAGGCATTTTAAAGACACTGTGCAGACGCCTACGCATCATGGACCACAAGAGTGTCACGCATCATAAGTCTAACTTAACAAGCCTTCCGTCTCTCTGATGGCCTGCAGATAGTCTGCTTTGACTTTTTGCCGGCGTTTAATGGAAGATTCTGTAAAATACCGGTGCTTCTCAAGAAAACGGATCTGAAGCATGTTCCACTCCCTGAAATTGGTGACAATACCCTGCTCCATAAACTCTTTATAGAGGTTATTCCCTATTTCAAAGAAATCTGCCCTGCCCAGGTAATCCAGGTCGGCATCACAGATAATCTGCTCCAGGTGGTTTTTGGGGTCCTGGGGCACTTTAGTGGCGCGAATCATACCACATACCCTTTCCACCTGCGAACTGGTAAAACCGAAGGCTGGTAATTCTTCTTTGGCCACAACACAGCTGCTTTCTTCATGTTCATGGTAGGAGCACAGAAAGCCTGTGTCATGGTACAACACACTGACCTTTAGCAGCAGTAAGTCTTCAGCATCCGTAATGCCCTCTTTCTTGGCTATCACAACAGCTTGCTTTAAGACATCCAGGGTATGCGCCACATTATGATAGGTCAGTTTCTCTGACAAACCTTTCTGTAGCTTCTCAATAACATGTTTCTGGATGTGATCAATTAAGTCCATGGCTGCGGTATGCTTAGAGGAATTATCTAAGCACAATTATATTGGGTTTAAGACCTAACATATAGCTTGTCTGTTTCTGATGAATCCAATTAAAGCTGTATTCCCGCTCTCTTTACCATCCTTCTATTACTATTTAATAGAGTTGGGTGCGGTTTTTGAATAGTGAAATGAATATAAATAAAATAATGCTATTTAAAGCATCTTAATGTAGTAAAATATTTCAGGCTTTGTCTGGCTCGTTTGGTTTTTGCGGCAAGTTTTCAAATTTGAAAAGAGAGCAGGATTAAAATAAGGGCCATCAAGCTGACGAAAATTTACCTGACCAGCCTCATCGTACTACAACAGCTACATTAAAAGAAAAGAATGATTCGTCGGCTTTGCAATTATCCGTTTAGAGGGATCAGTAATACTCACAGAGGCAATGCTGCTGTACTGCTCTTCCTAAGATGCTTGCAACTTCTAAGTCTTATACCTTTGAAATTATAGACCTAGAAGTTGCCAGCTATTTAAACGAGATTAACTGCTGACTACTCCTGATACAGCATGAGCATAGAGACAGGTGGTATTTCTACTTCCTGGCTCACTTTGTCTGCTCCGGCTGGGTCTATCCGTTTCCCTTTCACCGCAACGCTCCACTCTCCTGTAATGGTCATGCGTACAGCTGATTTATGAGCATTGTAATAAACCAGAATGTTCTTCCAGCTATCGTTGTTCGCGTTGTGATGTAACAGGAAGCCTACTAGGCCAGGTGCTGTATGTAAGAATTCCAGATGCCTGTACACCATTTCTGCAGTGGGCATACTGAAGGCGGGATGGGTTTTTCTAAGAGATATTAGCTGCTTGTAGTAAGTAAAAACAGCTTCGTGATCCTCTTTCCAATTCCAATTAATCTGGTTGATAGCATCGGGTAAGTTATAGCTGTTATGCTCCCCCTTTTTAGTGCGCAGCATTTCTTCACCGGCATGCAGAAACGGAATGCCCTGTGAGGTAAGCACAATGGCATTTGACAGCAGGTGCATTTTAATTATCTCTTCTTCTGAAGCGTCTCCACACGATGCCTTTAGTTTGTCATAGAGCGTATGGTTGTCGTGGCAGGAGACATAAGAAACAGCCTGCCAGGGCTCTCTTGCCCAGGCAGCCCTGCCAGAATGTACCTCAGGATGCTGAATGCTGCCTATTACACCAAACTTAATCGATTCTTCCATGCCGTGGGCTCCACTCACAAAACCTCTAGACCTTACATCAAATACAGAGCCTTTCAAAGCATCCCGAATGTCATCGCTGAAGGTGGATACCTGCTTCAGCATATACGTATGCGCCTTGGTGGCACGCTTTGAATGGGGCAGCGGGCTTGCACCGGCAGTCCAGCCTTCGCCATAAACAATGATGTTAGGGTTAATTCTTTTCAGAGCGGCTGTCAGCAGGTTCATGGTTTCGATATCATGTATGCCCATCAGGTCAAAGCGGAAGCCATCGATGTGGTACTCCTCAACCCAATGACTGCACGACTCAATGATAAACTTGCGCATCATGATACGCTCACTGGCTGTTTCGTTTCCACAGCCTGACGCATCAGACCATGTTCCATTCGCATGCCGGTAATAGTAACCCGGCACCTCGAGGTTAAAATTTGAGTTCTCTTTGAGACCCGTGTGGTTGTAGACCACGTCTAAAATCACTCCAATACCATTTTTATGGAACCCCTGCACCATTTCTTTAAACTCCCTGATGCGCACCGCTGCGTGGTAAGGATCAGAGGCATAAGAACCCTCTGGTATATTGTAGTTCTGCGGGTCATAGCCCCAGTTGTACTGCGGCTCTTCCAGTGCAGCCTCATCAACGGACATAAAGTCAAAGGAAGGGAGTAAGTGCACGTGGGTAACACCAAGTTCCTTTATATGATCGATGCCTGTCGTTAATCCGTCGGGGCTGGTGGTGCCCTCTTCTACCAAGCCCAGAAACTTGCCTGGCTTTGAGCTGCCGGAATTTTTACTGATTGTGAAATCGCGTACATGCGCCTCGTATAGCACTACCCCGTTCGGGGAGGACACCTTCGGTCCTTTATCCTTTTTCCAGTCTTTGGGATCTGTTGCGGTTAAGTCCACTACCATCGCGCGCTTGCCGTTCACTCCAACAGCCGTGGCATATATGCCTGGTGTCTCGTTCAGCCATGTTCCTTTTACCTTTACCTGGAAGGTATAATACACGCCTTTCAGGTCCTTGTTTACCTGTAAAGTCCAGAGACCCTGCTCCAATACCTCAAGTTCCTCTTTGTTCGAACGTACGCCTCCGTCTCCTGCAGCATAGAAGTGAATGACTACTGCTTCCGCAACCGGCGACCATAGTTTAAATATAGTTCTTGCAGGTGTATAGTCTGTCCAGAGGTTCTCTTCGGGACAAGTGGGGTAATCGCCGAAGCTTTTATAAGAAGCTGCAGGGGCTTTGGTTGAAAAAAGTGTCATAAAAGAAGAAACGTAAAGTGAACGTAAGGAAGATGGCGCAAAACTTCTTAAAATTAAGATAGCAATAACTGTGCAAATCTGTAGGGCTACCTGCAGGCTCAGCTACTAATAAATTATTGAAAAGGCAGGACCAAAAAACGCCCGCAGCCAATACGTAGGCATGGGCTAATTGGTTGAAGCGCAATGGCTACTACTATAAAAAGCGTTGCTTTATAAGTATTAATGCGTAAGGCTATATCAGTATATGTTGCGTTAATTTAATTATAAAAATTGACCTTACAACTTTTGCATGTCAGCAAGTGCAAAAAAGAGTAACATAATTCAATGATTTGGTACTGTGTTTAAAGTAAGGCTGGCTTTATTGCCAATCTTTCAAGATTATAGTTATACAGGAAGTAACGTATAGCCAATCGGTGATTTTCCCATGATCTGGAGAAGGATAATGTCTT
>NZ_JBHUOX010000026.1:0-79953 GCF_042686245.1 Pontibacter toksunensis | reverse complement strand
TTGGGACTATGGCAGTGAGGGCAGGTGGTCATATGAAGTAAAGGTTTGGCGATCTCTATTTCATAACACCTGCTTCTCATTGCTAATTCCTCAATATGACCATCCTTACTTTTAGTACACTACCAATGATTTTACAGGGTTCACCTTTACTATAGGCTGCAGCAAAAAATCGAGCAGGCGCAAGGCATAGCTGAAGTGCTAAACAATTCGTCTATTTCGCCGCAGATCAAAAAAGAGATTGAGATGATGATGGAGGAGACCCTCAGTCGTACGATAATCCTTGACGGTATACTCGATATGTTAACGACTAAGCCCACTAGGACAAAGGATGTTGTTCGACATGAAAATGTACAAGATTGGAATAGCATTCTACATTTGATAAGCTCCGCTGTATTCACAATAGTTTTGGCAAGCTTTATTATTGTTTTTACTTTAATTGAACATCATGGAGAACCTATCCTTAATAGAATTGCTTTCGCTTTGTTGGCTGTCAACTTCTTTAGCTTGTTAGTAGCTTTGCAATATTACATCACGTTGTTAGTACCTCCCTTAGTGTTTGGTTCATGGCTGTGGAATTATGCTTTAAATCTCTTGATTCAAGCAGGTTTTATGCTTCTTGTTACTTGATTGTTAAGTCTTCAATCAAAGGATATAAAGAGGGTGCGCATAGAGTAGTTTTCATGAAAAGGGCATTGGAGGAAGAGTTAGAAATAGATAAAATTAGAAAAGGGAGCCACTAAACTCCTTTTCTATTTTAGCCACCTACAACCAAGTTTATACTCTCCACTTCTGTTTTCTCTCAAGCCCCGGCAACAGGTCTGTAGGGCACAGGTCAGTTTCCGGGAGCAATGTTGCACCTTCAGCGTGCCTACCATTTACATGCTTAACTGTAGGAAATAAAAAATGCAGCCGGTTATTTTTAAGAGCTTCTGCAGAAGAAGGTAACTATTTCGAGGCATAGGTAATGGAGGCGCCTGGATAATTTTTAGCGACATTATACATCTCCTCCCAGCCGCGCATGATGGGGCTGCCTTTCATGCCCCGGTACTCGACATTGTATTTTGCATCTTCCGTCACACCATAAATAGTCATGCTGGAGCCATCCAAGCCACCGCGGATGTGAACTGTAGTAGTTTCACCGTCTCGCACCTGAACGATCAATGCAACTTCGCTGCCTCTGATGCCTTTGCCGGTGGTCGTGATGACACCCAGTTCTTTGTCAATTGTCTGCATCCCAAATCCTTTGTCTGTGAGGATAGCGACCATGTTGCGGAGCGCTTCTTCATAGCTGTCAGAAGTTTGTATAATGATGGTGTTGTCCTTCTTCTGCGGCGCTTCATGAGTAGAACCGCCAGGGTTAAGTTCCCAGGAATTAGTATACATTGGCTCCTGCGAAATGCAGGAAAAAGAGGCAAACAGGAGGGCGAACGGTAGGAGCTTTTTCATGAAGCGACTATACGTACCTTTATATATTCAAGTTAATATATAATTTAAATATATCTCCACTTATTTACATTTCCACCAAATCATTACACAACTGCACACTTGAAACGCATTATTATACTTCATTACTAAAGCTCGGAGCATAAACAGGATTCAGGTTGCTTTACTCCTTGTATTGTCCATAGTAGTTTAGGGAGGACTCACCTGAAAAGAAATAGATTAGAAGCAAAAAGGCCTGTAAAAATAAATTTACAGGCCTTCTAAGATTGTGGAGTAGCAGGGATTCGAACCCTGGTCCAGACAAGGAAATCGTCGTGCCTTCTACATGCTTAGGCTTATTCGGATTGTCGGGAGCTTGCAAGTATAAGCCAAACTTATGCGCACTCCTTAGATGCTTAAGTTTCGCCTGTGCATCGCATCGCTACACAGACTAGTAAAACTTATCGAAGCCTCGTATGTGCAGGCAGTTTCACGAAACCTGCACGAGACTATGGCTTGTTACTTAATACCTAGATTAAGCAGCCATGGCGTAATTAGATTCGCCATTTATTGTTCGAACGCAATTTTTGACAGGTGGCACGTTCAACACCCGGCATGCTTACACGCAATCTGCGCAAGCTGTCAATTCCAGTCTACCCCATAAGTTAAAGAACGTGTTCTTGCTGTTTATACTTCAAGAAGTATACCACAAATATACTAAATTCTGCGGCTTTTCCCGTTCTCAGCAGTAAAAAAAACACCCGTATACGAGCAAAAGGTTCACCTGTTTAAACAAGTAACAGGTAAACCTTGCAGTTGCACCAGTGAACTACTCAGCGCCAAGTTAGTTTAGGCGTTCAGCGAGTTTGGCATTTTATCGCAGTGAATACTGCAGCGTGTTTATCTCCGGCGACTGGTATAAATCAGCAGGGGAACTGGTGTATAGGAAGCGCTTCATCGGGTATTTTACCTGGAACACTTTTGGGTTTTTGGCACCAGCGGGAACCAGCATCAGCGAGGATTTACCTTTCATGGTTTCTCTTTCAATGTTCAGCCCTTCCCGGTTATCGAAGCGCACATCGAAGTAGTACAGGTAAGGGTACACCCAGTTTACATAGCTGGCTTTGCTGGTGCCGGAAAGGCTTCTTATCTCCAGTTCATCATAGTTATTAGCAATAGCCTGCTGAAATTCCACAGCGTTGAGCGGCACGTTATGCAGCATAGGCATAGTATCAAACTGTCCGTCCAGCATCACCCATTTCTGCAGGTCTGGCAGGAATACTTCAAGCAGCACGTGCCCGGCTCCGGAGGTAGTGGTTTCCACGTCTTTTGTTTTCAGGCCCATTACGCGGGCAGGCAAGCCAATAGCATTCAGGCAGGAGGTAGCCACGATGCCGTACTCCACACATCTGAATTTCTTCCCGTCTTTTACCTCCTCCAGTATAGTAAGGGCATCTGCTCTTTTAGGCTCGTTAGAACCATTGTGGCTCCACTGCCTGTGTACCCAGTTCACCATGCGCAGCGCCTTTTCTGTGTCGTTGGTGGCACCTTTTACTATTTCATCCAGCTGATATTTGCCACGGAGGGTGTTCAGGAACACGTTATTTACATTCTGCTCGTAGATAAACTTGTAAGACACCTTCGCCTTCAGCTGCTCGAATTTCAAAGCCTCAAACCCAAATCCCCGCAGTTCTGTCAGGGCATATTTACCATCGAGCTGCACGTAAAACAGGTGCTTTTCGCCAGGATGTACATCAACCGCGATAGAATCAAGGTTGGTATAAAAGACAGCCTTCTCCTGCTGCCCGTGTACCGGCACCAGCAGTACGTCCGGAGACACTTCAGGCATAATGTGCCAGGTACCTTTCACCAACTCCCCTCCTATTTTGTAGTCGGCTATGTTGGACGTGGCCTCTATAACAGGCAGACCTCTATACTCTTTTTGTGCGAAAGCTGGCATGGCCAGGAACAACAGCAGGAACAGGAAATTGAATGATTTTTTCATGATTTTATTTTGTAGCTAATGGTCGTGTAAATCAGGTAAAGAAATAGTGCTTCTGTTGCAGGGAGGTACCGTAGCACCTCCCTGGGGGATAATATTATTCGGTGCGTAGCGATGTAACCGGATTGGTAACCGCTGTTTTCACTGCATGGAAGCTAAGCGTAACCATGGCGATAACTATAGTCGACAGAAACGCTGCGGCAAATATCCACCAGCTCAGTTCAGTGCGGAAAGCGTAGTCGTTGAGCCAGTTGTCCATCAGGTACCAGCTGAGTGGCAGGGCAATCAGGTTTGCAATCAGGACCAGCCTCAGGAAGTCTTTTGACAGCATATATACAATGCTGGTGATAGAGGCACCCAGCACCTTGCGGATACCGATTTCCTTCGTTCTCTGCTCTGCCGTAAAGAGCGCCAGGCCAAACAAACCCAGGCAGGAGATAAAGATGGCGACACCGGCAAAGTAAGTCGTCAGCTGCCCCATCACCGCCTCGCTCTTATACATCATCTCGAAATCCTCATCCAGGAAGTGGTACTCGAAAGGGAACGCGGGATTTTGTCTTTTTACAACCTCTTCAACAGCGGCTACCGCTGCGGTAGTACTGCCAGGGGCTATGCGGGCAAACAGCGTGTTATTCTCCTGAGGCCGCAGCACCAAAATAAGGGGCTGCATGGCTAAATGCATAGAGGAGGAGTGGAAATCGTTCATCACACCAATGATAGGTCCACTTAATTCCCCCCATAACTTCAGCGACTCCCCAACCGGCTCCTGCAGTTGCATTAGGCGGGCAGCCTCACTGTTCACTAAAAAAGCGGCTGTGTCAGTACCAAACTGCCTGGAAAAATCACGTCCTTCTTTCAGGGTTATTCCCATTGCCTCCAGGAAGTCATAATCTACCGTCATGATGCTGAACAGGATGCTGGCGTTAGGGTCTTTGCCTTTCCACTCCACGTTGCCTGTTGAGTTGCCCACCATCATGGGGTTCTGGTTTGCAGACGATACCGACAGGACACCTGGTATGGCCTCTAGCTCCCGCTTTACAACCTCATATCTACTCTGCAATTCTCCCTCCAGTGGAACATACATCAGGTTTTCACGGTCCAGCCCGATATTTTTGGTCCGGATGTAGTGTAGCTGCAGGTATACTACCAACGTACTGATGATTAGCAGGGCCGAGAGCATAAACTGGAACACCACCAGGCCCTTGCGGAACACCGACACGCGCTTGCTTAGCTTAGCTGTGCCTTTCAGTACTACCGCCGGATTGAAAGAGGATAGGAAGAAGGCAGGATAACTGCCAGATACAAGGCCTGTCAGTACAGCCACCCCTATCAGCAGCAGCAGCAGTGTTGGGTCAGACAAATCAATGGAAATAAACTTGCCTGTCAGTTCGTTGAAGTGTGGCAACAGGATGCCCGCCAGGTTAACAGAAACAAACAGGGCCAGAAAGGCCACCAGCACCGATTCCGTCATGAACTGGTAAACAAGTGCTGACTTGTTGGCCCCGATGGCTTTGCGCACCCCTACCTCCTTAGCACGCTTGGCAGAACGGGCTGTTGCCAGGTTCATGAAATTGATGCAAGCAATAATCAGGATAAACACAGCCACCACCGAAAACAGGCGTACATCCTCAATATTGCCACTGCCTACCTGGCTGCCATTGCGGAACTCGCCATACAGGTACATGTCGCTGATTGGCTGCACGAATAAATCAATGTTCGACTCCTTTTCATGCTGCTTCACGATGGGTTTGATTTTCTCGTTAAAGGCTGTTATGTCAGTACCAGGCTGCAGTTGCAGGTAGGTACGGATACCATTATTACTCCAGCTCTTCAGCCATGATCCGCCAGGGGTGCTTCTCCAATCCTCCAGCGGCATCACATAATCGAACTTTAAGGTCGAATTCTTCGGCACGTCCTGCATCACCCCGGTCACTTTGTAACTCTTGCTGTTGTCTATCTTAAACATCTTGCCCATCGCCGCCTCCGGGGAGTCGAAAAACTGCTTGGCCACTGTTTCCGAAATCACGACAGAATTCGGCTGCTTCAGCACCTGTGTTGGGTTGCCGTGCAGCAAAGGGAAAGAGAATATCTCGAAAAACTCCGGATCTGTGTACCTGCCGCTCACTTTCAGCACCTTGTCGTTGTAAGCAAAGAGCTGCTTCCACTCCCAGGTGGTACTACGGACGGCATTTTTCACCTCTGGCAGTTCCTGCTCCAGCGCCTCAGCCAGTGGTCCCGGGTTGGCATCGGTCGTCAGGTCATCGGCCCCTGGGTAACTTTGCACCTCCATTACCCGGTACAGGTTGTCTATGTCTGTATGGAAGCGGTTGATACTCATCTCATCCTTCACCCACAGCAGAATCAGAATGCTACAGGTCATGCCCAACGCGAGCCCTGACACATTAATCAGCGAGAAGACCTTGTGCCGCATCAGGTTGCGGTAGGCCATTTTGAGGTAGTTTTTAAACATAGTCTTAAGTATTGTGGTGTAACGTCTATATCCCAGGTGTTTACAAGTGCTGAACCGGCAGCTTGATTTGGAGCAAGAAATTTACATGCCATAATAATAACACAATGATTATCAGTGCATTAACCCACAATATCTATTCAGAGGTGTACGGTTCCGATACACCTGCACGCGTAACACCTGACCGCTTCCGGTACAGGGAACTGTCTGAATCAGGATTTACAGAATTACCAGATTGGCAGGATGAGAATTAATTCATTTACAAGAAACACTACAGCCAAATTATTCTCAAGTCATAACTTGCATCCTGTATATCCTTATCATATCCTGCACATGCCTGAAGCAGCCCCTGTGCAGCGCTCTTATTTTTATCAGATGGATTAACTATATTCGGTTTCTGAAACAGAAATCACAATTCTATGGCCTCTGCAAAAAATGCCCGCGTTTTGGTGGTAGACGACGAAACAGACGTGCTCTTTGCGCTCAAAATGCTGCTCAAAACCGAAGTAGGGCAAGTAGTAACCGAGAAGAACCCTGACAACCTGCCCAGCCTGCTGGAGCGGGAAAAGTTTGACGTCATCTTCCTGGACATGAACTTTAAGAGCGCCCTGAACACCGGCAACGAAGGCTTGTTCTGGCTGCGCCAGATACTGCAGAAAGACAAGGAGGCCAGAGTGATCCTGATTACCGCTTATGGCGATGTGGAACTGGCCGTGCGCTCGCTAAAGGAAGGAGCCGCCGATTTTATAGTAAAGCCCTGGCACAACGACAAGCTGCTGGAAACACTCCACCACAACCTGGAAGCCAGGCAACAGAAAAAAGCAGGCGCCGCAAACACCTCTACCCGTAAGAACACCAGCACCAGCATACTCGGTGAGTCTGATGCCATCAAAGAAGTACTTTATAAAATTGGTAAGATTGCACCCACTGAGGCCAACGTATTAGTCTTGGGTGAGAACGGCACAGGAAAGGAACTTGTGGCAAGGGCACTGCACGAAAAGTCTTTCCGGGCAAACAAACCATTTGTGAGCGTGGATATGGGCGCCCTGACAGATACTCTTTTCGAGAGCGAGCTGTTTGGTTCTAAAAAAGGCGCTTTCACCGATGCAAAAGAAGACCGCGCTGGGCGCTTTGAAGCCGCCAATGGCGGTACGCTTTTCTTGGACGAGATTAGCAACATCACACCGGCCATGCAGGCTAAACTGCTTACGGTGCTGCAGAACCGGCAGGTAACGCCGCTGGGTTCTAACACACCGGTGCCGGTGGACATCCGTTTGGTCTCAGCCACCAACGAGCCTATTTACGAACTGGCAGCCCGCAATCAGTTCCGTAAAGACCTTATTTACCGCATCAATACCGTAGAAATTACGCTGCCTCCGCTGCGCCAGCGGGAAGGGGACATAGAGCTGCTGGCCCGCCATTTTTCTGCCATTTATGCGCAAAAGAATCACAAGCCGGAGCCGGACTTTGCCCCGGCCACACTGCAGAAACTGAAGCAGCACCGCTGGCCTGGTAATGTACGGGAATTACAACATGCCGTGGAGCGGGCCATCATTCTGGCAGAAAGTAACGTGCTGCAGCCGCAGGATTTCAGCTTTTCACCTATGGAAATGGCTACTGCCGCCTCCCCTGCCACAGCGTATATACCGGAGAAGGCTGTTCCGCTTATTGAGATGGAGCGTGAAACCATCATCCGGACGCTGGAGAAGAACAAAGGCAATATCTCCAGAACAGCTAAGGAACTAGGCCTTACCCGCACCGCCCTTTACCGCCGCCTGAACAAGCATGATATT
Organism: Pontibacter toksunensis; assembly: GCF_042686245.1. Lineage (NCBI taxonomy): Bacteria > Pseudomonadati > Bacteroidota > Cytophagia > Cytophagales > Hymenobacteraceae > Pontibacter > Pontibacter toksunensis. The sequence goes on along the minus strand of NZ_JBHUOX010000026.1, from coordinate 72,269 downwards.
TAAGCGCCTTGAGCTCGGACTGTTTGTCCGTTTTCTGCTTTTGCTGGGTATGATGTACCTCACACTGGAGTACCTCACACAGTACACTTGGCTACAGGTAACATCCGGCATCTTGGTTATGCTCGCGCAGCTGTGGGAGCTGTCGCATTATGTTACGCGCAGCAACAACGAACTGGCCAAATTCCTGCAGTCTGTAAAACAACGGGACTTTTCGCAGCGCTTCAACGAGCACACCACCAACAGTTCTTTGCGTCAACTGCACGCTGCCTTCAACCTTATCAACGACACCTATAAACAGCTGCACATCGAAAAAGAGGCGCAGTTTCATTACATGCAGACAATCCTGCAGATGATAGACACTGGTATCATGGCAGTTGATGCCACAACCGGTGAAGTGGAATGGGTGAACGACGCGTTTAAAAACACGCTGAGCGTGCCTTACCTGAAAAGCGTTGCCAGCTTGGAGCCACGATACCCTGCGCTACATGAGGCCCTGCAAACTCTGAAGCCCGGCGAAAGCAAATTACTAAAGCTGAAGCTGCCAAAGGGTCAGTCGCAGTTGCTGCTCTCCGCCACCGCCTTTACCATGCAGCAGCGCAACCTGCTGCTGATAGCCCTCAAAAACGTAAGCGCTACCGTAGACGCCACAGAAACAGAGGCCTGGCAAAAGCTGCTGCGCGTGATGACGCATGAAATCATGAACTCGGTAGCTCCCATTGCCTCGCTGGCAGACACCTTGGGGCGCCACCTGCAAATGGAGCTTGAGCACCAGGAGCAGCACAGGCAGACAGCACCAGACCCGGAACTGCTGCAGGATACGGCAGAAGGCATATCGATTATCAAAAAGCGCAGCGAAGGGCTGCTGCGCTTCGCCCATTTTTACCGCAACCTAAACAAGTCGCAGGAGCTGATGCTGACTACTGTTTACGTGCAGGAGCTTTTCAAAAGTATAAACGTGCTGATGCGCCCACAACTCGAGGAGCAGGGCGTGGAACTGAGCTGCAATGTAACACCTCCGGGCCTCCACCTGAACGCCGATGTGAACCTGCTCGAGCAGGTGCTCATTAACTTAATCCTTAATGCGAAACATGCTGTACAAGGCCGTCCCCAGCCTCGCATTGAACTCACGGCGCAGCAAGTGGATGGCAAAACAACCATTGAGGTGCTCGACAACGGCAGCGGCATTCCGGAGGAGCTGCTGGAAAGCATCTTCATTCCATTCTTCACTTCCCACAAAGACGGCTCCGGCATCGGCCTCAGTTTGGCAAAACACATCATGCTCCTGCACAAGGGCAGCATACAGGTAGAGAGCAAGGAAGGCGTGGGTACTGTGTTTAAAATGGTGTTTTAGTAAAAAGGGCACAGGCAGCAAAACATAAAACTTTCACCTCCTCACCATTTATTGGTGTTATTCTTTCAATAATTCAGAGTAAGGCTTCATCTTCACATTTTCTGGAGCACGCGCAATAAGGAGAAAAATTTAAGCTGCCTTATCCCTTCTCCCACACTTTTATCTACTCCGAAAAATTTCTTTTATCACTATATAACTTTTCAACTATTTGGGCATTAAATCGTTATTAAAATTGCTATAGAAAATTTAACAATAGCAACAGTATAAATATTAACCTCCTATCCCTCTGAGCAATGCAAAAACAGAGTTTACAGCAGAACGTAGCCGATATTTTAGCTACAGCAGATGTAAAAATCAACGGCTCCGACCCATGGGATCTGCATATACATAACGACGGGTTCTATGAACGGGTGCTAAGCCAGGGAACGCTGGGGCTGGGCGAGTCTTACATGGACGGCTGGTGGGACTGTGAGCAGATAGATGAATTCGCATTTCGGGTGATAAGGGCAGATTTGTATAAGAAAGCCAGGTTTGGCTGGAGAACCATGATGAAGATGTTGCTTGCAAGAGTGATAAACTTTCAGACAAAAGGATTAGCCGCTCGTAACGCCCAGCGGCACTACGACATAGGCAACAACCTCTATCAAGTGATGTTAGACAAACGCATGGTTTATACTTGTGGCTACTGGAAAGACGCAGCTAACCTGGACCAGGCGCAGGAAAATAAGCTAGATTTAGTTTGCCGAAAAATAAGGCTGCAGCCTGGGCAACGGGTGCTAGACCTTGGTTGTGGCTGGGGCAGCTTCGCAAAATTTGCTGCCGAGCGATATGGTGCAGAAGTAGTAGGTGTAACGGTAGCACGCGAACAGGTAAAGCTAGGCAAAGAGTTGTGCAAGGGGCTTCCAGTGGAACTTCGCCTGCAGGATTACCGGGAGGTGAACGAGAAATTTGACCATGTTGTCGCAATAGGGCTGACTGAACATATTGGCTACCAAAACCACCGCACCTTTATGAACGTAGCTGCCCGATGCCTTAAAGACAATGGTTTGTTCTTGCTGCACACTAACGGTTTCCCATTATCTAAAACCTCACCTGACCCGTTCATTGACAAATATATTTTCCCGAACTGTTTAATCCCTTCCCTAAAACAACTAGGAGCTGCCATGGAGCATTTGTTTGTGGTGGAAGATTTTCACAGTTTTGGCCCTTATTACGACCTGACCCTGATGGCCTGGTTCCATAACTTTGACCGCCACTGGGACCAGCTTAAGGAAGAGTATGGTGAGCGATTTTACCGGATGTGGAAGTACTACCTGCTTTCTAACGCTGGCTCTTTCCGCGCCCGCAATAACCAACTCTGGCAGATGGTGCTTTCAAAAAAAGGGGTTTTAGGTGGGTATGAGTCGGTGAGGTAGGGAAATGACTTCAGCCACCTCAGTATCACAAATCATAAGTTTCAGACTTACCCTTGAGATGACTGCCTACAGCTTCTTAAGCAGTTACCGTTGCCCCTGCTTCATAAAAATAGCTTAAGAAATTTACAAACCTTCCCTCTCAATGCTCCGCTACTCAACGATTTACGGCTGAACTGTGTTGAGACTCAATTGCTGCCTGAAGTGGATAAGTATCTGGAAAACTACTGGATAAATCCCCTCCCATCTCACCTTCAGTTTGATTATCTTTGTACTAATGGAAAACTTTGTAGTATCAGCGCGTAAATACCGTCCGACCACGTTCGACAGCGTGGTGGGGCAGCATCATATAACCAATACCCTTAAAAACGCCATCAGCAGCCAGCACCTGGCGCAGGCATTCCTTTTCTGCGGGCCACGCGGTGTGGGTAAAACCACCTGTGCCCGCATCCTGGCTAAAACCATTAACTGCCAGAACATAACCCCGGAAATAGAAGCCTGCAACGTGTGCGAGTCGTGCCGAAGCTTTAACTCCAACAGCTCTTTTAACATACACGAACTCGATGCGGCCTCTAACAACTCGGTAGAGGATATCCGGAACCTGGTGGAGCAGGTGCGTTATGCCCCGCAAACGGGCAAGTATAAAATCTATATCATAGATGAGGTGCACATGCTCTCAAACCAGGCCTTCAACGCCTTCCTGAAGACGCTGGAGGAGCCGCCTTCCTATGCCATTTTCATACTGGCCACCACAGAGCGCCATAAGATTATCCCGACTATCCTGTCGCGTTGCCAGATTTTTGATTTCAACAGAATCAGGATTGAGGACATGGTGCGCCATCTGGGCAGCATCGCCACAAAAGAAAGTATACAGGCTGAACCGGACGCCCTGCACCTGATTTCGCAGAAAGCCGATGGAGCGCTCCGCGATGCGCTCTCTATTTTCGACCAGATGGTGACCTTCTCGGGCAGCAACGTCACCTACAAAGCCACGGTCGAGAACCTGCACATCCTGGATTATGATTATTACTTCCGCCTGACCGACCACCTGCTGGAGCAGAACCTTTCCGGTTCACTGCTGCTGTTCGATGAGATCCTGAAGAACGGCTTTGATTCACACAATTTCCTGATAGGTGTCGGCGAGCACTTCCGTAGCCTGCTGGTGTGCAAAGACCAGGCAACCGTGCAACTGCTGGAGGTGTCGGACAACATCAAGGCGAAGTATGTAGAGCAGTCTGCCAAGGCTTCTGTGTCGTTCCTGCTCTCAGGCCTGAACCTGGTGAGCACCTGCGACATGCACTATAAGAGCAGCAAGAATCAGCGCCTTCATGTAGAGCTGTGCCTCATGAAAATGGCACACCTGAATGCCGCCCTGAGTTTTGCCCAAAACGGTGAAACAGCAAAAAAAGCTAAGGTAGCAGCGCCGGCACCAGCCGCTACCGGTTCAGCAGGTGCCACCACTACGCCTGCGGCAGGAACGCAGCCGCAGCAAGACCAGGAAGGGCAGGTGCCTTCTGAAAAGCTGCAGCAGCCAACACCAGATAGCGTACCCTCAGAACGTTTGCAGCAACCGCACCAGCCAAACCATGTACCATCGGAGGAACTGCAACAGCCGCCAAAGCCGCAGGAGGTAACACCGGATGCACACATTGCCCCTGCCAACCCGCAAACCCCTCCCGGCTCAGGCCCTGACCGTGGCGCAGACAAACCGCGTTCTGGCATACAGCTGCCTCCGGCTAAAAAGCTGAGTAAGCTCCCGAGCCTGAAAGACCTGCAGACGGCGCAGGATGTTGCCACGGAAGTAGCTGTGGCTGAGGAAGAGGAAGAACCCAACTATGGCATGGCACTTCCTGTAGACAAAGCCCGCCTGAACACAGTCTGGCATGCCATATTACGCAGAAAGAAGTCGGAGAACATGATGGAGTATACGCTCCTGAACCGGCAGTATCATGTGAGCGATGAGAATGAGATCACCCTACAGCTCGAAAACCACGTAATGTTCGACCAGTTTACAAGCCTGCGCCCTTCGCTGCTGGCCGAACTGAAAAAGGAAATCGGCAACCGTGGCATCAAGCTAAAAGCTGAGGTGATGGAAGTGCAGGAGGAAAACAAAATGTACACTTCGCAGGATAAATTCAACTACCTCGCCGAGAAATATCCGATGCTCGTCGATATACGGCAGCGCCTGGGCCTGGATATGGACTTCTAATCTGGAAATATTTCATATATTTATCTCTTAGTAACAAGACTTTACCGGACAAACTGAATCAATACTTAGCAATACTGAGCCAAGGTACATGTATCTCAGCTCAGTAGATGTTACAACACCCAATTCAACTTATCCAGTTTTACGTCTTGCTGCTTCATTTTTATAAGTAAACCACATAAAAGCTATGGCTATAAAAAGAGGATCATCTCTGTTACTGCTTGCGTTGGGGCTAATGTTCACGCAATGCAAAAACGAGACGTACCAGACGCAGTCGACGACCGACACCACAGCAGCGGCCACCACAGCTCCTGCCGAGAAAGAATATAAATACGAAACAGCGCCCAACGACCCTCTGAACGCACGCGTCTATACCCTGGACAATGGTTTGAAAGTTTACCTGACGGATTACGAGGAGGCACCCCGTATCCAGACCTACATTGCCGTGCGTGCGGGTAGTAAAAATGATCCGGCAGACGCGACTGGCCTGGCGCACTACCTCGAGCACATGGTGTTTAAAGGCACCACAAAACTGGGCACCGCAAACTGGGAGAAAGAAAAAGAAGAGCTGGCAAAAATAGAGGCGCTGTATGAGAAGTACCGCAACACCACGGATGCGGCCATGCGCAAAAAAATCTATAACCAAATCGACAGCGTGTCTGGTGTGGCAGCTACCTATGCCATTGCCAACGAATATGACAAAGCCACGACAGCCATTGGTGCCAAAGGAACGAACGCCTATACCTGGGTAGACCAGACAGTATATGTGAATGACATACCGAGCAACCAGATGGAGCGCTGGCTGGAGCTGGAGGCTGATCGCTTCCGGGAAATGGTACCCCGCCTGTTTCACACAGAGCTGGAGGCGGTGTACGAAGAAAAGAACCGCTCCCTGGACAGTGATGCCCGCAAAGTGGCAGAGGTTATCAACACGGAGTTGTTCCCGACGCACCAATACGGCACGCAAAGCACCATCGGTACCATTGAGCACCTGAAAAACCCTTCTATCACAGCCATCAAGAATTATTTTGATAAGTATTATGTACCGAACAACATGGCCATCGCCATGTCAGGCGACATCGACTTTGACAAAACGATTCGCCTGATTGACAAGTATTGGGGCGAGATGCCGCAGAAGCCAGTGCCAACATTTAATGTGGCGCAGGAGCAGCCTATTCAGCAGCCAATTGTGAAGGAAGTGCTTGGTCCGGATGCAGAGAACGTGTCTATTGCCTACCGTACGCCGGGCATCAATACAAAGGATGCGTTGGTGGTGCAGATGATCAGCAATTTGCTGTACAACGGTGCTGCCGGCCTGATTGACCTTAACCTGAACCAGCAGCAAAAGGTACTGCAGTCGTATGCCTACGACACCCCTATGAAAGACTACGGCACGTTCCGGATGACAGGTATGCCGCGCCAGGGCCAGTCGCTGGACCAGGTGCGTGACCTGTTGCTCGCGCAGCTGGACATGATCAAGAAAGGTCAGTTTGATGAAGAACTGATGACGGCGGTGGTAAACAACGACAAAATCAACACCATGCAGGCCTACGAAGACAACGGGAATCGTGCCGATGCCTTTGTAACTTCCTTTATCTATGAAATGCCGTGGGACAAGTTTGTAAGTCGTCCGAAAGAATTTGCTCAGATCACAAAGCAGGACGTGATAGATGTAGCCAATAAGTACTTTAACAACAACTATGTACTGGTGTACAAGCGCTCCGGCCAGGACCCAAGTGCACAGAAGGTGGAAAAGCCAACCATTACGCCGGTAGAGGTTAACCGCGATGCGCAATCAGACTACTACAAAACCTTCCTGGCAAAAGAAAGTGAAGTGCAGCCGCTGCAACCGGTATTTATCGACTACTCCAAAGACATTGTGGAGAAGAAGCTGAAGAACGACATTCCGCTGCTGTACACTCAGAACAAAGAAAACGGACTGTTTCAGCTATACTACATCCTGGACATGGGCACCAACAACGACCAGAAACTGGGGATGGCGGTGAACTACCTCAAGTACCTCGGCACCGACAAATATACCGCTGAGGAGTTGCAGAAGGAGCTTTACAAGTTAGGTACTTCCTTTGATGTGTTCTCTTCCGGCGACCAAGTATACGTAAGCCTGACAGGCCTTGACGAAAATTTCGAGAAAGGACTGAACCTGTTCGAGAGCGTACTGGCGAACCCGAAACCAGACCAGCAGGCGCTGAACGACATGGTGGCCGGCATTCTGAAAGCTCGCGAAGACGCCAAGAAGAATAAAGGCGTAATTCTGCAGCAGGCAATGGTTAACTATGCCAAGTATGGCCCTAAGAACCCATTTAACACCCTGCTTACCGAGAAGCAACTGAAGGCCGTGAAGCCGCAGGAACTGGTGAGCATCATCAAGAGCATTCCTACTTATGAGCACCGCGTGCTGTACTATGGCCCACGCGAAACAGACAACCTGGTTGCTGCGCTGAATACCGGGCATATGGTACCTGCCACGCTTAAGCCAGTACCAGCCGAGAAAGTGTATGCCGAAATTGACTTTAAAGAGCCTACCGTATACTGGGCCGACTATGACATGGTGCAGGCCGAGATGCTGTTCCTGAGCAAGTCTGTGCCTTACAGCAAAGACATTATTCCGGTGGTGAGGTTGTACAATGAGTACATGGGCGGCATTGTGTTCCAGGACCTGCGTGAGTCAAAAGCACTGGCTTACTCTACTTATTCATTCTACTCCCCTGCCTCCAAGCAAGGGCGCGCGAATTACCTGCTGTCTTATATCGGTGCACAGGCAGACAAGCTTTCTGAGGCTATGGCCGGTATGCAATCCCTTCTGACTGAAATGCCGTTGGCCGATGCAAACTTCCAGAATGCCCGTGCTTCTTTGCGCAACAGCATCTCCACAGAGCGCATCACAAAGGCGGGCATCCTGTTCGATTATGAGCGTGCTAAAAAGCTTGGCCTCAACTACGACATTCGTCAGGATGTGTACCAGAGCGCCAATAGCATGACCTTCGACCAGATGAAAGAATTTCAGCAGAAGTATGTAAAGGCCCAGCCACAGGCAATACTAGTGATTGGCTCTAAAGACAAGCTCAACTTCAAGGAACTGGAGAAGTATGGTAAAGTGAAGCAACTGAGTTTGAAGGAACTGTTCGGGTATTAACCTCCCCCAACCCCTCCTAAAAACAGGAGGGGCTTTCTTTGCTTTAGATATTAAAGTAAAGGAATGCAAAATATGACATCTTTATAAGAGCAAAAGCGGCAGCCAAACTTTGGCTGCCGCTTTTGTTTTACCTCGCCCTCCTAAAAGCAGCAAGGAAGTACTCTTTTTCAACCGCCGCCCTTGCTGCGTATTTTCACCAGCAAGCGAAAAAGGAGGAGTTCTAGATGTTGTTGAGAATACTAACGCTGGCAATTTACCCGGGGAAACTGGGACATTTTAGATTTAGTTGTTTCGGATGTACAAGACCTAAGGTTTTATATATGCCCTTGGTTAATCTGAGAGGGCAACCGAAAAATCTCAAAACAATATAAAAATCAATTGGTTAGAACTACAATGCTTTTCCTGAAGCAGATTTTTTTTCTAACTATTACTAAAAAACTATGCTAAACTATTTCACAAAATTCAGAATTACAGCACTGCTTTTAGTGCTCAGTACCTTTGCCTTTACCAGTTGTAAAGAAGATGATGATCTTCCATTGCCTGTTAAGGATGTAAAAGTGTATGAGTTGTATTCTGTGGCGGATCCTAACATAGAGGGGACGGCAACATTTGTAAAGCTTAACGACGGAGCCACCTCCATCACCATCCAGCTTTCAGGCACACCTGCCGGTGGCATGCATCCAGCACACATCCATGGAAATACAGCTGTAGAAGGAGGTGGTATTGAAATCTCTTTACAACCGGTTAACGGAGCGAGTGGAAGAAGTGTAACTATTGTGCGTGAAACTGATGCTGGAATGCCTGTATCCTATGAAGACCTGCTGGAATACGATGGCTATATCAACGTGCACCTAAGCGAGGATGATCTGGGAACGATAGTAGCGCAAGGTGACATAGGCCAGAATGAACTGACAGGGGAATCTAAGCAGTATGCTCTGGAAGAAAGAGCAGTAGAAGGCATTAGCGGAACGGTTCTTTTTGAGGAAAGAAGGAACGGCGAGGCACTCGCCACTATCTTCCTTACAGGCACCCCTGACGGAGGCGAGCACCCTGCGCATATTCACCAGAATTCAGCTGAGGAAGGCGGTGGCATTGTGTACACATTCAATCCTGTAAATGGCACCACCGGCATGAGCAAATCCAATGTGGCCACCCTCGATGATGGCACTCCATTCGGCTATGATGATGTATTAACCTACGATGGGTATGTTAATGTGCACCTGAGTGCTACTGACCTGGCAACGATAGTGGCGCAAGGTAACATTGGTTCTAATGCTGACTAAAGAATAGGGTTTATGTTTTATAAAAGAAAAGGTCTCCTTGCTAAGGAGACCTTTTCTTTTGCCTTGCAAGGGGATGTTGATCAGCCATTCTGCCATTGTTGGTGTTTTCACCAACAATTCAACTGCAGCGGCTGTGCGTTTTGTTTTTGGTGAAAACACCAACAATGGCGGGAGGTACAAGTTCGCACCAGCTATATATTATGATAAAAGGCTGCCTAAAATAAATCAGGCAGCCTTTCATTTAAACTATAGTTCTCTTAGAAATCAGCTAATGCACTGTTAAGTGTTTCGCTTGGACGCATGGCTTTCACAGCTTTGTCGGTATCCGGGTGAAAGTAGCCTCCCAGTTCCACAGGCTGGCCCTGCACAGCGTTTAACTCGCTTACAATCTTCTCTTCGTTCTCACCCAGCTCCTTCGCCAGTTTGGAAAATCTTTCCTGTAGTTCCTTGTCTTTCGATTGCTCTGCCAGTGCCTCTGCCCAGTAAAGCGCCAGGTAGAAATGGCTGCCACGGTTATCTATTCCACCCACTTTACGTGTTGGTGATTTGTCCTTCTCCAAGAACTCAGCGTTCGCTTTATTCAAGGCTTCTGCCAACACTTTAGCCTTTTCATTGTCCGTCTTGTACGCCAGATCCTCCAGCGATACAGCTAGGGCTAAGAACTCACCCAGTGAATCCCAGCGCAGGTAGTTCTCTTCCATGAACTGCTCCACGTGCTTCGGTGCAGAACCGCCCGCACCTGTCTCGAACAAGCCACCGCCGTCCAGCAACGGAACAATGGAAAGCATTTTGGCACTGGTACCTAACTCTATAATAGGGAACAGGTCAGTGAGGTAGTCGCGCAATACGTTACCAGTTACAGATATAGTGTCTTTACCCGCTTTGGCACGCTCTAAGGTATAACGCATTGCCTCTACCGGAGACATAATCTGTATTTCAAGCCCATTTGTATCATGGTCCTGCAGGTAGCGGTTTACTTTCTTTATCAGGTTGGCATCGTGTGCTCTGTTCGGGTCCAACCAGAAGATAGCAGGTGTGTTGGTAACTCTTGCTCTTGTCACAGCCAGTTTCACCCAGTCCTGGATCGGCAGGTCTTTTGTCTGCGTCATTCTGAAGATATCCCCTTCTTCTACTTTCTGCTCCATCAGGGTATTGCCGGAAGCATCTACCACCCGCACGGCACCACTTTCCGTCATCTCAAACGTTTTATCGTGCGAGCCGTACTCTTCTGCTTTCTGCGCCATCAGGCCGATATTCGGAACGGTACCCATGGTAGTTACATCAAAAGCGCCATTCTCTTTATGGAAGTTGATTACCTCCTGGTAAATACCTGCATAGCTACGGTCCGGTATAATGGCTTTTGTGTCATGCAGTTTGCTATCAGGTCCCCACATCTTTCCGGAGGAACGGATTGCCGCCGGCATAGAGGCGTCAATAATCACATCGCTTGGCACGTGCAGGTTAGTGATGCCCTTATCGGAATTAACCATCGCCAGCTTAGGGCCTTTTTCATAAGCGGCCTTCAGGTCGGCTTCTATCTCTGTTCTCTTTTCGTCAGGCAGGTTCTTTATTTTTGCATATACATCACCCAGACCATTGTTAGGATTCACTCCAATTTCCCTGAAGGTGTCGGCATGCTTTGCAAATACATCTTTGAAGAAAACGGTAACGGCATGCCCAAACATAATAGGATCCGATACTTTCATCATGGTTGCCTTTAAGTGAAGAGACAGGAGCACGTCGTTGTTTTTAGCGTCTTCTATCGCTTCTTCCAGGAATGAACGCAGGGCACTTCTGCTCATCACAGCAGAATCTATTACTTCACCTTCCTGCAGGGTTACCTTCTCTTTCAGCGTTCTGGTGCTTCCGTCGGCAGCAACGAATTCTATTTTAACGTCACCGGCCTTTTCTACAACAACAGACTTCTCACTGCCATAAAAGTCGCCGCCGTCCATATGCGCCACGTGCGTTTTGGAATCAGAACTCCACTCGCCCATGGAGTGTGGGTTCTGCTTCGCGTATTGCTTTACAGCCTCTGCCACTCTGCGGTCTGAGTTACCTTCTCTCAGGACCGGGTTTACAGCGCTACCGAGAATCCTGGCATAGCGGGCCCTTATTTCTTTTTCAGCCTCATCTTTCGGCTCTGACGGGTAGTCAGGAATATTGTAGCCCTGTGCCTGAAGCTCTTTTATGGCAGCCGTTAGCTGCGGTACTGAAGCACTGATGTTAGGCAATTTAATAATGTTTGCTTCCGGGGTTTTCGCTACATCGCCCAGGTAAGCCAGGTCATCATTTTGCTTCTGGTCCTCAGTTAGTTTATCAGGAAAAGTAGCGAGAATACGCCCGGCAAGTGAGATGTCTCTTGTTTCCACATCGATGCCAGCGGCCTTGGTAAAGGTTTCCACGATAGGTAAGAAGGAGCGTGTTGCCAGTGCTGGCGCTTCATCGGTTATGGTATAAACTATCTTAGCTGTTTTTGTCGTCATCTTGTTCTTTTAGTTTTATCTATATTATCACCAACGCGGGAAGTAAGTACAGGTTATAGTAGCAAATAAGTTATAATAGCAAATATAAGAGTCTTTTTGAAATAGGCTAATGGAGAAACCGCTTTCCTGCTTTATATTAAAAGCCATCTTGAACGAGAATAATTTGGCAGCCTCTCACCTAAATTAGTGCAGCAATAGCTGGGGTTTATTGTTCTGCCATACTAGTTTCCCTACTTCATGCCATGGATTATCTATCTGTTTCCGCAGATAATCTCTTTCCCAGTTGAACTGTACAGTTGCCTCTTTAGCCAGCAATCTGAAGGTAGCATCCTGTAGTGATACTTTGTGCTTTGCAGCCCAGAACGCGGTGAACCGCACTACCCCGTCCTTTACCTGAGCAGTATCTTCGGGGTAAGCACCAATAGTACGAGACCATTTTGTAAACATCCTGCCAAAGGAATAAGCAGACGCTTTTCCTTGCCTGTCGATGATAGGTAGCCAAACCGTCCCCTTGTCTGGCCCAATGTATTCAACAGACAATATACTGTAGCTACCTTCTTCAAAGCCAGTGTAAATCAGGTTTTCTGTTACACCCAATACTTTTGAATTTATAACTTCCAGAGGAAGGAAGGCCTTCGCCATATAGTTGCGGAGCGTTGACAACCCTGCGTAGTTGCTGACATTGACGATCAGGGGAGCATGTAACAGTTTGATTAGTTGGGCGAGCACGAGGTAAAAGGTGAAGCAGTACAACAGTTTCACTTTTACCTGCTCTCGCTGTTTGTAGCTATAGCCCATCTCCTCTTGTTGTAACTGCCGCTGTGCAGGATAGAGAACCAATATGGACTTTAACCACGAAAGCCTGTCGAAATTGGTAGCATTACCGGCACGTCTTATTCTATTTGTTAATTTGATTCCAGACCAAAAGGAATGAGGCAGTAGAAGCATATATACTCCGGCAAAGGTGAGGCCGAAGGAGGGTATAGGAAAGGTGAAAGCAATTCCCAGATGCATACATACTCCCGTCAAAGCGAGCCACGGCCTGATTTTCCGGAACGGAAGCAGGAAGATAAACAGCACCTCGAATAGCATCACCAGGTAACCCAGCCCAATTATAATCTCCTTCTGGTTTAGCAGCCAAAAGTGGGATGAATAAACTTGGTTTGGCAGGGATGCAGGCAACCATATCCCAAGTCCTTTCAGCCACATAGCGGATGCCGCTTTATGGAAAAAAGAGTCCAGGTATTGGAGGCAGAGCACCAGCAGAACAGGCAAGAAATAGTAGACTCTCCGCACCTTCTGCTCACTCTCCTGTGGGTGCTGCACTCTATACAGAAAGCTGTCCACGGACCATGTGCTGGCAATGGGTAGTATGATTAGAAGAAAGCTGACTCCAACTAAGGCAGCATCAAAATGATACTTGATTGTGGTAAAAGAAGAGAAGAAAACCAGCACCAGCACATAATTGATGATGGCCGCAGTCTTAGGTAGAAAGCCAATTAGCAGAAAGAACAGTACACCAATCCAGCCAAGCAGCACCAATGAAAAGCTGATTTCCGACTCTACGATATACGGTATCGGATCGAAGTACAGGTGGCGGAAATAAAACACTTTTGCCACTTCTACTATCAGGATGATGCTGAAGAAAATCCGGAAAATACTTAATCCTAAACCAGTAACCCGTGTCTGGCAGAGGTTTTTGAACTTAGAATAAAAAGGGAGCATGCGTCGGTTTGCAACAACAGGGGAAAGAGAGAGCTAACAGCTAACCCGAAGGCTAATCTATAAAATATTTTTTTGCTATTAGCTTATCCGGGCTGTTTTGTACAGCTGTGCCTTGCTAAATATATAAGCCAATGGAGTAGTATTCTTTATCGGGAAGCCATGTCAGGAATTCTCCTGCTCCTGCAGCAGCTTTATCACCAACTCATCGCTTATTTGGGAGAACTCGTCGTAGAACTGACCTACTGCCTGAAAGTAGGGGGGCACCAACAGGCATATCACCTCATCTACCATACTATCTATTTGGTCATAGGCAGAGGGCGATGCGACAGGCACAGCTACTACTATTTTACGCGGAGCCTCTTTTTTAACCAGCTCTATGGTTGCCATCAGCGTTTTGCCGGTAGCCACACCGTCATCCACGATGATTACTACGCGGTCCTTCAGGGGTACGTGTTCCCGGTTGCCCATATAAAGGCTATACTTGTGGCGCAGGTTCTCCCGTATCCGGGTTACTTCGGCCTCAACATAGGCTGTTGGCACTTCTGCCCTTTCATCCACGGCCACACTGCCCAAACTGACAGAACCTATGGCAAATTCAGGGTTAGACGGGTGTCCGATTTTTTTGGAAAGCGTCACCTCAAGTGGCATACCCAGGTGCTTGGCGATGGGGGCAGCCACTGGCACTCCGCCCCGTGGAATGGCCAGCACAACGCCCTGTTCTCCCCTATACTTCTCCAGCCGTTCTGCCAGCAGCAGCGCAGCTTCTTTCCTGTTTCGTATCCGCTCTGAGTTCATAGTCATGCATTGTGTTGTTCAACAATGATAACATTGCCTGCCCTACGGTTGGTTCTGGCGCAGAGGCTGTTGCTTTTGAGGTGCGAGGTACTTTCGGAACCAGTCAGTGGCAAGTTGGGCCGCCATCTCTAATGCGCCCGGTTCTTCGAAAAGGTGGGTGGCATCCGGTACTATTTCCACATCTTTAATTCCCAGAAGTTGGTTGTTTGCCTGGATGTTCATTTCCAGCACGTTTTCATCCTTTCCGCCTACTATGAGCAAAGTAGGAGACTGGACATCCGGCAGTGCTGTGTCTGCTAAGTCCGGCCGGCCACCCCTGCTCACCACGCACTTGATAATATCTCCGCCTAAAGCGGCAGCGGCACCCAGGGCCGCTGCCGCACCTGTGCTGGCCCCAAAGTAGGCATAGTTGTATTCGCTCGTGCGTGGGTCTTTCTGAAGCCAGTAGGTTGTCTCAATCAAACGCTGGGTCAAAAGCGGAATATCAAACTTCTTTTTCCCTTCCTCATCTTCTTCAGGAGTAAGCAAGTCAAACAACAGGGTGCCAAATCCAGACTTTTGCAGGTGTTCCGCCACAAAACGGTTTCGCTTGCTGAGGCGGCTACTGCCACTTCCATGGGCGAAAACCACAAGCCCTTTCGCTTCTCCCGGAATAGCAAGGTCTCCTATCAGCGCCGCATCCGGCATATCAATTCGCACACTCTCATTCATTATATAGTTTGCCATAGCTTATTCGTATAGTTCAGACAGCGGCTCTGTTACCAAAGCCTATTATGAAGGTACGACCTCTTCCCTCCAAAGTTCAGGCGGCACAACTCCTTACCAGCCTTCTGCCGTAATCAGTATAGCTAAACCGCTTGTTATGCGATATTTCATACCTTGCCTCCTCCTCTTATCTGCCTTATACAGTGCGTGCACCTCCGAACAGAAGGGCGCTGATGGCTCAGGAACCCTGAGCAGCAGCGGTATCGATTCTCTGGAGGCTGTGCAGGAGGAGCCACAGCGCAAGGAGAACACCCCCGGCTCCGACACGATAAGTTTTGAGGTCGCTTTTGAACACTTTTTCAAAGCGCTGCAGGCCGGAGACACAGTAGGGCTGAACCAGTTCATTTCGCCTCAGCATGGGTTTTGGCTGATAGAACAACCGGGCGCTGTGCCGGCATACACCCATTTCAGTAACATACAGCAGGTGCAGCGCAGTTACCAGGATCAGCCTTTCACTTCTATAAGGGACCAAATGCAGGAGTGCTCTTTGCAGGAGCGGCAGGAGTTCCCGGAGTTCAACTGTGCCTGGATGGATAGGGGCCGAACAGGCTTCGCAGCAGATGGCTGCTTCTATAAAAACACCACTGATTTTAAGACAAGTGACATGTGGAAGTATGCGAGTTTAGAAGACGAACAGGAGAAACACGTGCAGCAGATGCAGCAGCAGGTACAGAAAACAGTGTTGCATACCCGCAGCTACTTCCGTTTCCACTTTGCCCATGATGGTGAAAGGTGGCGCCTGCTCTTCGCAGACCTCCGCATGCCCTGCAGTGCTTAATCAATTTTGAATGACTGACGTTTGAATAATTGAATAGAAAACACGTACGAAAAGTGTAAGCGAATCCTTCAAGTCAAAAGTAGCAGATCCTTTAACGTTCGCTAAACTACTCATTCAAAAGTCAATTATTCAGTTATTCATAATTAAAAGATGGCCTACTACAGAAGTTTTGACGCTCCCCCACCCGACCCAATTATTTTAAAGCAACTCACAGCACAGCAGAACGAGATGCAGCAGCGCGTGGTACTACAGAAGCCGGATTCTAACCTGACGCTGATTGCCGGCTGCGACTCCTCCTTTATCGGCGAGGACAGCATCCTATCTGTTTTTGTGCTACTGACGTACCCTGAGTTGGAGGTAGTGGAAAAAGTATGGCACCACGGGCCGGTGGAGTTGCCGTATATACCAGGTTTCCTGGCTTTCAGAGAAGCGCCCAACCTGCTGAAAGCTTATGAGAAGCTGCAGCAAAAGCCCGACCTGATAATGGTAGACGGACACGGCATATCGCACCCGCGCAAACTGGGAATCGCCACGCACCTGGGGCTGCACCTGAACAAACCCACCATGGGCGTCGCCAAAAAAGTACTGGTCGGCAAGTATACAGAGCCTGCTGTCACCAAAGGTTCTTTGTCTCCCTTAGTTTATAAAGATGAAGTGATCGCCAACGTGCTCCGCACAAAAGACAGAGTCAAACCCGTTTTTGTATCGCCGGGTCACCTGATGGATTTGGCCTCTGCTACTGAGATAGCCATGACTTGTGCTTTAAAGCATAAACTGCCGGAACCTACACGGCTGGCGGACCATTATGCTGCGGTGTTTAAGAAGGATGTCTGAATCAGGATTTTCAGGATTAGAGGATTTTCAGGATTACTATAGTTATGAGTTACAGCTATGATTTTGTATGTACCTACTCTTCAAGTTTAGTATTTGCAGGAGCGTCACCGTATAAAAATTAATCCGGTTAAATGATATAACTTATAAAGTAATCGGGTGTGCCATGAAAGTCCACAATACGCTTGGAAATGGATTTCAAGAAGTTATTTATCAGCGATGTCTGGCAATCGAGATGGAACTTGATGGATTAGGATTTGAGCGTGAAAAGGAGCAAATCATCTTTTATAAGGACACAGTAGTAGGAAGCCGCAGAGCAGATTTTATAGTTGAAAATAACATTGTAGTAGAACTAAAGGCATTGATTATGTTAGAAGATGTTCATTTAGCACAAGCTAAGAATTATGTGGCTGCCTATAATCTCCCACTCGGCCTACTCATCAACTTCGGAGCAAGCAGCCTCCAATACAAGAAGATAAATAACAGCAAATACATAAACCTGTAGTGCTTAAAATTAGCATTCCCATGAACTTAAAAAATTTTATACATATTGATGAGTTACATCATCCTGGAAATCCTCTAATCCTGAAAATCCTGATTCAGACAATTCTCCTGCCATTCTGTCTCAAAACCCACAAAACACTTACCAAAATCATGACATAATTACATAATATCCTCCCTAAAATACCATTGGAGCGTAAATTGATTGTATAGCGATTGTAAGTACAACCAAAGGAAAACAGACGAAGACATGAACTTTAATAACTATACCATCAAAGCGCAGGAGGCCATACAAAAGGCCACTGAAATAGCAGGCGGCAATCAGCAGCAGGCTATTGAGACTGGGCATATATTTAAAGCGATTCTCGCCACAGATGAGAATGTGACAAACTTCCTGTTGCAGAAGCTAAATGTAAACAGCAATATTCTCAACAGTAAACTAGACGAAATTGTAGCCGGTTACCCAAAAGTAACAGGCGGTGGTGGCCCGTATCTTGCCAACGATGCAGCGGCTGCTTTACAAAAGGCTACTTCTTACCTGAAGGAGTTTGGTGATGAGTATGTCGCTATTGAGCACATGCTGCTGGGCCTGCTGGCTGGCCGCGACAAGGTTGCTGGCCTGCTGAAGGATGTTGGCTTTAATGAGAAGGACCTCAAAAAGGCCATCAAAGAATTGCGCGGTGGTGCCAAGGTAACAGACCAGAACGCCGAAGCAAAGTACAACTCGCTGAAGCGTTACGCCAAAGACTTGAACGAACTGGCACGTGCCGGTAAAATTGACCCGGTGATTGGCCGTGACGAAGAAATCCGTCGGGTGCTGCAAATCCTGAGTCGCCGTACCAAGAATAACCCGGTATTGCTGGGTGAACCTGGTGTGGGTAAAACCGCCATCGTGGAAGGCCTGGCACAGCGTATTGTGGCGGGCGACGTACCAGAAAACCTGAAGTCGAAGACGCTGATGAGCCTGGACATGGGCCTGCTGGTGGCAGGTGCCAAGTATAAAGGTGAATTTGAGGAGCGCCTGAAAGCGGTAATCAAAGAAGTGATTGACGCCGAAGGTGAGATTGTGCTCTTCATCGACGAGATTCATACACTGATTGGTGCCGGTGCCGGTGGCGACAGTGCCATGGACGCAGCAAACCTGCTGAAGCCAGCTTTGGCACGTGGTGAACTACATGCCATTGGTGCGACTACCCTGAAAGAGTATCAGAAATATATTGAGAAGGATAAAGCGTTGGAGCGACGCTTCCAGGCGGTAATGGTAGACGAACCAAATGTGCCGGATGCCATCTCTATTCTTCGCGGTATCAAAGACAAGTATGAACTTCACCACGGCGTGCGCATCAAAGATGACGCGATCATTGCCTCTGTGGAGCTATCTAACCGCTATATCTCCGACCGCTTTTTACCAGATAAGGCCATTGACCTGATGGACGAGGCGGCTGCGAAACTGCGCATCGAGATTGACTCTCTGCCTGTAGAGTTGGATGAGATTCAGCGCCGCATCATGCAGCTGGAAATTGAGCGCGAGGCTATTCGTCGTGAAAACGATAAGGATAAAGAGACAGTGCTCTCCAAAGAGATTGCTGACTTAAGTGGCAAGCGCGATGATTTGAAAGCCAAGTGGCAGAACGAAAAGCAGATCATTGAGGGGCTGCAGAAAGAGAAGGAAAATATTGAGCAGTATAAACTGGAAGCCGAGCAGGCGGAGCGAGCAGGCGATTATGGCCGCGTAGCAGAGTTGCGCTATGGCAAAATTCAGGAGGCTGAAGCCAAACTGAAGCAGTTGCAGGAGCAGGTGCGCGAGATGCAGGGCGAAAACCCAATGCTGAAGGAAGAGGTGAATGCCGAGGACATTGCCGAGATAGTAGCCAAATGGACAGGCATTCCGGTAAGTAAAATGCTGCAGAGCGACCGCGAGAAACTCCTCAATCTGGAGCAGGAATTGGGTAAACGTGTAGCTGGCCAGGAAGAAGCCATAGAGGCAATTTCTGATGCTGTGCGCCGAAGCCGGGCCGGTATGCAGGATCCCAAGCGCCCGATTGGTTCGTTCATCTTCCTGGGTACAACGGGTGTGGGTAAAACCGAGCTGGCAAAGGCACTGGCTGATTACCTCTTCAACGACGACAATGCCATGGTGCGTATCGACATGAGTGAGTACCAGGAGCGCCATGCGGTGAGCAGATTAATCGGTGCGCCTCCGGGATACATAGGTTACGATGAAGGTGGGCAGCTAACTGAGGCCATCCGCCGTAAGCCATACTCTGTGGTGCTGCTCGACGAGATTGAGAAAGCGCACCCGGACGTGTTCAACATCCTGCTGCAGGTATTGGACGATGGTCGTTTAACAGACAGCAAAGGCCGCGTGGTGAACTTCAAGAACACCATTATCATCATGACCTCGAATATTGGTTCGCACATTATCCAGAGCAATTTTGAGACGATGGATGAGTTTAACCACGACGAGGTGATTGAACGCACCAAAGATGAAGTGTTCGACCTGCTGAAGAAGTCGGTAAGACCGGAGTTCCTGAACCGCATCGATGAGTTAGTGATGTTCCGTCCGCTGAGTCGTGGCGACATCCGCAAGATTGTGACTATTCAATTCGGGCACATACAGGATCGATTGGAAGAGACAGGTATTCAACTGATAGCCACCGACGAGGTGCTGGATTACCTGGGCGAGCAAGGCTTCGACCCGCAGTTTGGTGCCCGTCCGCTGAAGCGTGTGCTGCAGCGCCAGATACTGAACGAGCTTTCCAAAGATATCCTGGCTGGCAAGATTAGCAAAGATTCAGTGGTGGAAGCTACGCTGGAGGACGGCAAGATTCGTTTCGTGAATGTGGACGTGGAGATTCCTACGGGAGAATAAGTAGAAGTATAAGTTTAGAGTTTAGCTGTAAAACGGCCACCCGCTTGGGTGGCCGTTTTTTTCTGCCGTAAGTTTCGCGACAGCATAACTGGTGGCAGACTAAATCTTTAACACCACCCTTTTCCCCTTCCGGGCCGATTCCCTTGCGGCTTCCAGAATCTTCACCACCGTCAGGTTATTTTCCAGGGAAGACAAGTCCTGCTCTGGTTTGATTTCACCTCTCACCACGGCAGCAAAGTAAGACACATAATCCTGGTAAGGAGCAGCCAGGGGCTCTATTTTGTCTATTTTATAATCTTCATCAGCTTCTTTCTTTGAGCGTAGGGTATCGCTGTTTACCGCCTGCAGGTAACCAGTCTGTCCATAGACTTCAAGGTCCTTTATATTGTAAGGCCAGTTCCAGGAGGCTTCTATGACACCAGTCGCCTGCGGGTACTCCAGGATAATGGTCGCATCGTCATCTACGATGGGGTAAACCTCCGGCTTCAATTGGCGGGTAACGGCTGTAACAGCCAATGGTTCCTGCCCCTGCATCAGCCACGTCATCAGGTTGGCACCATAGCAGCCAAAGTCTGTTATAGCACCTCCGCCATTTTTTTCCGGGTCTGTAAGCCAACCCAAGAACTCTTTGGAACAGCCGAGTTCCTTTGGTCCGATGTTGCCATCATGCACTACCATCTTCCGGATTTCCCCTACCGCTATACGATGGCGCACCATGATGCACACTTCCTGGTTGCTTGGGTACCAGGTGGTTTCATAATTTGTGAGCAGGTGTATGCGGTGCCTGCGCGCAAGCTCTGCCATACGCGCTGCATCTTTTACAGTGGTAGCCAAAGGCTTTTCCACCATCACATGCACTCCTAAAGGCGCACAGGCTTCTACTACCGCTCCATGTTCTGCTATGGCATTATAGGCCATTACCACATCAGGCTTTTCATACTCCAGGAGCGTAGGCAGGTCTTTATAAAACAGTGACTCCGGTAGCTGATAGCTCCTCCGGTAGCGCTGCACCAACTCTTCGTTACCTTCTGCAATACCTATTACCAGCACATCCTCCTGTGCAAGGCGTTCCAGCGCCCCTTCCACATGGTCGTGGCTTAAACCTGCCAAAGCCACTTTAAGCGGCTGTTTTAACTTAGCTGAGTAATTGTTCTTATATACCATAACTTACGTTCCTCCAATACCTCTACTTATGACGGATTTTGTTTCTATAGGGTGCAGTGTTTCTTTGCTAAGCCCTAAACGATAGTATCTGAATCAAAAAAGCGTCAACCATTACGGCTGACGCTTTTTTGATTTTTTAGCTTTGGCTTCTATAGTAACTACTGAAAGTCAGGCACCACGTGTACGTTTACCGGCTTGTGCACCTCTGCCTCATGGCCTGTAGGGGTTAGCTTTCCCGTGGCTTTGTCTATTTTAAAAGAGACGATGTTGTTGGAGCGCTCGTTTGCTACCAGCAGCAAATTCCCCGTCAGGTCGATGGTGAAATCACGGGGCCAATCACCTCCTGTCGGAACGGTTTCTATAAACGTCAGCTTTCCGGTACTTTCATCAATTTGATAAACGACAATGCTGTTGTGCCCGCGGTTGGAGCCATAGAGGTACTTTCCATCAGGGGATATTCTGACAGCAGCCGGGTGATTCTCTCCCTCATGATCAGCCGGCAGTGTGGAGAGGGTTTGTACTTCAGAAAGAGTACCATTGCCACTGTCGTAGGTCAGAGCCGTCATAGTAGAGTTAAGCTCGTTGATGACATACGCATACTGCCCATTGGGGTGGAAAGCCATCTGACGCGGACCAGCACCCGGCTTGGCGGCAAATGCCACGGCAGGCTCGGCTGGTGTCAGGGTACCACTGCCAGAATCGAGGCGATAACTGTATATCTTATCTAAGCCCAAATCTACGCCATAAACGTAGCGGTTGTCGGGGCTGGGAGCCATATAATGGGCATGAGGTGCCTCCTGCCGGTCTTTGTTTGGACCGGAACCTTCATGCTGTTCCACATCGGCGGCCTCTGCCAATTGCCCGTTTTCCTGTATCGGGAACGCGGCTACGTTACCACCAACATAATTGGCCACCAGCACAGTTTTACCTCCGTCGCCAATAGAAATGTAGCAGGGTGCGCCTCCCTTAGAAGCCACCTGGTTCAGAAACGTAAGGTTGCCTGTCTGCTGATCCACGGAAAAAGCACTTACGGCACCGCTTTTCTGGCCCTGGAACTCTGTTGTTTCATTCACAGCGTACAGGTGGTTCCGTTGCTCGTCTAGGGTCAGGAACGATGGGTTTGCACCGCCTTTAAAACCACCCGCACGGCTTAGCTCGCCGGTTTCGGGGTTCAACTTATAAAGAAAGATGCTTTCGTTCTCCGGGTCAGCATAAGTTCCTACATATACCATGGCTGTCTCTGTATTTTCAGTTTGATTCCCTGCTGTCGTTTCTTCCGATTCCACCCTGTCGGATTCTGAAGAAGTACAGGCGGAAAAAGTCATTGCTAAACTTATAACACCTACTGCTGCCACTTTTACAAAGTTGCGCTGTGCAGGTCTGTGGAAATAATTCATGTGCTTGGTTTGCTGGTTAAGTCCTGATTTTGCTGAAGGCAAAGGTTTTGTGCGAGAGGCATGATATGCCAACGTATGCTCAAAGTAACAAATATTGCGGTATAAACTTAGAACAACCTCCGGAATTCTGTTAGGGCATATTCAAATCCCAAAACAATCTGAAGCAGCAAAGCGGCATCAACGCTGAATTGCTTCAGGCATTTGTGCAGCAGGCTATGTTTCGTACACACTCCGCTGTTGCAACTCAGAGAGTAAAGCTCTAATTTGCCACCTTGTTTTTTCATCTTACTTTTCCGGACTGTGTCTTCTGTTTTCTCGACCTATATTGAGTTGGGCTTTCATCATATCTTTGATTTCAAGGCTTACGACCACATGCTGTTTCTGCTGGCGCTTTGTGCCATTTACACGCTGAATGACTGGCGCAAAGTAATCGCGCTGGTTACCTCATTCACCATCGGACACTCCATCACGCTGGCGCTTGCCACTTTTAACATCATCCGGTTTAACACAGCCCTTATTGAGTTCCTGATCCCGGTCACCATCCTCATCACGTGCATCACAAATTTTTTTAAGCTGAAAGGAGCTGCGTCCAAACAGGGTGCCATTTTATCTGTTCATAACCTGATGGCGCTGTTATTTGGTCTGATTCATGGTATGGGCTTCTCTAATTTCCTGAGGGCGATGCTGGGGCGCAGTGGCAGCATCTGGCAGCAGCTGCTTGCATTTAATATTGGTATAGAACTTGGTCAGTTACTCATTGTTGCTATACTGCTTGTAATTGGTGCAATTGTTATGAACATCTTCAAGGCAAAAAAACGGGACTGGATTATGGTGCTGTCCAGTGCCGCAGCGGGCGTTGCCCTTGTTTTGATGATGGAGACCAATATATTTTAGGGTTTAAACAACTATATTTGAACTTAATAGCGTATCATGCTCCTTATAAAATAACCTATATTAAAAATCTAACCTAAAAACATATCCAATTTCCATGAGAAACCTTTTAGCAGGTTTGGCATTGGTGGGCTTGGTGGCGGGGCCGATAGCGGCGCTGGCGCAGGACACCAAATTTGGCCAGTTGGGCCAGGAACTGCCAACCCCTAACACCTACCGCACTGCCTCCGGGGCCCCTGGCCACCAGTACTGGCAGCAGCGTGCCGATTATAACATTAAAGTAGAGTTGGATGACAAGAACCAGTCGCTTACCGGCTCTGAGACCATCACCTATACCAACAACTCTCCGGATGTACTGACATACCTGTGGTTGCAACTGGACCAGAATATCTTTGAGCCCAACTCTATGAGCAACCTGACCCAAACAGGCACTGTTCAGGATAAAATGTCGGTGCAGGCAGTAGAGCACCTGACGCGCGAGGAGTTTGACGGCGGTTTTAAGATCAGCAAAGTAACAGACCGCAGCGGCAAGGCGCTGAAGCACACTATTAATAATACGATGATGCGTGTAGACCTGCCTTCTCCGCTGAAGCCAAACCAGAGCTTCACCTTCAATGTCGATTGGAAAAACAAGATAAACGACCAGAAAGTATTGGGTGGCCGCTCCGGGTATGAATACTTCCCGAAAGACGATAACTACCTGTACGAGATTGCACAGTGGTTCCCGCGCATGGCTGTATATGACGACGTAAACGGCTGGCAGCACAAGCAGTTCCTGGGCAGCGGTGAATTTGCCCTGCCTTTCGGTGACTATAAAGTAAGTATCACGGTGCCGTCTGACCATATAGTGGCAGGTACCGGTGAGTTGCAGAATGCGAATCAAGTGCTTTCTTCCACGCACCAAAAGCGATGGGCACAGGCCGCCAAAAGCGACAAGCCAGTTGTAATTGTGACGCAGGAGGAAGCCACTCAGGCAGAAAAAAACAAAGCCACAGGCAAAAAGACGTGGGTATACGAGGCTAAAAATGTGCGCGACTTTGCATGGGCAAGCTCCCGCAAGTTTATCTGGGATGCCATGAACACGAACGTGGGCGGCAAGAACGTAATGGCCATGTCGTACTACCCGAAAGAAGGAAATCCACTTTGGGGGCAGTATTCTACGGAATCTGTTGCACATACTTTAAAAGTATACTCCAAGCACACCATCGACTACCCTTACCCGGTGGCCATCTCTGTACACGGTCCTGTGGGCGGTATGGAATATCCTATGATTTCCTTCAACGGCTATCGCCCGGAAGAAGACGGCACTTATTCTGAGCGCACCAAGTATGGTCTGATATCTGTTATCATACATGAAGTAGGCCATAACTTCTTCCCGATGATCATCAACTCGGATGAGCGCCAGTGGACGTGGATGGATGAAGGCCTGAACACTTTCATGCAGTACCTGGCGGAGCAGGAGTGGGAGCGCGGGTATCCGTCGCGCCGTGGTGAGCCGAAGGATATTGTGGAGTACATGAAGAGCGCTAAAAACACGCAGACCCCTATTATGACAAACTCTGAGTCGGTGCTGCAGTTTGGCCCGAACGCTTACGGCAAACCAGCGACAGGTCTCAACATTTTACGCGAGACCATTATGGGCCGCGAGCTGTTCGACTATGCCTTCAAAGAGTATGCGAAGCGCTGGGCCTTTAAGCACCCGATGCCTGCTGACTTCTTCCGTACCATGGAAGATGCCTCTGGTGTAGATTTAGATTGGTTCTGGAGAGGCTGGTTCTATACCACTGATCATACTGACCTTGCCATCTCTGATGTAAAGTGGTTTACCATCGATTCGCAGAACCCGGAGTTTGTGAATGCACAGCGCCGTGAGCAGCAAAACAAAGCACCACAAACGCTTTCGCAGCAGCGCAACCTGCAGGACATTCAGAAGACACTGGTAGACGAGAAGCCGGAGCTAAAGGACTTTTACAACAACTATGACCCATTGGCAACCACAGCCGCTGACCTGCAGCGTCACCAGGCTTTCATGAAGAACCTTTCTCCGGCACAGAAAAAAGCACTGGACTCAGGACTTAACTTTTATGAAGTAGGTTTCCAGAACAAAGGAGGGCTCGTGATGCCGCTGGTTGTGAAGATGAACTATGAGGACGGTTCAGAAGAAGTAATAAACATTCCGGCGGAGATATGGCGTTATAATAACAACGAGATCACTAAAGTATTTATCACGGAGAAGCCTGTGGTAAGCTTTACACTGGACCCTTACCTGCAGACAGCAGACACAGACTTGTCAGATAACAGCTATCCGCGCCGTATGGCCCCGTCCCGTTTCGAAATCTATCAGCAGCAAAACAGGCAGCAGCCTAATACCATGCAGCGTGAGCGCTCCACAAGCCGCACAAACGGCGGCGGGAACAGCAACTCTGCTCAGTAAGCTGATACTTCTTTATAATTAAAAGCAGCAAAGCCGTCAGATATCTGACGGCTTTGCTGCTTTTATAGGTTCCGGTACAGGCTACTCTGTATTATACTTTTCAAAAAATTCCCGCTTCACTCTGTCGCCTTTCCGCACGAAAGGCCTTATAATAAGGCGGGTGCCCCGCTCATAGGTAAAGAAACGGTAGAGCCAGTTGCTAAGCACTACCAGTTTGTTTCTAAAACCTACGAGATACATGATATGCACAAACAGCCAAATCATCCAGGCAAGGAAACCACTCAGGTGCTTGCCCTTTGGTAAATCCGCCACAGCACGATTTCGGCCTACAATCGCCAGCGATCCTTTGTCGAAGTACTTGAATGGCTCCAGTGGCTGATTGCGGATTAATTTTGGAAGGTTCTTTGCCAAAAGCTTCCCCTGCTGAATAGCAGGTTGCGCTACTCCCGGGTGTCCTTTCGGGTATTCATCTGTTTTCATGAAGGCAATGTCGCCAATGGCAAAAATTTCAGGGAAGCCCAACACCTGGTTATACTGATTCACCAGTATTCTTCCCCGCTCTACTGCTTCTGCAGGCAGGCCATCTACTAAAGCGCCGGAAACGCCGGCTGCCCATATCAAGGTATGCGTCCGTATCTGGTCACCGCCTTTTAACGTGGCAATGTTGCCGTCGTAAGACTCTACCAGTGTGTTTAATTTGATGTTTATACCCAGTTCCTCGAGGTACTGCTGCGTTTTGGCGCTGGCCTGGGGCGACATTGGCGGCAGCACTCTGTCCATACCCTCTACGAGGTAAATATTCATCTTGGTGAAGTCCATTCCCGGGTAATCAGTTGGCAGGATGTACTTTCTCATTTCTGCCAACGCACCGGCCAACTCTACACCTGTAGGGCCACCACCTACAATCACAACGTTCATCAGGCTCTGCTTGATTTCCGGGTTGATGGTCATGTTGGCCTGCTCAAAGCACTGCAAAAGCTGGCTGCGCAGGTTCAGGGCATCCGGTATCTGCTTCAGCGGGAAAGAGTATTTCTTAACCTGATCGTTTCCGAAGTAGTTGGATTTTGTGCCGGTGGCCACCACCAGGTAATCGTAAGGCAGGTCGCCGATTAGTGTTGAAACTGTTTTGACAGTTGGATTGATGCCGATTACTTTCACTAACCGGAAGTGAAAATCTTCAAATTCATCACTGCCAAACATCTTACGCAGTGGCTCCGCAATAGAATCCGGCTCAAGCCCGGCTGTTGCTACCTGGTACAGGAGTGGCCAGAAACCGTGGTAGTTCTGTCTGTCGAACATTACCACCTGAAAATCCTCACTTTTTAATTTTTTGGCTAGGTTAATACCTCCAAACCCACCTCCTATTATGACAACACGGGGTTTTGTAGTATCGGGTATATTAAGCGATAACTGATCTGTTTCGAGCATAGATATGTTTCTTTGATAATCTGGCAACCACGGGGCAACGGATTTGTTGCCGCTTGCAGGCTGCTCCTGTAGTATACGTATGTAGCTACACTCGGAAATAACGAAACATACCGGGCTTAGTTACCTGTATGCCATTTTACTGCCTGAAGGGTTGGGGAAGCATAGGGCAGCAAAAACGCAATACGGGTATAGATCAGAAACAACAATCCATTGTGCTCCTTTTAAGGCAGCTATGGGAGAGGATAAAAAAAGCCCGAAAGAGAGACTATTTCTGCTTGAAATCGCCGTTCATGATAGACTTGATAAGAGCCGGTATGGCAAAGGGGCTGATGGTGGGAAACATATAGCGATTCTGCTGCAACTGCTGCTGTTGGTTCATCCCGTGACGGAAGTTACCTGCCCCGTCCATAGGCGTTGATTTGAAGAGTTCCTCGAGCCGTTCAGGGTCCAGGTTACGCATGGCAATGGCACGGCCTTCGTCCGGAAGCCTTACATTGGCCACTGCTTCACGGAAATCACGCTCCGTTGCCCACGGAAACACATCCACCATCGGCAGCTCCGTCGGGTCTTCCTGCAACTGCATAATAATGGAATAGCTCTGGCTGCTGTAGGTTTTCGGGATGATGAGGTACTGCTTCTTATAACCGATGGCGCTGAAGAGCACACTGTCGCCGGCCAGCACCGGAACAGAAAAGAAGCCGTACTCATTTGTCTGCGTTCCGCGGGTGGAGTTTGGCACATATACCCCAACACCCGCTACACCATACAGGCTATCGCCAGTGGCTACAAAGCCGGATAATTGCACCACCCGACGTGCCTGCCCCTGCGCTGCTGCCTCCTCGGCTGTGCATAAGAGCAACAACAGGCCTAACAGTGGCAGTAAGAGCCAGCGCATGGGCTTTACATGGGTAAGAGACGCATATAAAGAAAGCTTCATTTGATACAATTATACTATTTATTATTTATAATAGCTGCTTTTACCTATTTTTGTTCTATCCGCTAACCCGCTTATGAGGCTAAAACACTTCAGTCTTTCTTTTGGCGAACAGGTTTTAAAAGCCCTCGCCGACGAATCCCGCATCCGCATCCTTTTCCTGATACTGCGCAACAAAGAAATGTGCACATCAGACCTGGAGCAGGTACTGGACTTTACGCAGACCAAAACCTCACGCCACCTCTCTTACCTGCGTAATGCGGGCCTTGTGGCTCCCCGAAAGGTAGATCAGTGGGTTTTTTATGCTGTCAAAGAAGAGGCTGCTGACTTCTTACAACAGATATTTGCTTATATGGAGCGCGACGCCGTACTGCAGAAAGACGGGGAAGTATACCAGATTCTCTTCTCTAACCGCGAACTTGCCGTAAACAAACTCCAATCCCGCCGCTGGACAGCCTCTTAGCTTTACCTGCCCCGAACATAACTATATAAACCAAAATATATTGCATTGGTTCAGGTGCCTGGCTCCTTGCTTTTCACCAAAACAATGCAATTCTCAAAACATACGTTCCCCCTGCGCGTTTTACTTTTACCTGATTTAGTTTACACATGAAAATATATACGCATATCCTCTTCGACCTGGACCACACCCTCTGGGACTTTGAGAAAAACTCCGAAGAAACACTTTATACTTTATATGACCAGTTTGAACTAGCCAGCTTTGGCAAGTTCGACAGCAGTTCCTTTTACAAGAAGTATAAGTTTGTGAACACACGCCTCTGGGATATGTATAATAAAGGGAGAATAAAGCAGGCAGAGTTGCGGGAGAGCCGCTTCGTTAAAACCCTGACAGGGCTTGGCCTGGAACCGCATGAAGTACCGCAGGGCCTTTCGGAAGCTTACATGGAGCTTTGCCCTACAAAAACGGCCGTGTTCCCTTTTACTTTTGAAGTACTCGAGTACCTGCAGCCAAAGTATGGCCTGCACATTCTCACAAATGGGTTCAAGGACGCGCAGCATGTAAAGATGGCCTCATCCAAATTGCACGGTTATTTCAAGGAGATAGTAACCTCTGAGTGCTGCGGCTATAAAAAGCCCGACCGCCGTATGTTCGAGCACCTGCTGGAACTCATAAACGTGCAGCCAGAAGAGTGCCTGATGGTAGGCGATAATTTTGAGTGTGATATTGAGGGAGCCCGCGATGCCGGCATCGACCAGGTGTACTTTAACCCAGAAAAAATCAAAAAAAAGGGAGCCCTCAAACCAACCTACGAAATACACTGCCTAAGCCAGTTAAAGGAGATGCTGTAGGCATAGCAGTAAAACATAAAATAAGAAAGCCCGGCGCAAAACCTTTAACAGGTACAGCACCGGGCTTTCTTATTTATAATCACTCCCGTAAACTGTTGGCTTCATAGAGAAAAGCAGAACAGCAGAGCAAAAATCTCGCAGCATGCGCAGTTATTGCGAGCGTCTGCACGTACAACGCTACTACTCCCAGAAGGAAATCTTATCCTGGTATATGCTTGCGCTTGCCCTTTCCTGTACTTCCTTCTTCTCTGTTTGATTTTCTGTGAAAGGTGCTTTTTCGTTGATAGTATAGTTGGCTACCTCTGCGGCAAAGGAAAACCCAATCGCCAATGCCAACAATACTTTTGCATATGTTCTGTCTCTGT
This sequence comes from Pontibacter toksunensis, assembly GCF_042686245.1. Taxonomy (NCBI): domain Bacteria; kingdom Pseudomonadati; phylum Bacteroidota; class Cytophagia; order Cytophagales; family Hymenobacteraceae; genus Pontibacter; species Pontibacter toksunensis. Next base: position 42,186 of record NZ_JBHUOX010000026.1, on the reverse strand, counting down.
TATTCATCTTAAATTTTAATCTGTAAGCTATTTCCCCAACAAGCAGGGAAAGCTTTTACGGGAAACGGCGCAGTGATGGTTGCCCCACCTGCAAAGGTTTTGCATATCTACCTGAAAGGAGGTCATTTAGCTTCGGATGTTCCTGTTGCTCACCTGCTCACTCTTTCATACTTTTTGGTCTGAATTCAACTGTCAGAGGTTTCTTGATCCTCGTATACCTAATGGCTCTGATTGTGAAATCCGCTTCAGGCCTAGTTTCGGACAATGCAGTCCGAAACAGCCATACATACAATCTATGCTTATCCCGAAAAGCCTGATAGACCTGTATTATAGCGCATTCACCACCCTTACAGCAGTTCTCCGCAGCATAACGATCGTTCGTTTGCCACTTTTCCGGGAAATCCCGTTACATTTGTAAAGAAGGCAGTATTATTTCCGTAACCTTCAGGAATACCTTAATCATATTTATAATCACAATTATAAACGCATGGCAACCGGATTCTTTAGAGTACCAACTCCTGTTAACGAACCAGTAAAATCTTACGCTCCCGGCTCTCCTGAAAGGGAGGAGCTGCAGCGCACCTATAAAGAACTTAAATCAAAAGAGCTGGATGTACCGATGTACATTGGCGGTGACAGAGTGTTTACAGACAAAAAATCGCCGATGGTGCAGCCGCACGACCACCAGCACATTCTGGGGCACTTTAGCGAAGGTGATGCCACGCATGTGGAACAAGCCATCAATGCCGCCCTTGCCGCTCACGACATGTGGTCTAATATGGCATGGGAACACCGCGCCAGCATTTTCCTGAAAGCCGCTGAGCTTTTAGCAGGACCATGGAGAGCGCGTTTGAACGCAGCAACCATGCTGGGCCAGTCGAAGAATGCTTACCAGGCTGAGATTGACTCTGCCTGTGAACTAATAGACTTTCTGCGCTTTAACGTGCAGTTCGCGACTGATATTTACCGCATGCAGCCGGAGTCGTCTCCGGGGGTTTGGAATCGTATGGAGCACCGGCCACTGGAGGGCTTTGTGTTCGCCCTTACGCCGTTCAACTTCACCGCCATTGCAGGTAACCTCCCTACTTCCGTAGCCATGATGGGCAACGTAGTGGTATGGAAGCCAGCGTATACCCAAATATATGCCGCGCACATGATCATGGAGCTGCTGCAGGAAGCTGGTTTGCCGGACGGAGTAATCAATCTGGTGTATGTAGATGGCCCTGTAGCTGGCGATGTTATTTTCAATCACGCTGACTTTGCCGGAATTCACTTTACAGGCAGCACCGGCGTTTTCCAGAATATCTGGAAGACCATTGGCAACAACATACACAAGTACAAAGCTTACCCGCGCATTGTGGGTGAAACCGGTGGCAAGGACTTTATACTTGCTCATAAAACAGCTGATGCCAAGCGACTGGCAACGGCTATTACACGTGGTGCCTTCGAGTACCAGGGCCAGAAATGCTCTGCTGCCTCCCGCGCTTATGTTCCGAGTAACCTCTGGGACGAGGTGAGAGAGTACGTGGTAGAAGACGTGAAGTCATTTAAGATGGGGCCTCCGGAAGACTTCTCTAACTTCATCAACGCCGTAATCGACGAGAAGTCCTTTGATAAAATAGCGAAGTACATCGACAACGCGAAGGAAAGCAACGAGGTGGAGATCATCGCGGGTGGTAACTACGATAAGTCAAAAGGTTATTTCATTGAGCCAACTGTACTGCTGTCGCACAACCCGACTTACATAACCATGTGCGAGGAGATTTTCGGGCCGGTTATCTCGATCTATGTGTATGACGAGGACAACTTTGAAGATACTGTGGAGCTGGTAAATGCTACTTCGCCTTACGCCCTCACAGGAGCCATCTTCAGCAAAGACCGCTATACCATTGAGTATGCTTCTAAAAAACTTAGTCATTCAGCCGGTAACTTCTACATCAACGACAAGCCAACCGGCGCCGTGGTGGGGCAGCAGCCATTCGGTGGCTCACGCGCCTCCGGTACCAACGACAAGGCCGGTTCTATGCTGAACCTGTTGCGCTGGGTATCAAGCCGTTCCATTAAAGAAACGCTTAATGCCCCGACAGATTACCGTTACCCGTTCCTGGGAGACGATAAATAAGCGCTAGTAGCTTAAACTATAACAGCGGCCATGTTCTGAGAGGAGCATGGCCGCTTTGTTTTCAAGGTACGGGGGCTACTGTTAGCCAGCCTTTTGGCTGCCGTACGCTCACCTGAACTTTTGCATCATCTACTATAGATTTATGCTTTTGATTGTTGGCTATTTATACCTAATTTTGTCTCTTCATTAAAAAAAGGACTACCGCATTATGGAATTAGCTGTGGATCAGTATGTACCGTCAGATTATCTTCCGATTATAATTCAGTTTGCAGCTGCACTGGGCTTTGTGATTTTTGCGCTTACGCTGACGCACATGCTCGGTCCGAAGCGAGACAGTGAAGTAAAAGGCAAGGCCTGGGAAAGTGGTATTGAGTCTGTTGGCGATGCCCGCACACCTATCTCTTACAAATACTTCATGACAGCCATCCTGTTTGTACTTTTTGATGTGGAGATAATCTTCCTTTACCCATGGGCGGTGAACTTCAGAAGCTTCGGAATGGAGGGATTTTTGCAGATGCTCGTGTTTATGGGCCTGCTGCTGGCAGGTTTCTTCTACGTGATCAAAAAAGGCATCCTGAAGTGGGAATAGGAATAAACTTTTAAGAGCAGGTTTGTGTTTCTTTGATACACAAACCTATGCCTTTAAGGTAAAAACAAACTATTTACATGAGCGAATCAAATAACAACAATATAAATTTAGTGGATGCGCCGGATGGTGCATCAGGTGCTGGTTTCTTTGCCACCTCTTTTGAGAAAGTGATTGGCCTGGCGCGCAAGAACTCGCTGTGGCCTTTGCCATTTGCCACTTCTTGCTGTGGTATTGAGTACATGGCTACCATGGGCTCTCACTACGACATTTCCCGCTTTGGTTCAGAGCGTCCAAGCTTCTCTCCCCGCCAGGCAGACATCCTGATGGTGATGGGTACGATTTCAAAAAAGATGGGCCCTGTTGTGAAGCAGGTGTATGAGCAGATGGCAGAGCCGCGTTGGGTGATGGCCGTTGGTGCCTGTGCCACTTCCGGCGGTATATTCGATACTTACTCTGTATTGCAGGGTATCGACCGGATAGTACCGGTGGATGTATACGTGCCTGGATGCCCGCCCCGCCCGGAGCAGATTCTGGATGGCTTGATGCGCGTACAGGACTTAGCTGCAAACGAATCACTGCGCCGTCGCAACTCGCCGGAGTATCAGGCACTATTAGCCTCTTATGACATTAAATAAGCAAATGGAGCTTACGAACGAAAACGTACTCGGTAAAATCATTAGCAAGTTTGGGGAAGATAACATTCTGGGCGCTTACAGTCCGGATGGCATCATGACGTTCACCACCAACCGCGAAACCATTATCGAGCTGATCCAATACCTGCACGACGATGAGGAATTGCAGATAAGCTTCCTAACGACGATGTGCGGCATCCATTACCCGGACCAGAAAGACAAAGAACTGTGCGTGATGTACCAGTTGCACAGCCTGCGTCATAACTATCGCCTTCGCATTAAGGTGTTCATGCCGGCCTCAGACCCTACTATGCCTACACTGACGAAAGTGTATTCTGCCTCCAATTGGATGGAGCGGGAGACGTTTGACTTCTACGGCATCAACTTCTTGGGCCACCCGAACATGACCCGGATCCTGAACATTGAGGAGATGGAATACCATCCGTTGCTGAAGCAGTACCCGCTGGAGGACCAGACAAGGCACGATAAAATTGATACCTATTTCGGACGTTAAGCCAAATTAGCTGTAGGGCCCCTAAGTTACTTTTAAGGCGCTCTACAGCACATAACAAAGGATATACATAATGGCTACTGAAAATAAAAACGCTGAGCTCACCGAACTGGAGCAGTTCCGTAAAGACCACGGACTTGCCCTGAAGGAGGAACGGCCGCTTACTACGCTGAACCTGGGCCCAACACACCCGGCAACGCATGGTATTTTCCAGAACATCCTTCAGATGGACGGTGAGAAGATAATGGACGCTGTTCCAACAATCGGTTACATTCACCGTGCCTTCGAGAAAATAGCAGAACGCCGGCCGTTCTACCAGATCACGCCGCTGACCGACCGCCTGAACTACTGCTCCTCCCCTATCAACAATATGGGCTACCATATGACGGTGGAGAAGCTGTTGGGTATTACCGTACCAAAGCGTGCGCAGTACATCCGGGTGATCATGATGGAGTTGGCCCGTATCTCGGACCATCTTATCTGTAACTCCATCCTGGGTGTGGACTCCGGCGCCTTTACAGGCTTCCTGTACGTGATGCAGGAGCGGGAGCACATATACGACATTTACGAGGAAGTATGCGGTGCCCGTCTGACGACGAACATGGGCCGCATCGGGGGCATGGAGCGTGACCTTTCACCAAAGGCCCTGCACCTGATTGAGGAGTTCCTGAAGCGCTTCCCAAAAGTGTGGGCAGAGTTTGAGAAAATGCTGACGCGTAACCGAATCTTCATTGACAGAACAACTGATGTGGGTGCTATATCGGCTGAACGTGCATTGAATTATGGCTTTACCGGCCCTAACCTGCGCGCTGCGGGTGTAGACTACGATGTGCGCGTGATGAATCCATACTCTTCTTATGAGGACTTTGAGTTCGAAATACCGGTAGGCTCTAAAGGTGATACCTACGACCGCTTCCTTGTTCGGAACGAGGAAGTGTGGCAGAGCTTAAAGATAATTGAGCAGGCCTACAAAAACCTCCCGGAGGGCTCTTACCATGCCGATGCACCACACTATTACCTTCCTCCTAAAAAGGACGTCTACACCAGCATGGAAGCTTTAATCTACCATTTTAAAATTGTGATGGGAGAGACAGATATTCCGGTTGGTGAAGTGTACCATAGCGTGGAGGGTGGAAACGGAGAGTTAGGTTTCTACCTGCTCAGCGACGGTGGCCGCACACCTTACAGATTGCACTTCCGCAGACCATGCTTTATTTACTACCAGGCTTATACAGAGATGATTATTGGCGGCCAGCTGGCTGACGCCATTCTGACGCTGAGCAGCCTGAACGTAATTGCTGGCGAGCTGGACGCATAAACAACTAATAATTACCATTCAACATTGATCAACGCTAACTGATCAATGACAAAGAAAGATGGCAGAGACTATAAACGAAGTAAAGTTTTCTGATGCGGCCATGGCCGAGATCCAGCGCTACATCAGCCATTACCCTGAAGGTCGCCAGAAGTCTGCCCTGCTGCCTATCCTGCACATTGCGCAGGCTGAGTTCGGCGGCTGGGTAGGCCCGGATGTTATGGACAAGATCGCTGAAATCCTTGACATACAACCCATTGAGGTATACGAAGTGGCTACTTTCTACACCATGTTCAACCTTAAGCCGGTTGGCAAGCACGTGCTGGAAGTATGCCGTACAGGCCCTTGCTGCCTGCGTGGCGCTGATGAGCTGATTGACACATTGAAGCGCAAGCTGAACATTGAGGAAGGCGAAACCTCGGCAGATGGTATGTTTACGCTGAAGCCGGTAGAATGTCTTGCTTCCTGCGGAACAGGCCCCATGCTGCAGGTGCGCGAACTGTTCTACGAAAACCTAGACTCAGAGGAGCGCGTGGACGAGTTCTTGGCAATGATGCGCCAGAAAGAGCACGAAGTACCAACCTGGGCGCAGTAATTCTGACAAAAGAAAACTTGACAAAAGAACAAGGACGAAGGAAAAAAGACTAGTAATGTAATGCGCCGTTGTTGGTGTTTTCACCAACAACTAAAACTTCAGAGGCTGAATTGCTTGCTGGTGAAAACACCAGCAAGGGCGTAAGAACAAGGTCAGTTATCCTTTGTAAGAAAATCTTTTATAAATAAATGAACAACCAGCAATGTGCCCTCAAAAGCCACTGCTAAGAGATAATCCTGCTAAATGGGACTTAAGATATTAACCGAACATATAAACGTACCCGGCATTGAAACGCTGGAGGTATATCGTAAGCATGGCGGCTACAAATCTGTAGAGAAAGCCCTGAAAACGATGTCTCCGGAAGAGGTGGTGGAAGAGGTAAAGACATCAGGCCTGCGTGGTCGTGGTGGTGCAGGCTTCCCTGCGGGTATGAAGTGGAGCTTTCTGGCTAAGCCGGAAGGCGTTCCACGTTATTTAGTTTGCAATGCTGACGAATCAGAGCCAGGTACCTTCAAAGACCGCTGGTATATGGAGAAAAACCCGCACGGGCTGATTGAAGGCATGATCACCTCCAGCTACGCGCTGGGTGCAAACACTTCCTACATCTACATCCGCGGTGAACTGATGTTTATCCTGCGCATCCTGGAGAAAGCGATTGCAGAGGCATACGCTGCCGGTTTGCTGGGCAAGAACATCCTGGGCTCAGGCTACGACCTGGACCTGCATGTTGCGCCGGGTGGTGGTGCCTATATCTGCGGTGAGGAAACTGCCCTGCTGGAATCATTGGAAGGCAAGCGTGGTAACCCGCGTAACAAGCCTCCGTTCCCGGCGGTAAAAGGCCTTTTCCAGAGCCCTACTGTTGTAAACAACGTGGAAACGATTTCTTCTGTGCCATGGATAGTGAACAATGGTGGTGCAGAGTATGCCAAAGTAGGTATCGGACGAAGCACAGGCACGAAGCTAATTTCAGCCAGCGGTAACATCAACAACCCTGGTGTATATGAGATTGAGCTGGGTGTGCCGGTAGAGGAGTTTATTTATTCTGACGAGTACTGTGGTGGTATCTGGAAAGGCAGACAGTTGAAGGCTGTGGTGCCGGGTGGTTCTTCAGTGCCAATCCTGCCTGCAAACCTGATCCTGAAAACAGCCGCCGGTGAAAATCGCCTGATGACCTATGAATCCTTGTCTGACGGTGGTTTTGTGACCGGCTCTATGATGGGTTCCGGTGCCTTTATTGTATTCGATGATCAGCAGTGTATCGTGCGTAACACTTGGAACTACTCCCGCTTCTATCACCACGAGTCATGTGGCCAGTGTAGCCCATGCCGTGAAGGTACAGGTTGGATGGAGAAGGTGCTGCACCGCATCGAGTATGGCCACGGCCATCAGCAGGATATAGACTTGTTGGTAAGTGTTGCCAAGCAGATTGAAGGAAACACCATCTGCCCGTTAGGTGATGCCGCCGCATGGCCTGTTGCCGCTGCTATTCGTCATTTCCGTGATGAGTTTGAGTGGCACATTAGATACCCGAAGGAGGCGACAGCACCAGGTGCGGTTTACCGTGGCCAGCTGGACGCAGTAACAGCTTAACAAGAAACAGACTTTAGCTCTGTAATGGGCTATTAATTATAAACTGTTTGTTGCTTTTCTTCACAGCAAGAAGGGCAACTAAAAAGAACAAGGAACTTATAAATGGCTAAAGTAACGATTGACGGCATTGAGATAGAGGTAGAAGATGGAACTACCATTCTGCAAGCCGCAAGAAAAATCGGTGGCAAAATAGTGCCGCCTGCCATGTGTTATTATGGTCCGTTAAAGGGCAGTGGCGGCAAGTGCCGCGTGTGCCTGGTAAAAGTAACACAGGGCTCTGCTAAAGACACCCGCCCTATGCCTAAACTGGTTGCCTCGTGCATTACGCAGGTGCAGGATGGCATGGTGGTAGAAAATACGACTAACGAGGAAGTCCTGAATGCCCGCAAGAGCATCGTAGAAATGCTGCTGATCAACCACCCGCTGGATTGCCCTATCTGCGACCAGGCTGGTGAGTGTAGCCTGCAGGACCTTTCTTACGAGCATGGTGTGAGCGCACAGCGCTATGAGGAAGAGCGACGCTCCTTCAATAAAGTAGATCTGGGTCCATTCATCCAGCTGCACATGACGCGCTGCATCCTGTGTTACCGCTGTGTGTATACTGCTGACCAGATTACGGAGAAGCGTGTGCACGGGGTACTAGGACGTGGCGATGCAGCTGAAATCGGAACATACATCGAGAACATAATCGACAACGACTTCTCTGGTAACGTGATTGACGTATGCCCGGTAGGAGCGCTTACAGATAAAACGTGGCGCTTCAAGAACCGTGTGTGGTTCACAAAGCCGCTCGATGCGCACCGCGACTGCCCTACCTGCTCCGGAAAAGTAACGCTCTGGACACGTGGCGAGGAAGTTTTGCGTGTAACAGCCCGCAAAGACCAATATAATGAGGTAGAGGAGTTTATATGCAACACCTGCCGTTTCGACAAGAAAGAGACAAAAGACTGGACCATTGAAGGCCCGCGCCATATCGACCGTTCTTCTGTTATTTCGGCAAACCATTATGAGTTGCCGGTCCTGAACGTGCCGATTGTACCAAACTTACCAGTTTCCACTAAGAAAAACCTGCCCCAGGAGTAACATATGGAGTCAGTAGAACTAATATATAAAGGAATTTACATCCTGGTGATATTCGGTATCACCCTGTTAATAGCAACTTATTCCACCTACTTTGAGCGTAAGATAGCGGCCTTTATCCAGGACCGTGTAGGTCCGAACCGTGCAGGCCCTGCTGGTTTGCTTCAGCCATTGGCCGACGCAGGTAAACTGTTCTTCAAAGAAGATTTCATACCTGCCAAGTCAAACAAGGCGCTGTTTGTTATCGGCCCTGGTATTGCCATGCTTGTGGCTACCATGTCTAGCGCAGTAATACCGTTTGGCGATATGCTGATTGTAGGTGGACGCGAGGTGTTTCTGCAGGCGATAGAAGTAAACATCGGGGTGCTTTATATATTTGGTGTCGTGTCGCTGGGTGTTTATGGACTGATGATCGGTGGCTGGGCTTCCAACAACAAGTTCTCTTTGTTAGGAGCCATACGTGCTGCATCGCAGAACATCTCCTACGAATTGGCTATGGGTCTTTCCCTTATTGCAGTGCTGATGCTGAGCGGCTCTTTGTCGCTTCGCGAGATTGCGGCGCAGCAGGCTGGCTTTAACTGGAACATCTGGTATCAGCCGCTGGGTTTCATCATCTTTCTGGTATGTGCCTTTGCTGAGACTAATCGTACGCCCTTCGACTTACCTGAAAGTGAGGCCGAATTGATTGGCGGTTACCACACAGAGTACGGCTCTATGAAACTGGGTATGTACCTGTTTGCGGAGTATATCAATATCTTTGTGGCATCTGCTGTAATGGCAACGCTGTACTTTGGTGCCTATAACTTCCCATTCATGTTTGAGTTGGAAGTCTGGTTAGCCGATGTAACAGAAAGCGTGGTAACGGCTAACAACATCGTTACCCTGCTGGGTGTAGCTGTGATGTTTGCTAAGATATTCCTGTTCATCTTCTTCTTTATGTGGGTACGATGGACTCTTCCACGCTTCCGCTACGACCAACTGATGAAGCTGGGCTGGCAGATCCTGATTCCGCTTGCGATACTGAACATTGTTCTGACAGGCGGTGGCATTCTGCTGAAAGACTACTTATTTTAAATATAGTACCGAAATTGAATGTTGTCAACAGTCTCTCTGTTAAAAGATGATTCATACTACGACAACTACAAGCTGAAACAAATGGAACCACTAACAAATAGAAGGAAGAACGTAGAGCAGCTGCCGATGACGTTCGCTGAACGCGCATATCTGCCTGCTATTGCTCAGGGACTTGGCATCACCCTCAAGCACTTCTTCAAAAAGAAAGCAACGATACAGTACCCGGAGCAGACGCGTGAACGCAGTGAAGTATGGCGTGGCCTGCACGTGCTGAAGCGCGACGAGAAAGGCGCAGAACGCTGCACCGCCTGCGGACTATGCGCAGTGGCTTGTCCTGCCGAAGCCATCACCATGACATCCGGTGAGCGTAAGGCTGGCGAAGAGCATCTGTACCGCGAAGAAAAGTATGCTGTAACCTATGAGGTGAACATGCTGCGCTGCATTTTCTGCGGACTGTGCGAAGAAGCCTGCCCGAAAGCGGCTATTTTCCTGCAGGACGACAAACTGGCTCCTGCCCGCTTTGAGCGCGATGAATTCATTTATGGCAAAGACCGCCTGGTAGAGCCATTAAAAACCACTGAAACAAAATAACCTGATGACTGAGAGCCTGTTTTTCTTTCTTGCTTCGCTGACACTGCTTTGCGCCCTGATGGTGGTGATTTCAAAGAACCCGGTACATAGTGTATTGTTCCTGATTATTACGTTCTTTACCATCTCCGGACACTATATCCTACTTAATGCGCAGTTCCTGGCCGCTGTAAACATCATTGTGTACGCCGGCGCTATTATGGTTCTGTTCCTCTTCGTTATCATGTTCCTGAACATGAACAAAGAGACAGAGCAAAAAGTAAAAACCTCTACCTTAAGCAAAATAGCAGGCACAATAGCCGGTGGTTTGCTTTTCGTGGTGATGATAGCCGCCTTAAAAGACACGGAGATAGCAGGCTACAACGCAGAAACCTATAACTCACAGATTGGTATGGTGGAAAGCCTGGGAGTAGTCCTGTTCACAGAGTACCTGCTTCCTTTTGAATTAGCCTCCGTACTTTTCCTGGTAGCCATGGTGGGCGCTGTGATGTTAGGAAAGAAAGAAACGGGAGAACAGCATTTCTAATAAAATATCAAGTATAACCAAAAGAGCCAGCGCAGTAAAAGCGCTGGCTCTTTTGGTTTAGACTCTGTACTGTCCAGTAACTAAACGCCTTCTATCTTTAGCTTATTCATCCTCCACCTCCAACTGCACCTCCACAAGTTCTGAGCCACCTAAGTCATCATCGAACACGACCACAGCACTATAGTTTTTACCTTCACCAGTCTTCACTACCAAGGACTCTGCTTTACCTATGTATACAGAGCCATCTTCGTTCATCAGTTGCACCGTAGGCACCTGCAGCGGGCTAGCAGGGTTCGTGGCGTAGGGCAAAGCGTTCAGGTCTATCATCCCAACGATACTCCCCAGTACCTCTCCATCCTCTATAGCATTAGGTGCGCTTTCAACAGAAGCCGTAAAAAACAGCCGATCATCTAGCGCATAGGCACCAGAAAAGCCTGCCACAAACGCGTCTATCTTTGGGAGCGCAAAATGATAAACTGCAGCTGCCGGAATATCGCCGTTGTTCATCAGAAAGCTCTTGAAATCATCTGTATCAAAGCGGAACAGCACATTGGCACCTGCTCCTATGGCTCGCTGCATCAGATAAGTATAGGTTTGGTCGATGGCCAGCCCCTCCAGGTTCAACTCTCCGTCAGCTGCAAGGCCCAGCACCTTTTTCAGAAAAGTATAAAAGCGGCTAAAATCCACCTCCTGCACCTCCATTCCCTTTGTGATGTTCACCAGAAAACCACGGTTACGGGCAGGGCTGGCGCCGGAGCCAAGTATCAGCAGCATGTCTTTTCTGCCATACGTGAAGTGCGCCATGCTTTCCAAGTCTGCCTTCAGGGCTTTCGGTATGCGGCCAGATTCAAATTCTTTGGTGTCGAACAGGGGGTACTGCTTTACCATGTTGTACTGCGCATCGAGCTGGTACAGGAACGGAGAGTCATCCCCCACCACATAGTAACTGTTTCCGACAAGCTCTATTCCGGAGGCAGAAGGTAACTGCTGGTAAGAGCGCTTTTCCTGAACGCGGGCTGTTAATTGGATATTTTTCATACTGGCTTCGGCATTTACCACCCGTGAGACAGATGGTGGTTCAGATTTACAGGCGGAGAGCGCCAGGATAGTAAGTGTAAAACAAAGTACCTTTTTTACATTCATAGTTTATTCAGTCTGCGTCACCCTTAGCTACGGAAACATGGCGCAAAAGTATGGTGCCTGGTACTAAACTGAACAAAGTCAGGTTTGTTTTAGCTTGAAACGGTCCAAAGGGCTACGTGTCAGGGTCAAAGAAGATTGGCATTATGTTATGTTAATTTAAAAAATGGGGATAACTTTGCGACTTGATTTTAAGAGGTCATCTAATCAATAATACGTTCAGGCTCACAGATAATGAACCAAATACCTGAGGTTATCAGAACCATTCCACTTGAATATTACCTGTTCTTTAGCACAGCACTTTTTGCCATCGGAGTAATCGGGGTACTTACACGCCGGAATGCCATCGTGATTTTTATGTGTGTAGAGCTGATGCTTAACGCCGTCAACCTCCTGCTTACAGCCTTGTCGGCTTACCGCGCTGATGCCTCGGCACAAGTGTTTGTATTCTTTATTATGGCGGTGGCAGCGGCAGAAGTATGCGTTGGCCTGGCCATTATCGTGATGACATACCGAAATATCCGCTCCACAGACGTGCAGCTGCTGAATTACCTGAAGTGGTAAAACGCTTTATTTTCGATTCTGAAAAGCTTAAAAAATACATATACAGATGCAAGAGATTGTAATGCCGAGTAACAACCAAGCCATGGCACTGCTCTGTCTGCTTGTTCCGGTGCTGCCTTTGCTGGGCTTTATCCTGAACGGTTTAGGCAACAGGAAACTGGGCAACGGACTGGTTTCACTGATAGGATGCGGTACCGTACTGGCCGCTTTCCTCATTTCCATCTACCTCTTCCTTGACTTTACCGCCAATGGCAGCCGCGCCTACATGGTAAATTATTATGAGTGGATATCTGTGGGCAACCTGCGCATCAGCTTCTCCTTCCTCATCGACCAGCTCACGCTGTTTATGATGCTGATGGTGACAGGTATCGGTTTCTTCATTCACCTGTACTCAGCAGGTTACATGAGCCACGACGAGAACTTCGGCAAGTTCTTCTCCTTCATTAACCTGTTCATGTTCTCGATGCTGCTGCTGGTGATGGGCTCAAACTACGTGCTGATGTTTGTGGGCTGGGAAGGTGTGGGCCTTTGCTCTTACCTGCTGATAGGCTTCTGGAACAAGAACATCAACTATAACAATGCCGCCAAGAAAGCCTTTGTGATGAACCGCATCGGTGACCTAGGCTTCCTGCTGGGCATCTTCCTGATTTTCATGACCTTTGATAGCGTAAGCTATCCACTGGTGTTTATACAGGCAGCCCAATATGCAGGCGGTGTAGATTCAGCCGTGATGATTACGATTACCCTGCTGCTGTTCGTAGGTGCTATGGGTAAGAGTGCGCAGCTTCCGCTGTTTACCTGGTTACCGGATGCGATGGCGGGTCCTACGCCGGTTTCAGCCCTGATACACGCTGCTACCATGGTGACGGCAGGTATATACATGGTGGTTCGTTCGAATGTACTGTACGCGCTGGCTCCTACTACGCTGGAAATAATTGCCGTGGTTGGTGTAGCTACTGCTGTGCTGGCTGCTACCATTGGCCTGGCGCAAAACGACATCAAGAAAGTACTGGCTTACTCTACCGTATCGCAGCTTGGCTATATGTTCCTGGCGCTGGGTGTGATGGCCTTCTCTTCTTCTTTATTTCATGTGCTCACACACGCCTTCTTCAAGGCGCTGCTGTTCCTGGGTGCTGGTTCTGTGATTCATGCCATGAGCAATGAGCAGGACATACGTAACATGGGTGGCCTGCGCAAGTACCTGCCTATCACGTTTATTACTTTCCTGATTGGTACGCTGGCCATTGCCGGTATTCCGCCGTTTGCTGGTTTCTTCTCTAAAGATGAGCTGCTGGCGCACGTGTATGAGCACAGCAAGCTGATGTGGGGACTGGGTATGCTGGCTTCCTTTATGACCTCTTTCTACATGTTCCGCTTGGTGTTCCTGACTTTCTTCGGAACGTTCCGGGGAACAGCAGAGCAGAAAAGCCACCTGCACGAATCACCTGCCTCTATGACGATTCCGCTGATTGTACTGGCGGTGCTTTCTACGGTTGGTGGTTTCCTGGGTATACCAGAAGTGTTTGGCGCAGAACATGTGCTGGGTAACTACCTCGCCCCGCTCTACAACTTTGCCCGCCTTGCCAATCCGGCGGCCCTCGAAGCGCCACAGATTGACCATGCAACAGAATATATGCTGATGGGGCTTTCTGTAGGTGTTGCTGTGATAGCTGCCATCATCGCCTACGTGATGTACGTGAGCAAAAAGACAGTGCCAGCGAAGGAAGACGAGCGCCTGGGCCCGGTACACAACCTGGTTTACCACAAGTACTACATCGACGAGCTTTATAATACCATCATTGTGCGTCCGGTAATGTGGTTATCTTCTTTCTTCCACCGTGTGGTGGACATGCTGTTGGTTGACGGCGTGGTAAACGGCTTCGGCAAGTTTGTGACAGGTAGCGGCCGCACGCTGCGCTATGCACAAAGCGGGGTAATTGGTTTTTATGTGCTCGTGATGGTGTTCAGCATTGTGCTGATTCTATTTTTAAACTTCTTTATCGGATAGGTTCTTCTAAGATGATACTTACAGCTTTAATACTTTTCTGGCCTGCTTTAGCTGCACTGCTGGTGTTGCTCCTGAAAGGACAAGCTGCCAGAACAGTGGCTTTTGGGGCGGCACTTATTGAGTTTGCCCTTGCGCTGGTTGCGTTAGCAAGCTTCAATACGGCGAGCGGCAACATTCAAATGTCTCTGTCCTTTCCGTGGATTGAGAGCGCCGGCATCGGTTTTATCATTGGTATGGATGGCATCAGCCTTCTGATGGTGCTGCTGACTACATTCCTCGTGCCGCTCATTATTCTTTCTTCTTTCAAACACGAGTACAGAAACCCGAACGCCTTTTACGCCCTCATCCTGTTCATGCAAACTGGTTTGATTGGCGTTTTCGTGGCGCTAGATGCGTTCCTGTTTTACTTCTTCTGGGAAGTAGCCCTGATTCCGATATACTTTATAGCCGCCATCTGGGGTGGTGCCAGAAGAATTCCGGTTACCTTTAAGTTCTTTGTGTACACCATCTTCGGCTCGCTGTTTATGCTGGCTGCCTTTGTGTACCTCTACCTGCAAACGCCAGGCAACCACTCTTCTGATTTATTTTCCTTCTACAACCTGAACCTCTCAAGCGAATCACAAAGCTGGATCTTCTGGTTCCTGTTTATCGCTTTCGCTATTAAAATGCCGGTGTTCCCGTTCCATACCTGGCAACCGGACACCTACACGGAGTCACCGACACAGGCTACCATGCTGCTCTCCGGTATTATGCTGAAGATGGGTATTTACGGCGTGCTGCGCTGGTTATTGCCTGTAGTACCGAATGGTGTGAGCCAGTGGGCGGAGCTGGTGCTGGTGCTGTCTATCATTGGTATTGTGTACGCCTCTTTTATCGCCATTCGCCAGCGTGACCTGAAGCGCCTGATTGCCTACTCTTCGATTGCACACGTTGGCCTTATTGCAGCCGGTATCTTTACTCTGAATGAGCAAGGTTTGCAGGGCGGCGTCATCCAGATGCTGAGCCACGGTATTAACGTAGTTGGCTTGTTCTTTATCATCGACATTATCTTCAGCCGCACCAATACAAGAGAGATTACGAGCCTGGGTGGTATTACCCAAACTACTCCTGTCCTCTCCATCTTCTTTATGATTCTGTTGCTGGGCTCTATCGCCCTTCCTCTCACAAACGGCTTCGTGGGCGAATTCCTGCTGCTATCTGGTGTGTTCCAGTACAATGGCTGGTTTGGCGCAGTGGCTGGCTTAACTATCATACTTGGTGCAGTGTACATGCTGCGCATGTTCCAGGGGGTGATGTTCGGGCCGAAGTCTCCGGCAACAGAGATATTCGCAGACCTGACGATGAACGAGAAAGCAGTGCTGATTCCACTGGTAGTTATGGTATTCTGGATTGGTTTGTTCCCGAACATGTTCCTGAGCATCTCAGAACCAGCCGTAAGCAACCTGCTAAACATCATTAACCGCTAGTAAGCGCAAGATTAGAAAAAGAAATTTACAGGAAACTCGACGACATGGCTTCGATCATACTTCTCTCCATCTTCGGTGTCCTTAACCTCTTTATAGGTTTTGCGAACTCAAAGAAGATTTTGCTTCCGCTGGCGCTGCTGTTTCTGGCGGTGGTGTTTGGTGTCAACCTGTTTAGCTGGAACGACACCCAGAGCTATTTCAACAACATGCTCACCATCGACAACTATGCGGTGGCATTTACGGGCATCATGGTCCTGACAACATTGCTGCTGCTGCCATTCTCGCAGCGTTACGTGGATACAAAAGACGATAATTTAGCTGAATTTTACTCTTTGCTGTTGTTCTCGCTGGTAGGCGCTGTTATGATGGTGAGTTATGAGAACATGCTGATGCTGTTTGTAGGCATCGAAATTCTTTCCATTGCCATGTACGTGCTGGCGGGTAGCGATAAAAAGAGCCTCCGTTCCAACGAGGCAGCCCTGAAGTACTTCCTGATGGGCGCTTTCTTCACCGGCATTCTGCTGTTTGGCATCGTGTTGATATATGGCGCGACCGGCACGTTCAACATCACGGAAATCGGAGCAGCCCAGGCAGCTACCGATGGTGTAATGAGCGCCATGTTCCTGTTGGGCCTGCTGATGGTGATTATTGGTATCTCCTTTAAAATATCAGCTGCTCCTTTCCACTTCTGGACACCAGACGTGTATGACGGGTCTCCTACCTTCTTCACGTCGTTTATGTCTACTGTGGTGAAAACAGCAGGTGTAGCAGCTTTCTTCAAACTAATGGCAGCTGCTTTCGCAGCATCGTACGCTACTTGGTTTCCAACACTGATCGCCATCACTACGCTGACCTTGGTAGTAGGTAACATAGGCGCAGCGGTGCAGACAAGTGTAAAGCGCATGCTGGCTTACTCCAGTATTTCGCATGCCGGTTACCTGCTGATGGCACTGGTGGCCTTCAACGAGCACTCTGACTCTTCTATCCTGTTTTACTCCCTGGCCTACTCTACTGCAACTGTAGCTGCCTTTGGTGTGCTGAACATGGTAAAGACGCAACGTGGCGGTGAAATATATGAAGCCTTCAACGGCTTGGGTAAAACGAACCCGCTGCTGGCTTTCACTATGACGGTTTCAATGTGCTCTTTGGCAGGTATACCACTTACAGCCGGTTTCTTTGCCAAATTCTTTGTATTTGCCGCTGTGTTGCAGGACACGAACCAAGTGTGGCTGGTGGTAGTAGCCGTGCTTTTAGCTGCGGTAGGTATCTATTATTACTTCCGGGTAGTGATAGCCATGTACATGCACCCGGCAGAGAACCTGGAGCGACTGGAGGTAAGCAGCTTCTCTACTTTTATGCTCATCTTCATCACAGTGCTGACTATTCTTCTTGGTATAGCGCCAGCACTTGTCAGCGATATCCTCTAAGACTTATTTTTATTCAAAAGCAAAAGCGGTTGCTCCAGATGGGGCAGCCGCTTTTGCTTTTATAAAGTTGATTTCCTTCTGTTCAATCCTCTAGCTAAAGACTGCGACATTCGCCGGAGCCGAGCGAAGGCATAGGTGTGCTTTACCAGAACTTACCCACCTCTATCCTCATACTGCGTAACATCAGTAAGGAGCACAATATTTTACACTCAAAAGAAGCCAGGTTATGAAAAAGGTATTAACTATAACACTCGTGGCATACGCTTTAGCTGCATTTACAGCCTGTGGAAATGAGGAAGATGACAGGACGACAGAACAGGTAGAAGCGGGTACGGAAATAGAAATAGATACAGCCATCACACAGGATCCGGATACCACTACCTACCATGACATGGCGTTGTAGTACTTCTTCAGGAGTTAAAGCCATAGGAGGAATAGGAAAGCAGGTTGGATTATACTTCCGTGATAAAAATAAAAGCCCTCTCCCCTGGCTGAAGTTTTATCTTCTTGCTGCCGAGGGAGAGGGCTTTTTGAATCTTACGCAACCTTCTTGTTACAACTCTCTTATCCAGATGTTGCGGAAACTGATGGGCTCACTCTTATCACCATGCGCCTGTAGCTTGATAGGTGCTGGACCGTGCGACTTATAAGACGGCTTCCCGATATACTGCGTTGGCCCCTGCAGCTCCACATTGTTCTGAACAAGCACGCCGTTCAGCAGAACAGTTACACGCGCAGGAGTTTCTACAGAACCATCCGCTTTGAAGGTAGGTGCCTTCCAGAAAATATCATAGCTCTGCCATTCGCCGGGCTTTTTAGTAGGGTTTGCTAACGGCACATACTGCTTATAAATACTACCAGCCATACCGTTTACATAGGTTTTGTTGTTATAGGAGTCCAGTACCTGCAGTTCGTAGCCAGCATCGCCTTTGCCTGTGGAGGCCAGGAAAATACCACTGTTGCCCCGCGACTGTCCCTCCAGGTTAATGTTCTCCGGAATCAGGTACTCCAGGTGAAGCTGGTAATCTGTGAACTCTTTTTTAGTTTCGATGTTTCCCGTTGCTTTGTTCACGGTTATCACACCATCTGACACCTTCCATTGTGCCGGCTTGCTCCGATCCTGGGTGCTTACCCATTGGTCCAGGTTTTTCCCGTCAAACAAGATGGTTGCATCTGATGGTGCCTCAATGCGCACCTCGCCTGGCTGTACCTTCTTAGGTACTGGTTCCCAAACTTCGGTATCTTCTGGTTTTGCTTTTTGCTGTGCCTGTGCCATAAAAAAACTACCCGCTAGCAGGGCTGTCAATACAACTTTGTTATTCATCTTTCTTTTGATAATTAGTTATATGTCTATAGTTCTCTAAACTGATTACCTGCTAATACCTAACCTAATTTATTCCGGTTTTATACGTCCCGTTCAAAAGTCACGCACTCCCGCAGTTCTTTTTCTGTATAAGCCAGGTTGTGCTCTCTTAAAACCTCCGCTGGTACTCCATTCCACTGGTTTGGACGATTGCCCATATAGCCAATATCCTTTACGCCCATTTCGGAGGTAAAGAAGCCGGTGGCAGTCAGGTTACGCATCAGGCTAAAGAAAGCCACTCCTTTTTTCATTTCCGGAGCTGCTCTTTCAGGGTAAGCTATGGCGTCCACAATGTTTAGCTGCTGTCTTTCCTGAAGTTCGCGGAAAGGCTTTTCGAAACGGTTCAGAGACTCGATATCTAGCCACTTGAGGCCATTGCGCATAGGCGTCTGGAACTCCGGCTTATCTTTCACAATAAACTCTATAAAGTCAGGTACGCCGGCATCTGTTGCGCTGCCACTCACGTCGTCCGCCGGAATTATAATATCAGACAGCACCGCTATCGTTGCCATCTCCTGCTCCGTAAAGAAGTTCTTTGACGTGATTAATTTTAAACGTTCTATCTCTTCGGGCATGCGGCCATCTCCCGGAGAGGACTCTGGCGCCTCTAATACCTGCGCAACATGCTCCTCTTTTTTGGTGTCGCAGGACTCCAGAAGAAGCGCTGAAGAAACGGTACCGACCACAATGGCTTTGAGTGATTCTCTTCTATCCATAAGATGCTGCTTAGATATTTTGCCTTTTCATTTCATCCACAATGTACTCAGATGCCCGCATAGACAGCGCCATGATGGTCCAGGTGATGTTCTTATCACCCTGCGACACAAACTGACCGCCATCTACGCAGAACAGGTTCTTGCAGTCGTGTGCCTGGCTCCATTTGTTCAATACCGACTTCTTTGGGTCATTGCCCATCCGCACAGTACCTGCTTCATGTATAATTTTACCAGGTGCTGCAAGGCCCCAGTTATTATGCGGCCCTGCATCGCCACCTGAAGTGATAATGGCACCCATCTCATGCAGAATCTCCTTGAATGTCTGGTTCATGTGTTTCGCCTGGTTAATCTCGTAATCAGAATACTTCACATTGAACCGCAACACCGGAATGCCATACTTGTCAACCACATTGGGGTCTATTTCGCAGTAGTTGCTCTCAAACGCTATCGCTTCTCCCCTACCAGCCATCCCGACACCAGCGCCATACATGAAACGATAGTCTTCTTTGAGGGATTTACCGTAGCCGCCCGCCTCCTTGGTGCTGCCATTCACCTGGAGTTTACCATTCAGGCTTTCGATACCCCAGCCAAAACCGTAAGCCGGCTGCTGCATACCACCCCAGTATTCTATATGATATCCCCGCGGGAAGTCCAGCTTCTTATTATCCAGCCACCAGGGCGAGTACACATGCATTCCTCCCACACCATCTTCGTTGTAGCGCTTGCGGCCCATCAGTTCGGGCAACACGCCACTTACCGATGCTCCAGTAGAGTCATGCAGGTATTTCCCTACAACATCGCTAGAGTTGGCTAAGCCATTCGGGTGGCGCCGGGAAACAGAATTAAGCAACAGGCGCGCGCTTTCACAGGCACTTGCGGCCAATATCACCACTCTTCCGTTTACCTGGTAGTCCAGCATGTCATCCTTATTCACATAAGACACACCCGTTGCCAAGCCCTCTGAGTTGGTGGTTACTTCACGCGCCATAGCGTTCGGCACCACATCCACGTTTCCGGTGGCCACGGCAGGCTTTACCAAGCAGGAGCCAGAGGAGAAATCAGCGTATACTTTACAGCTACGGCCGCACTGGGCGCAGTAAAAACACTGCCCGCGCTCGTCGTTAATTTTTTTGGTGAGGATAGACAGACGGGAAGGAATGACAGGAACGCCAATACCATTGGCTGCTTTCTTTATTTTCAGCTCGTGCAGGCGCGGCAGGGGCGGCGGCAGGAAAATACCGTCCGGCTCATTCTCCAGCCCTTCGTTGGTGCCGAATACACCGACTAGTCTGTCTAGCTTATCATAGTAGGGTTTTACGTCTTCATAACCAATCGGCCAGTCTTCCCCCAAGCCGTCAATGCTTCTGTGCTTGAAGTCTTTTGGTCCGAAGCGAAGCGATATTCTGCCCCAGTGGTTGGTTCTGCCGCCCAACATGCGCGCGCGCCACCAGTCCCATTCGGTTCCTTCGGCCTTGGTGTAAGGTTCTCCGTCTATTTCCCAACCCCAGTAGCAGCCGTCAAAATCGCCAAAAGGCCGGAACTTGGTGCTCGCGCCTCTCCTCGGCGAGTCCCAAGGGTTCTTCAGTTGTGCGGAGTCGGTGGCAGGGTCATACATAGGGCCAGCTTCGAGCAGGCATACTTTCAGGCCGGCATTAGCGAGTACGTATGCAGCCATGCCACCACCGGCGCCAGAGCCAACTATAACAGCATCGTATTGCTTTGGCTCTTCTTTGATTTGGAAATCTGCCATAAACAGGGTGTGAATCGAGGGTTAAAGGATAAGCGATATCAAGTGCTATGGTTTTAAATATTACCGCCTCTTCTGTCAGATTAGCCACTTGCTACTGCTATGATACACATTTAGTGTGTGAAGTGCAACGGATTATTTGTTATTTCCTACAAGCTAAATCTCTCTTTACTTTCTTCGCTCTATTCATTCTTTACTCGGTTTCTTAGTAGCTGCCCTCGTTTGAAGGTAATTCTTCAGTATTAGCTGGCACCTAAAAAAGCATTAAATAGCAATGTTCAACTTGAGCCTAAGAGTTCTGATCTTTGGGCTTACCTACCGTAGTTGTGGCTTATCCAGTGACTCATGAACAGCCTTTTCCATCGTTTGCTACGTGCGCTCCACTCCCGCGGGGGCGCGTTTTCCTGTTCAGCGCTGTGTAGCTGAACCTGCCCTCGCTCCGCTGCGGGCTGCTGAGCAAGCTCAGCACCGGAACATCTACAAGGCGCCTCTCAGAAAAACTGGAATCGTTTTTCCTTCGAACTGACAAAACTTGTATAGCCGAGTAATCAGATATTTTAGCTGGAGTGTAATACTTTAAGTTAATTTAGAGCGGGAGCCGATACGGAGAGTGCTACTTCTTTTCCCGATTCATATCGTTTAGCAGGCGTACTGTCATGTAACCTAAACCTATTACGACAATACTGATTGCTGCCCACATTATAGTTTTTGATACAGGGCGTTTGGGCTGTTTTCCATCATCTGCAGCGCTGATGTTTGTAACTGAAAGCACAGGGAGATCATCCGGGATGCTGTCACGAAAAAACTGCAGGTCATATTCGGGCGTGGTAGCAGCTTTGTTGCAAAAACGTAAGGTGTAGTCCTCATTGGGTTGAAGGTCGGCGATGAGGTAGTGGTTGATTTGCAGGACTTTTATGCCTGCTATCTTCAAAGGCTGGTTGTCTTCGTTTTCTATAATGAGCGTCAGTTCCTGCACCTGTTGCCGGGGCAATTCAATAGTGGCTGGTTCAGTAGAACTGATAGTAAAAAATTTCCGCACCGCTTGCGGTTTGTCAGGCCTCCGCTTCTTCCTGTTCTCAACAGCAGGCTTCCCCAGAATTACCTGGCCCTTCCGGAGGTATAAGTCAGGAGAACTAATTTGAAGCTCCAGTTTCTCCGGGTAAGTGGGCTGTGTAAACTGCAGGTTGATGAAAGTCTGTTTTGTGGCAGCGCTGTCGGTGCGGGTAAAGTTTAGTACGGGAATGGCTGTATAACCTTCTCCTTTCCGCAGCAGGTAGGGAATTTCCTGCTGCGCTGCGTTGTACACCCTGATGTCTGCCAGGTCAGGGCGCAGGCGGCCTGTTACCTCAGGCAGAAGCAGAATACTGTGGTAGCCATCCTGCGCAGGGGCTGGTATAGTAGCGCGCCACTCGTAGCTTTGCTGCGCCCTTGCTACCGTGCAGCTTAAGCACAGGAGTAAGAGCAGGAGTTTAGCCTGCATCAGTGGCCGTTTTATCAGTGAGCGAATCATCCTCCAGAATTAAGTTTTTCAGCTTCTGATACATGAAAGACACTACCAGCAGCAGCACACCCAGGCAGATAAATGCCGCAATCTTGCCTCCCTCTGAAATGCCGCGTATGTCGAACAGGAACAGCTTGAGCAGCGTCAGGAAAAACAAGGTGAGCGATATCACGCGCAGCGTCTTCACCTTATGCCTCATCCCGACCATCATCAGCACAAAGGAGCTAAGGCCCCAGAGTATCGGGAAACCAATTTTGCGTATCTGGGAGAGTTGCGCCTCAAGCGGCAGATCTCGCTGATAAAAACTTAACAGCGACAGGTGCTCCAGTTCGGCACTCGCCAGAAAGACCACTACAAAGCTGGAAAACCATAGGCTGAATTTCCCCAATTTATGCGTAAAACCGTACTGTTGCCACACCACCCGCAGAAACAGCACCACTACTAGCAGCACCAGCAGCAACGGCAGGTAGTGCCACCATAAATCTGCTTTAGCATCAGCAGCACCCTGTAAGTAGGCGTTGCGGCTTTCAACCACAATCGGGTGCAGCACTAACAGGTACATAACAGCACCAAAGGCAGCCACTACCGCCGCTCCCTTTTTAATTTCTGTGTTCGGCTGGCCAATGGCCCAGAGCATCAGCCCCAACAGGTAAACATAGTTGTAGGAGGCCAGTATGCATGCGCGTGTGCCATAGGTGGCGGTAGAATAGATGAGCTGGTAGTGCAGTTCAAAGAGCAGCACCAGGTACAGCGTAGCAAATAGAGCGGTTTTAACTATTGCCTTGTATGTACCGGCATTCAGCATTGTCACCATTATATTTTCCTGTTCCTGCTTCAACAGCCGGTTTGTAGCCGCCAGGGCTGCCACTACCACCATACCTGTGATAAAGATTTTGTTGAAGATGACAGGCAACTCCAAGGCAACTGCCACATCTGTGAACGAATAGATTCGCCAGTCGATGATAAGGCTGAGGAACATAAGCACCAGCACAGCTACGGAAGCAACCCGTATGAGCCCTATACGGGACTTCTGCGACAGCCAGATCAGCAGCACTGCCTCCAGCGCCCAGAACAGCGTGATGTAGTTTCCTTCCAGCTGCACCGGCGCTGCCAGGCTCAGAAAGGTGAGCACCAGCCCTATGAGCAGGTACACCAGGTTGCGGTCTGTTGTCCGGTTCTGGTACAGCAGGTAAGCAAATACAAAGTTAAATACCGCCAGCACCACAGTGAACAGGCCTTTATAAGCGCCATCAGCCACATGATGCAGTATAAACATACCAGCGGCATAATAAAAGAACGTGTTGCTGAGCAGCATCATGAACTCCGGACCTGTAAAGCGGCGCTGCTCTTTTAAGTTGTTGATGATGTTCATACCGAAGAACACCAGGTAAAACAGCGTCGCGAACACCAGCGCTCCGATGTAGGGCGGCTCTGCCACACCCACCACACGCGTGCCGAGCCAGCCTCCGTAGAGGATGACTGTAAAGATGTAAGCAATGATGTTGAGCAGGTTCCACTTCTTGAAATAAGCCAGCACCAGTATGCCCAGGTTCAGTATCAGCACAAAAGTGAAGAGCACGGTATAGTTGCCCTCTCCCGTACTCACCATAAACGGGCTGCCAAAGCCTCCTATCAGGGCCAGCACCGCCAGTTCCAGGCGGTTATAAGCCATCGACAGGAAAATAGTGAAGCCTGTGATGCCGACCATAAGGATAAAAGCCACGGTCTGGCTGAAAAGCGCATACTCATGAAAGGCAATGGCGATAGTGAAATATAAAATAGCCAGTCCGCCGCCAATCAGCACAGAGCTGAACGCCTGGTACGATTTCCGGAGCCGGTGTGCGATGCCCAGCAACAGGCCACCTGCCAGTATACCTATGGCTACCCTGCCTACCTCATTTATCCATTCCTGGTCTATGGCGTATTTCACAAAAAAGCCGATGCCGAGCACGAGTATGGCAATGCCTAATTTATTGATGAGGTTTTCGCCTATAAACTTCTCCCAATCCGGGTTGCGCTGGAAGAAGGATGGTGCAGGAGCCTTCCCATACACCGGAGCCTCTTCCGGAGGAGCCTGAAAGGCAGCGACAGGTTCGGGTCTCGGAGCGAATCCTGGCTCAGGTGTATAATGTGGCTGTTCAGGCGCAGCAGGTTCTGGAACAGGAGGGGCCTGTACAGGAGGTGGCGTAGGGCGGAGCCTCTGTTTTACTTCTTCTACACTTTCTTTGGTAACTTCAGGCCTGGCCACGGCAGGACCTGCTGCTTTGGGAGGTTGCTTTTCCAGTTGCTCCCGCAGATGGTGTATTTCTTCCCTCAGGTTTTGTAGCTCCATGCTATTGTCTCTTAGCCTGTCAGAATGCCTGTTGGCAAACCAAAGGACTAATACTATCAAGAGCAGGAGCAGCGTAACTTCCATGTTTGTTTAAGCTTGGCGTACTTAATATTACAAATATTAACCTGCTTTCAAAACAAGCAAAGCCTGGCAGCAAAAAGCCCCACCGTTTCCGGCAGGGCTTCTGTACTGTCTACACAGTTACTCTTGTGTCTGAAATCTTAAGTCTAAAATGCTACTTTGCTTCGTTGTAGCGGCGTGTTACCTCATCCCAATTCACCACGTTCCAGAAGGCGCTGATGTAGTCAGGGCGACGGTTTTGGTAGTTCAGGTAGTAGGCGTGCTCCCACACGTCCAGACCAAGAATTGGCTGTCCGTCGCAAGCCTGGTCGATGTTCATGATAGGAGAGTCCTGGTTAGCAGTGGAGCATACGCTCAGCTTACCGTTATCTACGCATAGCCAGGCCCAGCCAGAGCCGAAGCGGGTAGCAGCAGCCTTGTTGAACTCCTCTTTAAAAGAATCGAAAGAGCCGAAGGCGCTGTTGATGGCATCGGCCAGTTCGCCGGATGGCTGACCACCACCGTTCGGCGACATAATTGTCCAGAACAGGTTGTGGTTATAGTAACCACCGCCGTTGTTGCGCACGGCTGTGTTGCCACCAACGTTTTTAAGTATCTCTTCAATAGACTTACCTTCCATGTTAGTGCCTTGTATGGCATTGTTCAGGTTGTTGGTATAAGCCTGGTGGTGCTTAGTATGATGGATTTCCATGGTGCGCGCATCGATGTGCGGCTCCAGTGCGCTGTAATCGTAAGGTAGGTTCGGAAGTTCGAAAGCCATAGTTTTATATAGGTTTTGGTTGAAAAATAGTGCTTGTACACTTGTTATAAGTGTACGGCTTCGTTTCAAAGTTAGTTAATTTCTTTTAGCCGCAAAGAAAGAGGCCATGAGGTCGGCACACTCCTGCGCCATAATCCCGCTGACCATCTCCGTTTTGGGGTGCAGGAGGTTCCCCACCCGCCGGTAACCGCGCTTAGGCTCCGGTGCCCCGAACACCACCCGCTTCAGCTGTGCCCAGTAGCTGGCGCCGGCACACATAATGCATGGTTCCACCGTTACATACAAGGTACAGTCGTGTAGGTATTTGTTGCCCAGGTACTCAGATGCAGCGGTAAAGGCCAGCATCTCGGCATGAGCCGTCACATCGTTCAGTTTCTCAGTCTGGTTATAAGCTTTGGCTATAACGCGGTTATTGGATACAATCACAGCACCAATCGGAACTTCGCCTTCGGCAAATGCCTGTTGTGCCTGCACGTACGCCTGCTGCATGAAGTTCTCGTCGCTGTATATAGATAAAAAGTCTGTTGCCATAAATACCTGTTTAGGTGGAGCCGGTTTATGACCGGCCACTAATGTAAGTGAGGGGCAATATGTACCAGTGGGCTATGCCTGGAAAAGACTAAGGCAGATAGAGTACGTGTCCCATCTCCGCAAATTTAGGGCAAAAGGGATTCGAATCAAAAAGCAGGGGCAGTGGCAGCCAATTGTGTTAAAACGCCAGCGGCAATTTACTTTACTACACCGTAGCCGGTTACAGTAACTTCTTCCGAAACAAAAAGAGGCTGGCCCGGAGCGCTGGCCGGGATGCTTTGGGTAAAATTGATGCATTTAGCTTTCAGTGACTCTTTGTCGCTTCCTCCCTCTCCAGTCATGTCAAACATAAAAGGAAACAGGTAAGTGGAGGCAACAGGAACGCCTTTGCTTTTGGCAGGCTCCCATGTGGTCATTTGTTTGAGTACCCGCATTGGTTCTGTTTCAAGAAGGGGACTGTCTGAATATGCCGCCTTTACCTCTTTTAGCTTGCCAGCTTCATCTATCGTCACCTGCATCATAACAAGCCCTTCCGTTTTAGTTAACTGGGCTCGGGTAGGATACTTCATGTTCTTTGCCAGGAACTGTAGCATCGCTTCCCGTCCTCCCGGAAACTCAGGCGCTGTTCCTTCATCTGCAGCAACAACAGCTTCTGCCTTTGTTGTGGATGAGGTAGCACTTTGTGCCTAGAGAACAGACGGTGTGCCAGCCAGCAAAAGGAGCAGAAGGGAAAGAAGCAGAGATGATTTCATCATTTTAGGCATATGTGGGTTCAGAGGTCCTTTGTTGATAAAGAACTAACGGTAAGATTAATATAAAGATATGTCTGACAGTTGGATAATGTTTCTTTAAAACACAAAGCCCCTCCTGAAAAGGAGAGGCTTTGGGAGTATAACTGACTGTATTCCTACTTTTTGATTTTAATAGAACTCATGATTTCACGGGCAGGTTGCTGCCATTCGTTCTTTAGCTGAAAGGGTGCATGGAACGTGAAGATCATCATTTGCCTGTCAGAGATAGCGTACTGCACCATGCTGTACTTCTGCACCGGTGCCAGATTGCTACTCTTACGCTCATCTTCCACAGACGACACATATTCAAAAACGATGTGGTCTTTGCCGTTAATCTGCGTCACCTCATCACGAATGAAATCAATTTTCGAGTGCCTTTCCAGCAAAGCAGCCTTGTAAAACTCTTTCATCATTTTCAGGTCCTGTGCCCTGAACTGGGAAACTTTCTGCGTGACACTGAAGTCAACCAGGCCATTCGGGCTGGTGAAAACGGCCAGTGGCTTTGTAGTGGCAGGGTACCGGCGGGCAATTCCATCGTCAGGCATTGGTGAGAAGTCCTGCGGCAGCAGCACGCTTAGCTCCTTCGTAATGTTCACTTTTTTCAGTTTCGGCTGGGCGAAAGCAACGCCTGCAACAAAAAGAATGGCTAAAAAGGCTAAATATCGCATACTTAAAAATTCAGTTGGCAAAGCTAATAAAATTATAGGCCAAACAGCCCAAATTCCTGTAGGTGCAATTATTTTGCCAAAGTCCCTGATACAGCACAGGCACCTCCCATTGTGTGTGAAATATCTTCTGCGGGTTATTAACGTTAAATAAAGTAGGGCATATAAGGTGTACTGCAACCCTCACTGTCAGCCCGTTGGGCGGGCAGTGAGGGAGTGAGTGTTACATCTGGCAAAGCGCTGTTTTAACTAAAAGCCATTTAAACTATATAAAACTATGTTTGCAGATATTATCAACAACATGAAGGGGCAGCTGACAGGCGAGCTGCAGAGCAAGTACAACCTGGAGCCTGAGAAAGCGAATAAATCAGTAGACCTGGCAAAGGACAACCTGATGGATGAGATGAAGAACCGGGCCAGTAGCGGCGACTTTGGCGGCATTATGGATGTGCTGAAAGGCAACAAAGGAGCCACTGAAAGCTCAGCCGTAAACAGCGCCATCCAGCGCTATGTCGGTGACCTGACTACTAAGCTTGGAATTCCAGCATCCATCGCCAACCAGATAGCCCCGTTTGTGATGACCTTTATCATGAACAGGTTCTCCAGCAAAGTAACCTCGGAGGGCATGGGCCAATCCGACATCATGAGCAGCCTGATAGGCGGCGGCATAAAGGACTCCATTACCAAAGGCATCGGCGGTAAGTTAGGAGGCTTATTTAAGTAAAGACACAAAACAAAAGTATCAGGACACAGTACGCAAAACTTGGTACAGAAGAAGGTGCTGCTAAAGATGGCAGTATCTAAGCCATCCCTCAGACACAAACACCATAGCATGTTGCTCTGGTGTTTGTGTCTGAGGGATGGCTTCTTTTTTAAGAAGCTTGTGGTTGTTGGTATGGAAAGGCAAAACGTACCTCCTAAAGTAAGCGTGCCCTACTACAGAGAGTGTTCAGTTACCAGTAATGCTTTGTATTAACCGCTAGCTCACTGTATATATACTATCTGTATTG
Source organism: Pontibacter toksunensis (assembly GCF_042686245.1). NCBI lineage: Bacteria > Pseudomonadati > Bacteroidota > Cytophagia > Cytophagales > Hymenobacteraceae > Pontibacter > Pontibacter toksunensis. Next base: position 13,462 of record NZ_JBHUOX010000026.1, on the reverse strand, counting down.
TGCCAGCTTTAACAGGCTTTTCATCTACTATAAACCCAAACCTGTTCTACCTCGATGCTCGTGAATGTTCATTCGAAAAACTCACGTGCCGCTAATAACCTGAAACTTGGTGGCTTGCCGGAAGTCTGCTACTTTTGCAGCTTCTGCCAAAGTGGACCTTGTTTAAAGGGCTCAAATGCAGTGTAATGCCAGGGTTGATGACCGATAGTATACAAAGCCTGTTTTTTAAGTTTCTTAAGTTTGGAGTGGTGGGCTTTTCTGGCCTGGTGCTGGATTTTGGTATCACGTATGTGGCAAAAGAGCGGCTGCAATGGAACAAGTATGTAGCCAACAGCCTGGGTTTTTTGGTAGCCAGTGTCAGCAACTATTACCTCAACCGTATCTGGACGTTCCATAGCGCTGATCCAGAGATAGGCTGGCAGTTCTCTAAGTTTCTGTTTGTGGCCGTGATAGGCCTGCTGCTCAATAACTTTATTGTGTACCTGCTAACAGACCGCGCCAGACTCAACTTCTACATAGCTAAATTTGGCGCAATTGTGGTCGTGTTCTTCTGGAACTTCTCGATTAATTACCTTTATACCTTCTCCAGGTAAGGCTGCTAGGGCAGTATCTGGTAAATCTGCACATGCTCGTCTTTGTGCACGCGCGGATTCAGCAGGTGCAGCACCTGGTCGTAAAGTGAGGGGGTGATGGTATGCTCCAGCTTCAGATTCGGGAATAGGCTTAGGAGCCGTGCTTTGCGTTCCTCCAGGTCATCACTACCCACTACTACCACGTAATCCGGTTTATAGGCAGAAGCGCTTATCTCCTGCTGCAGTTCCTGCGGGGTTTTGTCTTCGTTGAGCGTGTAGGCCATCACAAAATCGGAAGGCAACTGCTTTTGCCCCTGCAGGTACTCCTGCCACACCAGGTGCTTATCTTCTATATACTTATCGTACTCGGCGCTCATGTGGCCCAGGTAAAAGAGAGGCGGCTTCTTAACACTGTGGTTTCCGAACTCCAGCACAATACCGTCCAAGTCAGGTTTTTCAGAGAGGTACACCAGCGGAGCCACGCGGCTCTTCTTCGTATAGGTAAAGGCCATACCTACCGTAGCCAGTATGTTCAGCGCCCAGAAAAAGCCCCAGCTCCACGCCAACAACTTTCTGCGGCGACGCCAGAACGTAGAGGTCTGTACAAACTGCTGCCACCCGATAACGCCCAGAATCATGATCAGCGGAAACAAGGGAAGTATGAAGCGCTCCTGCTTGTTCGGGAACAGGGAATGGGCTACAAAGAACAGTAATCCCGCCCAGAACAGCTTCGGAGCCATTTTGGCGGTGCGGGCGTATCCCAGCACCAGGAATACACTGACCGGAGGCACGAGGAACCCCAGCACAGTCAGGGCAAAGCGGTAAACAGGCCCTGTGCTGAAATTCTCTGCATTCTCCGAGTTATAAAGAAAGTAGGCTACTACAGAGTGGAAAGGATAATCGAAGAAGATAATGTCGATGACTCCCTGCACCAGGAAGGCGGCCACGGCAAACCCGATTAAAACGGCCACTGCTTCGCGCCACTGGCGGCGGTAGAGCAGCACCAGCCCGGCACCAGCTCCGAACAATACCGTGTGGTAGCGTATAGTAAAGGCAAGGGCAAACAAGGCGCCAGCCCAAAAATACGGCATCACCCGCCTCCGTTCTGCCTTGTCCTGCTTCACCATCAGGTAAAAGGCTGCGAGGTAGGGCGGTATGCACACCATCTCTACCAGGTTGCGCACGCTCATGAACGGCATGAACCAAATCAGTGCCAGCATCAGCCCCACCAGCCTGGCGTTCATTTTGTTTGAGAGCAGCTCCGTGATTTTATAGCCAAAGTACACTACCAGCAGGGAATACAGCCCGTGCAGCACCCGCACCACTATCATTTTTGTTTCCGGGCTGAAAATGCCCATCGCCTCCAGCACATAGAAAATGCCATAATGCACGAGCGCGTACAGCATGCTGTGGCGTGGCGGCATCGGCTCGTTCAGCCAAACCGGCAGCTCGTCTAACCAGCCCTGCGCAACCGTGATGACATCAAAATGGTCATCGCTAAAGGCAAATCCTTTTGAGTAAAAAGCAGCTACCATGCGTATCAGCAGGGCAATTAGCAAGATAAAGGATAGCGGAACGAGGTATTGGTTTGTTCCCTGCCCCGGCAACGAAGCATCCTTTGCAGGGCCTGTACCGGCAGTTGTTTTCGTAGAGCTTGGCATGTGGCTAACGTAGTACTGCACAAATTTAAGGGGAATTAAAAATAATTGGTGTTAACTTCGTCTTTTTAATCTGAAGAAGAGACATGATGCATGCTGTAAAACAGGCAAAGAAGAGGCGGCTAAAGCTTATACCCAAACTGGTTTTGCTGTTGGCTGGCCTGGGTGTGCTTGTTTTATCAGGGCTTCACTTATACTATGCCTCCAGGCATAAAGATGCTGAGGTGCTGCTGCTGGGGCATGCCGGCTCCGCCTTCTTCTCCCCACTCAACCCCTTCAACCCGCTGCCGCCAAACAGCAGGACCTCTATCGTGAAGGCGATGGAGGACGGGGCAGATGGCCTGGAGGTGGATGTGCAGCTGACAAAAGACGGTGTTCCGGTCTTGTACCACGATGTAACACTGGTGTCGATGACCGTGTGGCCTGAACCGGATACCATTGACAACATGCAGGCAGCCGAAGTAGTCGGGCTGGCCTACAAAGGCGGCTTTCCGTACGACCTGTTTCATGATGAGAAAATAATAAAGCTGGAAGAGCTGCTGCAACTGTTCAGCTCTTACCCGGAAAAGCCGTACCTGCACATTGACCTGCGCAACCACGATGCCTCCCGCTACGCTTACTATGCCGAAACGCTTCTGGCGCTGTTGCACCAGTACAACTACCCACTGCAGAAACTAGCCTTTATCTCTCCGAACCCTGATTTCCTGGACGCTTTCAGAGAAGTGGAGCCGGACGCAGTTTTAATCATAGACACGGGCGGCAATTATGAGCAGGCAATGCAGACGGTACTGGCCCACGGCTTTCAGGGTATCTGCGCCAATGGCCGGGATGTGAGCCCGGAGCAGGTGCGGGAAGCAAAGCAAAAAGGGCTGCTGGTGGTGCTCTTTGGTGGCAAGTCTAACTCCCGCATCTCTAAAATGATCGCCATGGAGCCCGATGCCATACAGGTAAACGATGTGGCCGCTATGCGCCGGATGCTCGACTAACACATCTTTGAATTTATAGATGCTTACAAATTAGTACCTTTGCACGAACACATTCATCCATTAAATACTATGCTCAGAACACATACTTGCGGCGAGCTCCGCCTTGACAATGTAAACGAAGAGGTAACCTTGACAGGTTGGGTACAGCGCCTGCGCGACAAAGGCGGTATGGTGTGGGTAGACCTTCGCGATCGCTACGGCATCACACAGCTCTCCTTTGAAGAAGGAGTTACTCCTCCTGCCGTAATTGAGCAGGCCCGCGATTTGGGACGGGAGTATGTGGTGCGCGCAACAGGAAGAGTGATAGAGCGCTTCTCCAGGAACGATAAAATACCTACCGGCGATATAGAAGTGAAGATGACGAAGCTGGAAGTGCTGAACCCTTCCAAGCTGCCTCCCTTCATGATTGAGGATGAGACTGATGGTGGTGACGACCTGCGCATGCGGTACCGCTACCTCGACCTGCGCCGTGCCCCTGTGCGCCGCAACCTCGAGTTGCGCCATCGCATGATGCGCGAAGCCCGCAACTATTTAGACAGCCATTACTTTATAGAGGTAGAGACGCCGGTGCTGATTAAGTCTACGCCGGAAGGTGCCCGCGACTTTGTAGTGCCCAGCCGTATGAACCCTGGTGAATTCTATGCACTGCCACAGTCGCCGCAAACGTTTAAGCAGCTGCTGATGGTGTCTGGCTTCGATAAGTATTTCCAGATTGTGAAGTGCTTCCGCGATGAGGACCTTCGCGCTGACCGCCAGCCGGAGTTCACGCAGATAGACTGCGAGATGTCGTTTGTGACGCAGGAAGACATTTTGAATACTTTTGAAGGATTCATGAAGCATATGTTTGCAGCAGTAAAAGGCATTCATATCGAAAAGCTGCCGCGCATGACGTACGCCGATACCATGAAGTTCTACGGCTCTGACAAACCAGACACGCGTTTCGACATGCGCTTTGTGGAACTGAACGAGCTGGCAAAGCAAAAAGGGTTCCCTGTTTTTGATAGCGCTGAACTGGTAGTGGGCATCAACGCGAAAGGCGCTGCCTCCTACACCCGCAAGCAACTCGACGAACTGACGGACTTTGTGAAGCGTCCGCAGATTGGCGCTACAGGCCTGGTGTATGCCCGCGTGAACGAAGATGGCAGCATCAAGTCATCGGTAGATAAGTTCTTTACAGCGGAAGACCTGGCGGCATGGGGTGCTGCCTTCGATGCCAAGCCTGGCGACCTGTTACTGATTTTAGCCGGTAACGCTGATAAAACACGTAAGGCCCTAAACGAGCTTCGCCTGGAGATGGGTGAGCGCCTTGGCCTGCGCGACAAGAACGTTTTCTCGCCGCTGTGGGTAGTGGATTTCCCCCTACTGGAGTGGGACGAGGAGACGCAGCGCTACCATGCCATGCATCACCCGTTCACTTCGCCAAAGCCGGAAGACCTGGAATTAATTGATGACCGTCCGGGCGACATTCGCGCCAATGCCTATGATATGGTAATCAACGGGGTGGAAGTAGGAGGCGGCTCTATCCGTATCCACGACCGCAGGCTGCAGGAGCAGATGTTCCGCCTGCTGGGTTTCTCCACTGAAGAGGCAGAGGCGCAGTTTGGCTTCCTGATGAACGCGTTTGAGTATGGGGCGCCGCCGCATGGTGGTATCGCCTTTGGCTTCGACAGACTTTGCTCGCTCTTTGGTGGTGCAGACTCTATCCGCGATTTCATTGCTTTCCCGAAAAACAACTCGGGCCGCGACGTGATGATAGATGCCCCGTCTCCAATTTCGGAGCAGCAGTTAGATGAACTGCATATCCGCATGAAGAATCTGCCTTCTTAAACAGCTGAGTGTACAGGGAGCTTAAAAATTAATAAATACAAGATTACAGAAACCCACCCTTAGTCTCTCCTCCGGGGGATTAGGGGTGGGTATTTTTCAACACAATAAATTAAGTCAAAATTGAGTTTTAACATTTCTTATCTGAACAAGTGAAGGTAGCAGCGCAGGAGTATGAGTTGAAAACAGGTGAGAAAGTCCTGATTCGGGAGGGAACAGTGGCCGATTCAGAGGCTTTGCTGGAAACCGTCCGGGAGTATGTGCTCACGAGCAGGTACCTGATTGTGGCCCCTGATGAACTGGAGAACACAGTGGCTGATGAAGCAGCGTGGATAAAGGAGCTGCGACAGAACCCGAACAGCCTGCTGCTGCTGGCCCTGCACAATGGTGCAGTTATCGGCAACCTCGACTTAACCGGCAGTGGAGATGAGTATGAAGAACAATCAGGATTGATTACTATGGGAATTCTGCAGGCGTATCAGAACAAGGGCTTAGGCTCCCTTATGTTACGTGAGGCTTTAGCATGGGCCCGCCAGAACCACCAGTTGCAGGTGCTTTGCCTGCAAGTGCAAAGAGCTAACAAAAGCGCAGTGCGGCTATACCAGAAAGCTGGCTTTAAAGTGGAAGGTAAGCAACCAGATGTAGCTCCCGAAGACCAGGTAGACTACAGCGAAAGCATCATCATGACGCTGAACCTGTAGCGAAGCGGCACAAGTATCCGGTATTAAAGATGATGCACTAAATCTAATTATCTACTGCTTTGCTACAGTATGCCTCGCCTTATAAGATGCAACACCAGCATCCAGGAAGTTCACAAAGTTCTCTACCTTCAGGTCGTAGGCAATAGGCTTTACCAGCACATTCTCCTGCGCATCCATCAATACATAATAAGGCTGTGCATTCACATTGAACTTTGAAATCTGATAGTCGGCGTATTGCTTCCCGATTGTCTTTTTCACTTTACTGTCGTAGCTGCTGGTATACCAATCTGCTTCAGGCAGTTCGGTTTTTTCATCTACATAAAGCGCGGCTATAATATAGTTCTCGCGCAGGCGCTGCAGCACTGCTGGGTCAGACCATACATTCTGCTCCATCTCGCGGCAATTCACGCAGCCGTGTCCTGTAAAGTCTATAAAAATAGGCTTGTTCTGCTCCGCAGCACATCGTTTTGCCTGCTCCAGGTCAAAGTAACCTTTCAGGCCGTGTGGGAGGTGCAGGAAATCAGCATACTTTGGCGGCTCACACAGCTGGTTAGCCTCTGAAGCAGCATTTCCTCCTCGTTGCGTGATAACGTTCAGGTCGAAGTCCTGGGTGGTCTGCGGTGGCAGGTAACCGGCCAGCGCTTTAAGTGGCGCACCAAACATGCCTGGTATGAGGTATATAACGAAGGCAAAGGTGGCGATTGCCAGGAAAAGGCGCGGCACGCTGATGTACTCCAGCTCAGAATCATGCGAGAACCTGAGCTTGCCCAGCAGGTAAAAGCCCATCAGCGTAAAAATGATTATCCAGAGAGCCAGGTATACTTCCCGATCCAAAATGCCCCAGTGGTATACCTGGTCTGCTACACTCAGGAACTTGAGTGCCAGTGCCAGCTCTATAAACCCCAGCACCACCTTCACAGAGTTCAGCCACCCGCCCGACTTAGGCAGGCTGCTGAGCCACGACGGGAAAACAGCGAACAACGTAAAAGGCAGCGCAAAAGCCAGCGAAAAGCCAAACATACCTACTACAGGGCGTATGGTTTCGCCTCCTGCCGAGGCTACCAATATACTGCCTACAATAGGACCTGTGCAGGAAAAGGAAACAAGGGCTAGCGTAAACGCCATAAAGAAAACGCCAATCCAGCCACCTCTATCGGCCTGGGCATCTACTTTATTAAGCCATGAGTTGGGCAACGTTATCTCGAACATGCCAAAGAAGGACATGGCAAACAGGAGGAAAACAAAGAAGAATAGCAGGTTAGGCAGCCAGTGTGTACTGAGAAAGTTAGCGCCATCGGCCCCAAAGAGTTTGGCCACCACCGTACCGATAATAGTGTAGATGGCGATAATAGACAAACCGTAGACCAACGCTTTGAGAATAGCCTGCCCTCTGCTGCCACTGCTACCGGTAAAGAAGCTTACCGTCATAGGCACCATTGGGAATACACAAGGCGTCAGCAGCGCAACGAGCCCGGAGCCAAAGGCAATCAGCATAAATGCCCATAAGCCGTCTGCTTCGGTATCAGGCGCCGGCTCAGAGATAGCAGCAGGCACTTCTTTTACACCAGCCTCATATGGTGTTGCGCCAAGGTCCGGCATTACTGTAAGTGACTCAGTACTAACTGGTGTGGTAGCAGTATCTTCAATGGCTGCTGCCTGGGAACCGGCTGGCTCTTGTGTAGGCTGAGCGGGCTTTTGTTCCTGATTATTCTGCTCTACTTTTACAGGCACCTTATTCGCGGGCTGAGCAGCAGGAGTGGCAGCAGCCGTAATGGCTATCTGTTTGTCTGTAAAAGTGAAGGTATCGTCGAAGGGAATACAGCGGCCGTCTACGTCCGTGCAAACCTGATACTCATAGCCGCCCTTCACCAGTAGGTCGGGCTGCAGCACGCGTATTTTCTGGCGGAACTGCGCCGTGCCGGTAAAGTAAGTATACTCTCCCTCCCAGATGTCGTCGTATTTCTTTTTTGGGTTGATGGGCTTTATCTTTCCCTCCAGCTCATAGGACGGGTGCTTCTGAAAATCGAACTCGGTTACCATCGGCCCCAGGTCTGGGTCAAAGTCAGAGGAGTAGAGGTACCAGTCTTTATCGATGCGGACATTGAAAATCAGGTCTACCTCCTCCCCCACAGCCACCTGCTTTTTAGAGACGTCATAGCTCCAGGTAGCAGGTTTTAGCACCTGCGCCTGCGCTATCACAGCAATCAACAGAAGCAGCCAGGTGGCAGCCAGTTGCTTCACTATTTTTTTTCTATTCTTCATCAGGGTTGGTTCGCAAATAATTCCGGTACAGCTTTAGCTTGGACATACCAGCATCATAACTCAGACAAAAATAGGCATTTTTGCACTGATCCTGCACCCGATACTTCGGCTGTCGGATAAACAACAACGAATAAGCGCCTAACGTTACCTGTTCGGGCACATAAAACCGCTGCAGTGGGTGCAAATGGCTTCTTTCACTTTTCACTCCATCTTCCTGAATAAATTCTCACTCTACAGGTAGTCCAACTTTTCCTGGTTCAGCTCTACCCTAAGCACCTCCTACTGTTCTTAAACTTGATTATTGTCTGCCTACAGCAACTAAGCCTGAAAAACATCGTGCAATCCCTTCTATATATTTATAAATTAATATATTATAAAATAAACATAGTTAAATAATTTCCGTAATAGATACCAAGCCAAAATTTTCACATGATTTAAAAGCAGCTCTACCATTAGACAGGATACATCTACGGATAAATTAGGGTTTTACTGAAACCATGTGAATTTATTATCAAAACATCTTGTAATATTTACATCAGACAAACCATAATACAATACTTCAGAACATGGAAGAAACTTTACAAAGCTATGTTGATTTCACTCTTCGAACCGAGTGTGGCAAGACGTTCGAGAATGTTTTCAAGGCCATTAAGTTGGTGCGCGATGAGAAGCACAACTTCCATATTGTCTACCGGACTTTTTCTGATGAGTATATCTACTCTTTCTGCAATCCTTTTCTGGATGAACTTGCCACAAACGCATACAAAATAATACCTGAGTCAGAGGCAAGGAAGATATTCCTGCACCGCCTGTCCCAGGAAAACGCCAGCGAGTTGTTCAGCACCGCAAAGGCTACCCCGGCGCACATGCGCTCCTGATATTTTTACATGTCTGAAAAAACAAAAAGGTGCTTTGCGGCACCTTTTTGTTTTGGTGGCATTTCAGAAGATGTATATTTAAAGCCCTTGTACTGCCTGTAGGGGCTATAATGAACAGGTCTCAGCAGCAGCAGCTCATACCCTTCTAGCAAAAGCACGTATTTTAATTAATTTTACAGCTTTGCTGGTACATAACAGCAAAAACTCTCTATGGCTTTTGATATACTGCTTACCATATTCCTGGTTCTTTTAAATGGTTTTTTTGTTGCAGCTGAGTTTGCCATCGTAAAGGTTCGTTCCTCACAGATTGAGTTGCGGGCGCAGGCAGGCAACACCATGGCCAAACTTACGCAGAACATGCTGGCGCACCTGGATGCCTACCTTTCGGCCACACAGTTAGGAATTACCCTCGCCTCCCTGGGCCTGGGTTGGATTGGAGAAAGCGTAGTATCCCAAATCGTGATCAACGTAATGGAATTCTTCGGCTTCAGGGGCAGCGAAGAACTGGCGCACCAGATTGCTTTACCTGTGTCTTTCGCCATTATTACGGTGCTGCACATTGTGTTTGGTGAACTTGCCCCTAAATCGCTGGCCATACAGCGTTCTGAATCCACCGCGCTGGCCGTGGCTTTTCCGCTCCGTTTCTTCTACATTGTGTTCAGCCCGTTTATCTGGTTACTCAATGGCTTAGCCAACTTAGTGCTGCGTGCACTGGGTATACAGCCTGTGCATGGTGCTGAGGTGCATTCAGCAGAAGAACTCAGGCTGCTGTTTGAGCAGAGCGTGGAGAGTGGTGCCATCCTGGATGCGCATCACGAGCTGATTGAGAATGTGTTTGAGTTTAACGAGCGCATGGTGAAGCAGATTCTGGTGCCGCGCACAAGAGTGACAGCCGTTGATGTGAAAATTACAGAGCAGGAACTAATGGAACTCATCTTCAATGAAGGATTTTCGCGCCTGCCTGTGTACAACGGCAACATCGATAACATTGTAGGCATACTGTATGTAAAGGACATTCTGAGCATTGTGCGCCGCGGGGAACCCATCGTGATAGAGAAGCTCATGCGCCCGGCCTACTTTGTACCGGAAACAAAGAAAATAAACCTGCTGCTGAAGCAGTTCCAACGCCGCCACATGCACATGGCCATTGCCACAGATGAGTTTGGTGGCGTGTCGGGCATTGTGACCATCGAAGACATTATTGAAGAGCTGGTGGGTGAGATACAGGACGAGTATGATGAGGAGGTGCCTATCGTGCAGAAAGTCGATGATTTTGACTTTAAGGTGAGCGGCTCTGCCACCATTTCTGATGCCAATGATTTCCTGCCATACCCGCTGCCCGAAGGCGAAGACTACGAAACCGTAGGTGGTCTGATGAATGTAATCTACGGCCAGATACCTGAAAACCTGAATGAGGTAACCAACTTTAACGAGTACGAGGTGCGTGTGCTGGAGAAATCAGAAAGGCGTGTGGAATGGGTGCTATTCAAGGTGAGGCAGGATATGCTGCAGGGCAAAGAAGGCGATGATAAATAAATGAAGCGCCACCAAAGCCTTGTTCCAATCTCGCGGCAGCACCACGGCGGCCTGCTCACTGCCAGGCTGCTGCAACACGGTGCCCCGCCCTATAAAGGCATGCCCACCACCGCCACTGCCAAACGGGAGTATGTGCTACAGTTCTACAAAGAGCACCTGCAGCCCCATTTTCAACTGGAAGAAACCACTGTTTTTGCGCTGGCCATTACCGCCTCTGACATCCTGGCGCAGCAGGCCAGGCAGCTACAGGCAGAACACCGGCAACTGGAACAACTGATACAGGCGCTTCCAGAGGCTACAGACACAGCACTGCCTGATAAACTCCATGAGGTGGGGCAGCTTTTAGAGCAGCACATAAGGCAGGAAGAACGCGTATTCTTTGAGCAAATGCAGCAAGAGTTACCTAAAGATGAGCTGCAACGCTTAGAGAAACAGGTAAAGCACCACTTAGCCTAAGCCAGGTCTCTGCCTGTAAACCAGCCGCTGTACATCACGTAGTTGTTGGCTACCTTATCTAGGCCTTCCACCTGCTCCGGGCTCAGCTGCTTCACTTTCTTCGCCGGAATGCCCGCATAAATCCACCCGGACTCGCACACGGTGTTTTCCAACACAATGGCACCAGCGGCCACAATACAGTTCTGCTGCACTACTGCCTTATCCATTACAATAGCTCCCATTCCAATCAGCACGTTGTCTTCCACGGTGCAGCCGTGCACAATGGCATTGTGGCCGATAGATACGTTACTGCCGATAGTGGTGGCGGCCTTCTGATAGGTGCAATGAATAACAGCCCCATCCTGTATGTTCGATTTGTTCCCGATGCGGATGCTGTTCACATCTCCCCGAATCACGGCGTTAAACCAGACAGAGCACTCGCTTCCTAAAATCACATCGCCTACTATAGTGGCATTTTCGGCTATAAAGCACCCTTCGCCCATTTGCGGCTTTACACCCTTAACCGGAAGTATAACTGGCATCTTTTTCAATTTTGAATGACTAATATAGCACAGATGGCTTATCTGGATGGTTAGATGGCTTAGTTGTTAAATGGTTAATTAAAAACTCCCAACACTTATTATTTATACTGTCAGCCTCCCTTCGAAGCGACTGTTGCATTCATTCCATTATGCCGAACAACAATTTAACAATACAACCATTTAACAATTAAGCAAAAAGCCTTTTCCAGGTGCCTTTCATGTAGTTGTACTTGAGAGTGCTGGGCAGCGCTTTCCAGAAGTATTTGTTTATTTCTACGGCAAAGCTGGGCTGCATGTAGCAGTTAATGGTGCAGCCTTCGCACTCCGGCAACCTTCCCTCCTGCCGCTTCAGCTCCTCCACCTCCTGAGACCTGTACAACTCATACAACTTTCCGTTGATAGGGTATGATTTTGAGCCGAGGTGGTAACAGGGCAGCACCAATTCGTTTTCCGGTGAAATAACCAGTGTGGTGCTGGCAGCCTTGCAGATCGGATCTGCTATATGGTTGCCCCCGTCCCGGCGGAGCTGCACAAAACCATCGTTCAGGTACACACTTCTGCGCTTTCCGAAGGTAGCCAGGTAAGTGAGTTCCTCCGCTGTCAGTTGCTCCCCGGTATCTACGGCATTGTACTCAAAAGCCGGGTTTATAATAAGTAGCAGCTTGTTTGGGAGCACAATCTTCTGATATACCTCCTCCAGCTCATGCAGATTGCTCCTGAACACGGTAAACAGGATATCAGGGCGCTCGCCCAGTTGCTTGGCGATGGCAATAGACTCCATCACAAAGTCGTAACAGGCTACACCGCGGCCTTTGTCATGCGCCTCTTTCTCCGATGAATCGAGGGAGAAGTGCAGCATGTCTACCTTGCCTTTCAACCGTTCGGCCAATTTTGGATACAGCATGCCGTTGGTGGTGAGGGTGGTGATGAAGCCCATGTCGTGCGCCATGCCCAGCATTTTGTCTATCTGGCGGTGCAGCAGCGGTTCTCCCCCTGTAAAATCTATTACCTGTACCCCCAGCCGCTTCAGGTCCTTCAGGTTTTGGGCCACATCCTCCAGTGTTATATAAGGAGATGGCTTTTCCCAGATGTCGCAGAACGAGCACTTTGCGTTACAGCGGTAGGTAACGTAGTAGTTACAAAGCACAGGTTTCGAGGTCAGGCGCATAAAGCAAAGATAAGGGGCAACAGGCAGAATCAGCCAGTTTCTTCACCTTTTCTACTGCTAAGCTGGCTATAGAACCTTTTCTGAGGTTGTTATAAACCTTTTTCATCACGATAAGCTAGAAGGTTATGTGCGGGAATATAGTGCCAGGAGACACTGAATCTTGTAAATTTTCTTATATTAATAAACTAAGATATAGATTACATGATGCGAGAGAAGTTTAATCCGAAAGAAGTCTTTGAAGAAGCTCTAACAACTCCAGTTATAGTGCAGATAAGCCGAATAACTCCGTTTAGCTGCTAGTTGTGGGTCACATCAATTAAAAGCATCTTACTTGTAAATGAATATCAGGCAGAAAATTTTTATAGGAATTGCAGCAGTTTCTATACTCCAATTACTGTTGACCTATGAATACTATGCCACTGGTGTGATTCCAGGATGGCATACAGCAATTGAATCTAACATTCCACTATGGGGGACTTTTTCCTATCCTGTATTTTTCATTTTGGTCGCCCTGGTATATGGATATGTGCCGAGGCAATCTATAAGAGAGTGGTATTTTTGGCTTCATGCTTTATTGTCAATCTTGCCAATACTCTTCATGAGCGTTTTTAACTGGCTGTTCTTTAAAGAACACCAACTAATATCCACGAGTCGATGGGAAGAGTACTCACTGGTAACCAGTTTGACCGACTGGTTATTTTTTCTAAATCAAGTAGTCTTTCTAATAGCTATTTTGAGCAACCAATATACTGAGAAGAAAAAAATGCAGCCCACAATCGAGTAGACGGCCCCGCCAGCGTTAACTGACGGGGTGCGCCTCTCACACCACTGTACAAGCGGGTCTCGCATACAGCGGTTCGTTAAGTTGTGGAGCTACTTTCCTGTAGTAGTCGAGCATTG
>NZ_JBHUOX010000025.1:0-80055 GCF_042686245.1 Pontibacter toksunensis | reverse complement strand
AGACGAGCAGGGTGCCGTCGGTGCCGAAAACCAGCGAGCCCACGCCATGGCTCTCGTGCAGCACCGGAATGCCGGTAGACCTGGTGGCCCCGAGCAGGATTTTGCGGCTGGCGGTGTTGATGCTGTAGCCCGAAGCCGTCCTGGAGGCCGTGTAGCGGGTGAGCCTTCCAATGGTGGCGCTGAAGTACTCGTTCGTCGTGGCGCTGTAGCCAGCGGTGCCATGGTGCATCAGGTGGTGCCTGTCCACGGTGTAGAGCAGGTAGAAGTGGCCGTTGGTCTCGAACTGCGGATGCAGGGCAAAGCCGAGCAGGCCGAAGTCCCGCCAGCCTCCGACCTCTTCGCTGATGTCGATGAAGAGCTTTTTCTGGCCACTCTCCACCACCCACACTCTTCCGCGCCTTTCCCACACAAACATCTGGCTGCCCGTACTGTTAAACGCCAGCCCCACCGCCTCATTCCATTGTGAAGACACCCTAACGGAAGAGAAGCCGCTGGGCGGTGTCTGGGCTTGAACCAATTGCCTGCCGGTGCAAACAAAGAAGAGAAGCAGGGGGAGGACGGCCTTCAGAAGTCGGATGAACCGGCTTGCTTTCAGACGTCTGCTGTTTGTGCGGGTCGATGCGCTACGGCCACAGAAGCTATTCCAGCTTACAGTGGTTAAACATTGAAATTGGGATGCAGCAAGCCCTGTAAGTTTGTAATGGTGTATCATGAGAGGAAGATTAATTAAAAAGAAAAAACACCGGAAGCGGGAAAGTGGAGCAGAAGTTTGAGTAGCCAACAGGCTGATCGGACTTTAGACTTAATGCCGCTCAAAATGAGGACAAGAGGGACAACAGTGTTTGTACTATCATATAAATATTGTGTATGCCAGATGTATCTAAAGCACCGGAGCCCATAAAAGCTTTAGTATCCTGCCGTATAGTATGCGCTACAAGAGATAAACCTTAGTTGAAACTACCTATGCAGTTGGTAGGCAAGGAGTGAACAAAAAGCTGAATCACGCAAGGCAAAACCTACTCCATACAAGTATTCAGTTCAAAGCATTTTTAACAAATTCATGGGAATGGTATCTTTTAAACTTTAAATTAGATTTTAATTAAACTCATTTTTTTAATTTTGGTTATAAAATGCAAGACTTAAATAAATATATTACATTTAAACGCTTCTCTTTCTAATGTGAAAGCGCGCTTTTCCTGTGTAAAAGTTAATAAGACTGTAAATAAAATAGTATCGGTAGCTGACGGGTTGGGCATCGACTCCGGGCGAGGGAACAATTGGTACAGGTCCGGGATGATGCTTCGCAAGCTTCAATAAGCCTAGGATTGAACCATGTAAAGAACATCTTTAGAAGCTTTGCAAAAAAGGATTCAATGGCTTTATATATTTAATTAAGAGCGACTCAAAAACACCCTCCGCCAGAGATGCTCCAAGCTGCTGAGAAACACCCTCTCCTTCTCCAGGTCATGGTAAAACCACCGCTTGGCTATATGCTATCTGCTCTATAAACTCTATATTTAGCAATTGGCAATATTGCCTCATTACATTGCATACAGTAACGTTTTTTATACAGTATTGCTAAATCAAAATAATTTAAAGCTATACAAGTAAAACTTCTTTTAAAGAATCGATCTATGATGAAGCATTCTATATTCATAATTCTTTTGATTTATCTTTTTGTTCAAAATACCTTTGCACAACAATCTTATCCGTCCATGCTTACCGTTGCCCAGGATGGCAGCGGTAATTATACCACCATTCAGGAAGCAGTGAACTCTGTTCGGGATCTGGGGCACAAACGAGTGACTATTCTTATAAAAAGCGGTACCTATCATGAAAAACTGGTGATTCCTTCATGGAAAACCAATCTCACCATAACAGGTGAAAGCCCGGAGAGCACTATTATTACCGGGAATGATTTTTCAGGGAAAAAGATACCCGGAGGGGCAGATGAGGTTGGCCTGGAGAAATACAGTACCTACACGTCGCATACGGTATTAGTACAGGGGAATGACATCGTACTGGAGAACTTAACGATTGAAAATACAGCCGGAAAAGTAGGGCAGGCAGTAGCCCTCCATGTAGAAGGAGATCGCGTAGTGGTAAGGAACTGTAGGTTGCTGGGAAATCAGGACACCCTCTATACAGCCACTGAAAACAGCCGCCAGTTTTACCAGGACTGCTATATTGAAGGAACGGTAGACTTTATTTTTGGAGAGGCCACTGCTGTATTTCAGAACTGTACGATCAAAAGCCTGGCAGATGCTTACATCACTGCTGCTTCTACCAGACCCGGTCATGAATTTGGCTATGTTTTTATTGACTGCACCCTGATTGCTGCTCCTTCTGTGGAGAAGGTATACCTAGGAAGGCCCTGGAGACCGTATGCTAAAACAGTTTTTATCAGAACCCACATGGGACAACATATCTTACCGCAGGGCTGGGATCCTTGGAAAGGGGATGAAATGTTCCCGGACAAAGAAAAAACCGCATTTTATGCAGAGTATGCTTCTAAAGGTCCCGGAGCAAATCCGGTGGCCAGAATAAACTGGTCGAAACAGCTGAATGCGAAGGAGGTAAAGGCATATACCCCGCATAACATACTTAGCAACTGGAACCCCATGGCCGTGCGCTGAGCATTATCATTGTATAGAAAGTGAAATTTGTTCAGAATACCGCACTTGACATGGAAGGAGAACAGGATTAATGAATACCGGCACATTTAAGCGCTATGAAGCACCTTTCCCTTTCACTCAAAGAAAAAGTCACATACGGCGGCTCTTTTAATATAAATTGAAATCAGCATATACTTTTTACACTTCATCGATCATGAAGAAAATCCTGTTACTTATATACTGCTTTCTGGCTGTCTATACCGCTGATGCGCAGAATTACCCCTATCAAAGCAATGTGCTGTGGGTAACCACCCCCAGTAACACCAATTGGCTGTATAAGCTGAAAGAGGAGGCAAAAGTAACCGTGTCGCTATATGAGTATGGCGTGCTGCAGGACAATGTTGAGGTAAGCTACAGCATCGGCCCTGAACTGATGCCGAGTGAGAAAACAGGGACAGCCATGCTAAAGAATGGGAAAGCAGTTATTTCGCTGGGCACCATGTCCAAACCCGGCTTTAAGGATTGCCGGCTACAGGTAAAACTCAACGGGGAGGAGTACAGGCACCATATAAAGGTAGGGTTTGAGCCGGAAAAGCTCACGCCCTACACTCAGTTCCCAGGTGACTTTACCAGCTTCTGGGAGAAAGCGAAAGAAGAGGCCGCCAACTGCCCCATGGAAGTAACCAGAGTCTTTGTCCCGGCCTATTCAAGCGATAAAGTGGACTGCTACCTTGTAAAGCTGCAGGCGTTCCGGAAAGGGAACTTTGTGTACGGCTACCTGACAGTTCCTAAAAAGAAGGGGAAGTACCCGGTGGTGTTTGCCCCTCCGGGCGCAGGCATCAAATCCATGAACCCCTTAAAGGACATCTTCTACGCTGAAAGCGGCTTCATCCGCTTCGACATGGAGATACACGGCATACGGCCGGACTTGGATGAGGCAACTTATAAAGAAATCAGCCAGGCCTTTGGAAGCGGCAATAACAGCTATCTGGTGACTGGTCTGGAAAGCAGAGACTCCTACTACATGAAGAAAGTTTACCTGGCCTGCGTACGCGCCATAGACTATCTCACATCGCTGCCGGAGTGGGACGGGAAAAACGTGATTGCGCAGGGAGGGAGCCAAGGGGGTGCCCTGGCCCTGGTAACCGCAGGGCTTGACTCCAGGGTTACCGCTTGCGCAGCCAACCATCCCGCATTGAGCGACATGGCCGGGTACAAAGCCAACAGGGCCGGCGGCTATCCGCACCTTTTCACCAGGTTCGACGGCATGGATACCCCGGAAAAGCTGAAGACACTGGAGTACTACGATGTTGTGAATTTTGCGAAGCTTGTTAAAGTACCTGTCTTTATGACCTGGGGATACAACGATGATGTTTGCCCCCCTACTACCAGCTACATCGTGTACAACACCTTGAAAAGTAAAAAAGAAGCCCTGATTACCCCTGTGAACGAGCACTGGATATCCCTTACAACCCGTCACCAAATCCTGGACTGGATAAAGGAAAACCTTCTGTAGTTGTCATACAAAAAAGTTTCCTCGTTTAGAAAACAAGCAGCGAAGTAGGTTTAGCTTTTCAGAAATTGACCATTAGTAAAGGAAATCTGTGAATCTAGAACATTTCCCACTGTGGTTTAGCAGTTAACATTAACTATTCTGATAGTAGATAAAGAGGAGCAGTATAAGGTTGATGCTTTGACGGTAGTTCTTCTCTGCTTCTAAAAGGTGCTAAAGAGGGAAGCTGGCAGTTCTTATCTGATTTTTTAGATTTGCTCAATTTTTCAGGACATCAGATAGGTCTTTGATATATGCAGTCCTAATGGACTGAAATCTGAACATTGCACAAAATTTCAGGCTCACACTGCTGCTCATGCTTTCAATTGCGCTGCATCTTATATCCGTGGCAAAGGAAGTATTCTTGGATGGAACACTATTATTTATTGGTTCCGTCAAAACAGAAATAGGGATTCGAATAATAAAAACATTACTGTATCACAGACTTCGATTTTTACAAAAGACAGTACGGTGATTCTGACATAAGACATACAGGAAGTTATAGACAAAGACCATGGGGACGGCGGCGTGGTTATCATTCCCAAAGGAACCTTCCTGAGTGGCTCGCTCTTTTGTAAAAAAGCATGCACCTGTATCTGAAAGTAGGCGACAGGCTAAAAGGCAGCGACGAAATCAGCAATTTCTCTCTAGTGCTCACACAAATGTAGGGGCAGACACTGAAATATTTTGCTGTCTGCTCAAGGCTTCGGCTATAAGATGTCAGGCTTTACATTTGAAAATATAGATGTAACAGCAGCA
Source organism: Pontibacter toksunensis (assembly GCF_042686245.1). Classification (NCBI taxonomy): domain Bacteria; kingdom Pseudomonadati; phylum Bacteroidota; class Cytophagia; order Cytophagales; family Hymenobacteraceae; genus Pontibacter; species Pontibacter toksunensis. The sequence continues at coordinate 75,129 of NZ_JBHUOX010000025.1, read as the reverse complement.
AAATTCCCTGACATAGATACTTCCATTATAGAGAAATCTAAACTGAAGAACGTAACCGTTAATAAGGAGAAAGTTATCTGAGTATAATTAAGTCTTTAGCTTCGCCGGCTGAACGAACTCGGCGCTCTTCTTAGCCGGCTTTTTAGGTTTGCTTGCCTGGTGTTGGCGTTTCGCCAATATTATTTCTTAAATTACGTAGGGCGTAGCGGAACGCTAAGACCAGCGAAGTGATTTTGGCTTGAGCTGCAGAAGCCTTTTGATGCGATTAGCTGCCCCGGACCTTATTCCACCCGTTGTGGCTGGCCTCGGAGCTGCGTCAACACCTTCATTTCTAAGCATAGCGTATGAAAAATCTGATTCTATCCCTGTTCTTTTTTTGCTTCACCACCTCGGTTTACGGTCAGCGTGTCATGGAGAACCTGGACCGTGGGGTGGTAGCGGTCCGGCACAAGCCTGATGCTGTTTTCATTAGCTGGCGTGTGTTAGCAACCGAACCAGAAAACCTTCCTTTCAACCTCTACCGCACAACAGGCTCAGGGAAACCTGTAAAGCTTAACCCGCATCCCATCACCGGCGGCACGAACTTTACTGACACTAAAGCGGACCTGACGCAAAACACCGCCTACACCGTGAAAGCCCTCATGAAAGGCAAAGAAACGACCGGTAGTAAGCCTTTTATCATCCCCGCCAACGCACCGGTAGCCCAATACCTGTCCATTCCGCTAAAGACGCCTGCGGGGTACAGGCCGCACGACGCTTCAGCCGGAGACCTGGATGGTGATGGCCGGTACGAGCTTGTGCTCCACCAGGTGGGCAAAGGACTTGACAACTCCTTTAATGGGTATACCGACAAACCCATCATACAAGCCTACAAGCTCGACGGAACACTGCTGTGGACCATTGACCTGGGCCGCAACATCCGCGAAGGCGAACACTATACCCAATTTATAGTGATTGACATGGATGGCGACGGTAAGGCCGAAGTTGCCATGAAAGCTGCCGATGGTACTATAGATGGCAAGGGACAGGTGATTGGAGACTCCACGAAAGATTACCGCAGCAAACAGCCCAATACCTTGGGTAAAGTACTGGACGGGCCAGAGTTCTTTACGGTATTCGATGGCCAGACCGGAGCTGCGCTTGCCACTACGGACTATATCCCCTCCCGCTATCCTACCGATGGCTGGGGCGGTCCCGGCGGAAACGGGGGGAATGACAACACCGGAAACCGGGTAGACCGGTTCCTGGCCTGCGCCGCCTACCTCGACGGTCAGTTGCCGAGCGTGGTGATGGCCCGCGGCTATTACGGCCGGACAGTGCTCGCCGCCTGGGATTACAGAGTTGGAAAATTAACCTCCCGCTGGGTGTTTGACACCAAAGATGGCAATAACCCTTTCTCCGGCCAGGGAAACCATAATCTGACCGTTGCTGACGTGGATGACGATGGGAAAGATGAAATTGTTTATGGCGCTATGGTGGTGGACGACAACGGAAAAGGTATGTTCTCTACCGGCTTCCGCCATGGGGATGCCCTCCATGTGAGTGACCTGGACCTGGACCGCCCCGGCCTGGAAGTGTTTGGCCCTCATGAAATAGAAGACCATTCGAAAGGCGACTCGGGATATGTGAAAGATGCAGGCCCCGGAGTGGCTGTCTATAGTGCCCGTACAGGAGAAGTATACTTTAAAGGCGCCATTGACACGGATGTTGGAGCAGGAGTGGCAGAAAATATAGACCCCGACAATCCTGGCGCAGAGATGTGGTGGTCAGGCTCTGAGGGCCTGCATTCTATGAAAGGGACTAGAATAGGACCTACCCCCTCAGCCTCCTGGTTAATCTGGTGGGATGGCGATTTGACCCGTGAATTAATAGGCGGCGGCAAGGTCAGTAAATACAAAGGCGGCACTATTTTCACGGCAAGCGAAGAAAGAGGCAACGGAAGAGGGAGTCCGAATCTGACAGCCGACCTGTTCGGCGACTGGCGGGAAGAGTTCATCCTGAGTGCAGGCCCCAACGAGCTCCGCGTTTATACGACCGTCATTCCTACAAATCATCGTCTTCATACGCTCATGCACGATCCGCAGTACAGGCTCAGTATCGCCTGGCAGAATGTTGCTTACAATCAGCCGCCTCATCTGAGTTTCTACCTTGGTGAGGATATGAAGAGAGTTCCCAAAATGAAAATTGTACTGCCAGAAAAGGTTATCAATTGATAGCTATTGGCAGTGAACTCTCAGGCGGTGTGAAAAATATATTAGGACATTTGCACCGTATTGGACGGTGCAAATCTAAACCATCTTGTTTTCATCAAAACCAACTAGCACAGAGGTGAATTTGTGCGGAACATACACGTCAGCAACCTAAAGGCAGGAAAAATCGACCAGGGATTCTTGGGTCTTAAAAAAGTGCTTTACCAGTGGCGGAGCTTGATTCCAACGTATGAGCGATGGCATACGCCAATCAAAGACATATTCCTAACAAATGTAGAAGCTTAGAGGGTAAAAGTAAGTTGCAAGAATATTAGGAAAGCTTCCTGTAGAAAGTGTCTTTCACATGAATGTAGCTGCGGATACTGTGCAAGGAAGTAGCACATACACGAGAATAAAGTGAAGTCCAAAGTTAAAGAATAGCGGGTCGGGGCACAGTTATAAAAGGCTTTTCTACGACAGGCAGTAGCATGTTGGAATATATGTCAGGGGCAAGCGCAGTAAGCGCCGGGGCCGGCATATTTGTTGGCGGCTACTTTGTCAGTGGTGCAGATGAGGGTACGCTCCCGGAAGAAAGTATGCTATATATTAAAACCTGACTCAAGTGGGAGAATACCTGCTCTATATGCTTACCAGTCTACGACCCCTGTCGTCTAGCTTTGACTACCTGAGGCACTTAATGCTGGGGACCTTCATCAGGCCGCGGATGGTGCGCTTCTCAAAGTTGACATGCGAGATAAAGTCATAGGAGGTGAGCAGCACCCCACTGGCACTTTCGCTCTGAATCTCAAACTCCACCCAATACCCCGTGGAGTTGTTGTATATGGAAACGTGGGGCTTGATGGAGACGAGCCTGTGCTGCACACGCTCTGTGAGCTCGGCCGCCACATCCGGCATGCGCGCCTCAAGTTCCTGCTTTGTCATGGCTGTGTGTGGAATGGCTGGCATAGGCATTGGGCTTGCTGCCCCATTTAGTTTTGTCTTGAACACAAGTCGCACACGCTCTTGCGGATGTTTAAGTATGCAAGATAGTAAATATTTTGGTTGTTTAATATATAACTTTATGACGCCTGCTGCAACCTCAGCAGGTGCTGCTGGCCACACTTTAGAAAGCACCTGCGGGCTGTACCAGATACACCGCTTTGTCATACCGGGAAGAGGGGCTCTCCTGACTGTTGGCACAACAGCTGGGGCAAAAGCTAAGTAACAGCATACAGGTGAAGAAGAAAAGGTAAATCTCTCTTGGCTGTAGGCCTGACATAGGTGGCCAGGTTCTGAAGGTGGGACGCGCGGCCCACTGCTCCGCAGTATTGCGGTGGTCGTACCACAGGATATTTTCCTTTAACCTGTAGCAGAGCGGGTGCACCTACAGGCAAAGTTCTTGTTCAAAAGCAGTGGATGAAGAACTTCCCTGACGTGGAAAGCGCAGGAGACTGGATGCATAAAGAGGCCTGAACATAGTCTCCCCTTGTAAACCTGATACAGTCATGGCTTTAACTTGCTACATTAGACTGTAGGCTATTGATAAATAGATTTAAGCAAGGCGTTCAATTTGACTTTGAAGGAAAGACGTGTATATATCTTCGCCTTCAAAAGGATGCAGCGGTCTCTCCTATGCGATTGGATGAGTGGAAGAGATATCCGGTGAGCTGTGTAGCTGCGGCTCTTCAGCGATTTTGCTTAGCATCAGCACCTAACTCTGAGGGGTCCATCATTTTGACTTTCCTGTGTCAGCCCCCTTTTATCAGGTATAACGGAAATTTTTTACAAAAAGGGGGAAAGAAGTGAGGTGAATCAAATTCATTGGCTAAAGTGGGCAAATGTACTGCCAAGTAAGAGCGTATCTCAGCTCAGGAAAAACAACCTTCAGTTTGCCTCCGCCAGCAGTACTACTCTACAGCAGCTCTCAAACCAGTAGCCACTGCGCAGCAGCGTCCTTATCTAAGAAGTAGATCATATCTATGAAGCTGCCAAACCCACTGTTAAAAGCATTCTCATTTTCTGATGGGACATTAGCCACCAGGTCAAAGTTGCTCTTGTTTACAAGCAATGCCACTCGGTGTTGCTTTTGCATGTCAAAGTACGGAAACAGGTTTTGCAACATCCAGTTCAGGTCCGCTATGTCAATGTAATACAGCTGACGTGTATCACACAACCAAGCCGTTAGTTGATGCGCAGTGGCACACTGTAGTGCTTTGGCGAGCACGTTCCTCAGAGGCTGCCTGCTGCAATGCTGCAACCAACAGACCTGTACTAGTCTCCCTTCTCTGTCATATGAAACCACCCCATACTCATCTGAATAATGCTCTGTTAACGCCATTGGAGCCGTTCGTTCACTTGTTCATAGGGTGAATATAGTAAATATAACTTTGCTAAACGCAGGTAGCATAACGAAAGGAAGAGAAACTGAAATCACCTGCAGCAGTTCATCAGAACCCCCATCTCATATAAGTCTGGATGCTTAACTAAATTTACCTCTTTTTTCTCTTCATTTTTGTAACGAACTGAAATGACATATTGGGCCTTGCTATTGAAAGATTACAGCATTCGCTAAGCCTCAAGATACCTGAGTAGGCTCCCTTGCCTTCAAGTGCAGAGATTTCATGGGGTTTGACTTTAGTGCTGTGATACAGGCATATGGCACCAGTACGTTTTGCAAAGAGGACTACCTGCTCCTGCAAGTAGGCAGCCAACGGTTGTAAAGACCCTAAAATAACTGTTTTCTCCCCGGAGCCTTCCACACAGCAGGCATCAGCTTTTATACGCTGACACCACGTACTGCCGGTAACAAAAACGGGGCATACCTATATGGAGGCAATCCCTTATAAATAACGGGAATGCACAAAGTCACAGGAACAGAGGAGTGTAGCCTCATTAGCTTTATCTCTAACACCCTGCGCCACTTTATCTTTTTCATTCTCACAGCTTTACAGGCTTCATGCGTGGGGTGATAAAGTGCATGATAAGCCAAGCCAGCAGGTAAGCACTTCCGCAGACAATAAAGATGACATTGTAGCCACCAGCCAGCCTGTCAAGGGCCTTGTAGTGGTCCAGCACGAGGCCTATAAAAAGGGGGAACAGCACACCGCCCAGAGAGCCAGCCATGCCACCGATTCCCACCACCGAGCTCACAGCCCTTTTAGGAAACATGTCGGATGCTGTTGTGAAAATATTGGCGCTCCAGGCTTGATGCGCAGCGGCAGCCAGGCTGATCAGGCCCACCACCGTCCATAGGTCAGTCGTGAACTGGGCTCCCATGATAGGGACAACACAGAGCGCGATAATCAGCATCGCTGTTTTACGTGCTTTGAAAACAGGCCATCCTTTATTGATGAAATAGGAGGAGAGGTAACCGCCACCAATACTGCCGACCGTGGTAGCAGTATACACGACCGCCAGGTGCAGGCTTGGCTTCGAAAGGTCCAGTTTAAAGACACTGCTGAAGTAAGAAGGCAACCAGAACAAGAAGAACCACCAGATGGGGTCCGTCAGGAACTTACCGGCGATAAAAGCCCAGGTTTGCCGCACAGTCAGCAGCTTTGACCATTTCACCGGCGTTGTGTCTGATACTTCATCCGGCGTGGAAGCGTCACTGTCACTATGAATGTAGTCGTACTCGGCTCTCTGCAGGCGCTTTTGCCGGGAAGGTATCTCATATAATATCCACCAGAAAGCCAGCCACACAAAACCCACAGCACCAGTCGCGATGAAGGCCATTTCCCAGCCGTATACGCCCAGCATCCACGGTACCAGAATCGGAGCGACAACGGCACCGATGTTGGCGCCGGAGTTGAAAATGCCGGTGGCGAACGCCCGCTCTTTCTTCGGGAACCACTCGGCAACCGTTTTTATGGCAGCCGGGAAGTTGCCTGCCTCGCCTAATCCCAGCGCAGCCCTTGCTATGCCAAAGCCCAAAGTGCTCCTGGCGGCGGCATGAAACATGGCGGCAAGGCTCCACAACACAATAGAAATAGAGTACCCTAGCTTAGTCCCTATTGTGTCTATTAGCCTTCCGAAAAGAAGCAGCCCCACGGCGTAAGAGGCGGCGAACGCCATGACGATACTGCTGTAGTCGCTTTCTGTCCAGTTAAACTGCACCTCCAAAGCAGGCTTCAGTAGCCCAATGATCTGCCTGTCCAGGTAGTTAATAGTTGTAGCAAAAAAAAGAAGGGCACAAACGACCCATCGGTAAGACCCCATCTTACCCTGGTCTACCTTGCTTTGTAATTTAGACTTTGTCTCAATCATTTTGGTAAATGTTATGCTGTAATTTAATGAAAGATGTGGTTTCACTATCCGGAATCCTGTCAGCAATGGACTTGCCACCAGGGAAACCGGTTGTTGTATTGCCTGCTTCTGCTCAGCGGGCTCCTGAGAGGCTGAAAGCTGCCAAAGCGAAGCCGTCGATGAAATGGAAGATAACGCCTAATACTGCTTGCATAGACAAATAAAAATAGCCACACAATCTATAGAAGCGTTTGTATGTAACTATCCTGTTCCATCCTGCCCCCATTGATTTAAAGTACAGGTACAGAAATAAAAATGAGAAGTCCCCTGCTACAGTACATGCCGCCTTTTCTAGTACTGCCCCCTTCGTCCAGCCGAAGCGCATTAGCTGGCGTCACCGCTCCTCCTTACTTCCTCTTTTCCGTGAGTTCCTTCCGGACATCCTTGAACGATACGATGCTGAGCAGGAACGGCTCAGCCAGCAGGTTGCCGGGTGGAGAGGCAGCAGAATAAAAGCATGCAGGCGGTGCGCTCGGAGAAAGCGCACCAGGACATATGCCTAGGGGAGGGCTTAGGAGGTGAATGCTTTAACAAAAGGGAAGAAGTGAGTCTTCCAGTTGTGGTGAGGCAACGCAGCAGCATCGTCGTAACATTACTGGAAGAAAAGATAGGTGATGAAAATAGCGGCGATGATACCCGCCAGGTCTGCTATAAGACCGCAGGTAAGGGCGTACCTTGTCTTACGGACACCGACAGAGCCAAAGTAGACAGCCAGCACATAGAAAGTAGTCTCCGTGGAGCCCTGGATGACGGAGGCCAGGCGGCCGATAAAGGAGTCGGCTCCGTAAGTGGTCATGGCTTCCACCATCAGGCCCCTCGCGCCGCTGCCGCTCAAAGGCTTCATGAAGGCCACCGGCAGCGCCGGAACAAAGTCAGTGTTGAGTCCCGCGGCGGCAAAGAGGAAGCCCAGCCCGTCCACCAGCATATCCAGTGCGCCGGAGGCCCTGAACACCCCGATGGCCACGAGGATGGCCACTAAGTAAGGGATGATGGTGATGGCCACGGAGAAACCCTCTTTTGCACCTTCAATAAAGGCCTCGTACACGTTCACCCTCCGCACCAGGGCCAGCGTGATGAATGAGACGATAATGGTGAATAGTATCACGTTACTGGCCACCATCGAGATGACGCTAATCTGCTCCTGCGGGATGGTGCTGAAGTAGTAGATAAGCCCGCCAATGAGCAGCCCCAGCGTGCCCAGGTAAGCCAGAATAACAGGGTTGAGCAGGTTGATGCGCTGGTAAAGCGCCACGGCTATCAGGCCGGTTATGGTAGAAAAAAAGGTAGCCAGCAGAATAGGAATGAAGATGTCAGAAGGGTCGGCCGCTCCCAGCTGCGCCCGGAACACCATGATGCTGATGGGGATGATGGTCAGCCCGGAGGTGTTGAGCACCAGGAACATTATCTGGGGGTTGGAGGCGGTGTCCTCACTGGGGTTGAGCTCCTGCATTTCTTTCATGGCTTTCAGGCCCAGTGGCGTGGCGGCGTTGTCCAGGCCAAGCATGTTGGCAGAGAAGTTCATCAGGATGGAGCCGAACACGGGGTGGTTCCTGGGGATGTCGGGGAAGAGGCGGTTGAAGAAGGGGCCGACGATGCGGGCGAAGATGGCGATGATGCCGCCTCGCTCGCCCACCTTCATGAGCCCCAGCCACAGGGTCATCACCCCCGTCAGGCCCAGCGATATCTCGAAGCCGAGCTTGGCGTTGTCGAAGGTGCTGGTGACCAGCTCCTGGAAGATGTCCACATCCTGGAAAAAGACAAGCTGGAATAAGGCAATGCAGAAGGCAATCAGGAAGAAACCTGCCCAAAGATAATTAAGGACCATGCAAAAGAGGGTTGATAGGGAATGAGGCTGTAAGTTAAGTGTTGTATGGGTGTGTTGGTTTCCTGTCTCTGAATAAATTTCTACGATTCGTGATGGGCTTTGCTTTGGCTGTGAAAATAGTAGAGAGCCTTCATACCAGTAGAACTGAAGTAGTATGTGACGCGGCCTGATAAGAGCTATGCAACGTACCATGCGCTTTTCCTGAGCATAAGTCTGCATGCTTTAGCAGCAGTCATAAAATAAGAAGGTTCTTTTTCTTCCACACTAAAATAATTAACCCCGGACTGTTGCATTAGTCTGAGTTACCTTCTTCCTTTGCTGTATGATAAAAAGGGGTGCATCTTTTCTAAAGAAGCTGTCTGTCCTGCTGGCTGTCCTGCTGTGCAGTGTCCTGACAGTTGCACTGCCTGTTATCACCCATGCGACTCCTGCCAAGGCTGCCACACAAAGTGTTGGTATGGATAAAGAAGATGTGTCCCTGGCTCTCTCAGCGGGCGAGGTTTCCTCAGGCGACGCCGAGGCTATTTTGCAACTGGACAAGGCTCTGCTAGGCCAACTGTTCCGAACGCTGCTTCAACAGGTTTACCCGAAATATTTCATCTCTCCCGCCGTACCGGCTTTTTACGCTTTCTCGAAAGAGGACCACCTGCACACCATACTCACAAAGGGCCCTTAGTTCCTTTCCCACTTTCATGCTTATCGGCGCAGCATCTTCCCCTTTCTGACAGGGACAAGTCGCATGCGCCTGTTTCCTCTTTTCTGTACCCATTTAATAGTTTCAAGCATGGAGCTACTACAGCAGCTGTTCGATTTTATAGTACATGTTGATTTATACCTGGTGGACCTCCTGCGGGAGTACAGCACCTGGATCTACCTGATTCTCTTCCTCATTGTTTTCTGTGAGACTGGGCTGGTGGTGACACCATTCCTGCCAGGTGACTCTCTGTTGTTTGCCTTGGGGGCCCTGGCAGCCATTCCCACTTCCGGGCTTAATGTCCTGCTGCTGTTGGTGCTGCTCTGCGCGGCGGCCATTTTGGGAGATTCCTTTAACTATTACACGGGCAGTAAAATCGGCAACCGGGTCTATCTGCGGGATTTCTGGTTCCTGCGGCGAAAGCACATCGAACATACTCAGCGTTTTTATGAGAAATACGGCGGCCGGACCATCATCTATGCCCGGTTTGTCCCAATTGTGCGCACCTTCGCTCCTTTTGTGGCCGGCGTAGGAAAAATGAACTACAGAAGGTTCCTTTTATTCAATGTGGTGGGCGCGGTGCTCTGGGTGCTGTTTTTTATCCTGGCTGGGTACACGCTGGGCAACCTGCCGGCAGTTAGGGAAAATTTTTCGCTCCTGTTGCTGGGCATTATAGTAGCCTCGCTGCTCCCGCCTGTCATCACGGTGCTCAGGCAGCGCCTGCGTTCCGGAGAGCAGCAATGACAGGATATAGCCCCATCCCATAGGCCAACCCATACTAACAATCCATTAGCTATCCAGAACATGAGCTTACAATACAGGGTCCCGGCTGTCACGGCAGCAGGCCTGCACAAATCCAAAGGCATCATCTACGGAGACATCGTAGGGAAACCGGTCGCACCTGCTAACTCTCTATGGCCTGTGACGCTGCTCTGGTACACTGTGCTGCGCGTTCACGGAACACACTTGGTTGTAGTGTTGTCCCTTGCTCAACTACCTGGACCCAGGGGAGTCTGGAGCAAAGACAGCGGATTAACGGCGAAGCTGTTTTAACTTAAACAGATAGAGACATACATATGGCACTGACAATAGTACAAATCTATGCAAAGTTCTTAATCCGAAAGAACATGCTTCCGATGGCACATGGGCTTATCATCTATTTTCCTTATGGCTACCGCAACAGAATGCTGAGTAAATCAACATCCGTAGCGGCGTAAGTACCAACACGATGAAGAGCCGCAACAATATAGCTGTTTTCTGTAGCCTGCTGCTGTGGGTTGCAATGTTATGTGCATGCGGCTCTCTCAGGGCGGACCAGCTCCTGGCAACTACTCCTGGCGTTCCTTCCGGTAACTCAATCGAGCAGCTTTCAGGGGAAGTGGCAGGTCATCCTTTAGCTTGGCTGGAGCAGTCGGTGCCACCGGGTGCTGCGGCGGCGGATCATGCCTTGCCGCTTCTCCTGTTGGCGTATAGTCTGTTCTATCATTCCTTCCCGCGCCTAAGCCGGAAGCCCGCAAAGGCCAGACTTGGCTTTGCCTCTCTCGCTGCGCAGTTCCGGATACTGCCCAACGCCCCGTAGCCTTTCTTTTGTTTGATGCACCTGTACCTTCTGCAGGTAGTTTCCCTACCCGCTGTTATGCAGCCTGTAGGGTCGTTGTTTTGCCTGCCCCAGGGCAGGTATTACCTCATTGTATCATTTCTAAAAGCATAACAATGGCTAAGAATATATTTGCGACAAAGTCTGTCGAAAACCTGATAAAAGAATCTGAAAGCGGGGAGCATGGCTTAAAGCGCACCCTAACCGCCTCAAACCTGACCATGCTGGGTGTTGGAGCTATTATAGGCGCAGGCATTTTTGTTTTAACGGGCACGGCTGCCGCCAATGCAGCGGGGCCTGCGATTGTAATATCCTTTTTAATTGCAGGCCTGGGTTGCCTGTTTGCCGGCCTGTGCTACGCGGAGTTTGCCTCCATGATACCGATTGCCGGCAGCGCTTACACCTACGGCTATGCGACGCTGGGTGAGTTTATCGCTTGGATAATCGGCTGGGACCTTATTCTGGAATATTTGTTCGGGGCTGCTACCGTGGCAGTGGGATGGAGCGGAAACTTTGTGAGCCTGCTCAAATCGCTGGGCATCACCATACCTGCTGCCATCGCCTCCGCCCCGCTCGCTTACAATGGTTCTTCCTTTGAGGCAACCGGTGCTATTATTAACCTGCCTGCCATCGTGCTTATCCTGGTTATGACGGCCCTTTTGGTCGTAGGAATTCAGGAGTCTGCCAAGTTCAATAACATCATCGTTATCGTTAAGGTGGCTATTGTCCTGCTGGTAATCGGCTTCGGGTTTCAGTATGTGGACTCCGCAAACTGGGAGCCTTTTATTCCGGCAAAAGAAATATTGTCTGACGGAAGCACCCGCTATGGATGGCAGGGTGTGGTAGCCGGTGCCGCTATTGTGTTCTTCTCTTACATCGGTTTTGACGCGGTGAGCACGGCTGCCCAGGAAGCAAAGAATCCGCAGCGTGACATGCCCATCGGCATGCTGGCTTCTTTAGGTGTTTGCACGCTGCTTTATGTGCTGATGTCGCTGGTGCTGACGGGCCTTGTGTCTTTTGAAACATTGAATGTGCCAGACCCGGTGCTGGTAGCGCTGCAGGCAGCCGGTCCGGGTCTGAAGTGGCTCTACTTCCTGACAGGGGTGGGCGCAGTGGCCGGGCTGGCCTCCGTCGTGCTGGTGATGCTGATGGGGCAGCCGCGTATTTTCTATGCCATGAGCCGTGACGGCCTGTTGCCTGCCTTCTTGGGAAAGGTGCACCCGAAGTACAACACCCCTTACGTCACAACTATCCTGACAGGAGTAGTCGCAGCCATAGTGGCAGGCATTTTCCCGATTGGCCTGCTGGGCGAGCTTGTGAGCATCGGTACGCTGCTGGCGTTTGTAATTGTTTGTGCCGGTATCATTGTGCTGCGCCGCACAAGCCCGGATTTGCAGCGCCCTTTCAAAACGCCTTTTGTACCGCTCATCCCTATTCTGGGCATCCTCATCTGTGGGTACATGATGGTGAATTTGGGCGCAGATACCTGGCTGCGCCTGATTATCTGGATGGCCATTGGTATCGCTATTTACTTTCTGTACGGGCGCCGGCACAGTAAGCTTCGGGCCACACCTTCAGAAGATAAACCAAGCAGGAAGGTGGTCGCCTAAATCCTTTCATAGCATATTAAAAAATCCCTTTCCTAACCGGCAAAGTGAGAAATGGCTATTATTATGCCCGTTCCCTGCACTGTCTTTCCCAACGGTTGGAAATAAACCTTCTATATCACAGATAAAAATATAACATAAACTAATCATGCAGCTTATAGACTACCTCGTATTCCTGGTCTACTTTATCATCGTGTCCGGGTACGGTATTTACATATACAGAAAGCACAAGACCAAGGAAGCCGATTCTAAAGATTATTTTCTGGCAGAGGGTTCCTTAACTTGGTGGGCGATTGGTGCCTCGCTTATTGCCTCCAATATTTCGGCCGAACAGTTTATTGGCATGTCCGGCTCGGGCTTTGCCATGGGGCTGGCCGTCTCCGCTTATGAGTGGATGGCAGCCCTCACACTGGTGCTGGTAGCGGTTTTCTTCATTCCCATTTACCTGAAGAATAACATTTACACCATGCCACAGTTCCTGTCGCAGCGTTACAACACCACGGTCAGCACGATCATGGCTGTCTTCTGGCTGCTGGTGTACGTGTTCGTGAACCTGACTTCCATCCTCTACCTTGGTGCCCTGGCAATCGAGACGATTTCCGGCATTGACTTCACCTATTGCGTGTATGGCCTTGCCGTTTTCTCTATCATCATTACGCTGGGTGGTATGAAGGTGATTGGGTATACAGATGTTTTCCAGGTGTTTGTGCTCATCTGCGGAGGGCTGGCCACTACATACCTAGCCCTGGACCTGGTGGCCGAGCAGTACGGAGGCTCAGGCTTCATAGATGGCTTGGTCGTTATGAAGCGGGAAGCTTCTTCGCATTTCCATATGATCTTAAATGAAGGGCAGCTTACAATACCGGATGGGATGGGAGGCACCCGCGATGCGTACATGGACCTGCCCGGGCTCTCGGTATTGATGGGCGGGCTGTGGATCACAAACCTGAGCTATTGGGGAGCGAACCAGTATATTGTGCAGCGTGCCCTGGGTGCGGACCTGAAGACTGCCCGCAGCGGCCTACTCTTTGCTGCTTTCCTGAAAATGCTGATGCCCATCATCGTGGTGCTACCGGGAATTGCTGCATATGTGCTTTACCAGAAAGGACTGTTCCAGCAGGAGATGGCCAATGGGTTGGGCCATGTAAAGCCAGACCACGCGTACCCTGTCCTGCTGAACCTGCTGCCAAACGGCCTGAGGGGACTGTCTTTTGCGGCACTGACAGCCGCCATTGTCGCCTCCCTGGCAGGCAAGGCTAATAGCATCGCCACCATCTTCACCCTTGATATCTACCAGAAGTTCTTCAGCCCGAAAGCCTCTGAGGAAAGGCTGGTTGTTGTCGGTAAAGTTACGGTGGTAGCGGCATCCCTGATAGGTGTGGTGGTCGCGCCCTCTCTGCGGAACCTGGACCAGGGCTTCCAGTACATTCAGGAGTACACTGGCTTTATCTCACCTGGGGTACTGGCCATTTTCCTGCTGGGTTTCTTCTGGAAGCCGACCACCGCGCTGGCTGCCACGGTAGCGGCCGTGCTGACCATCCCGCTTTCAACTTTCCTGAAGTTCCAGTTTCCCGGTATCCCGTTCCTGGACAGGATGAGCATTGTCTTCCTGGTGCTGGTGGGGCTGATGGTGATCCTGACGCTGCTTGACCCGAAGAGCAGGAACAACCCGGATGGACTGGACATAGAAACGGCCATGTTTAAACCATCGGCAGGCTTTGTGACCGGCTCCATCCTCATCTGCGGCATGCTGTCGGCACTTTACATTGTATTTTGGTAAGGGTAAGGGGGGATTTCGGGTATGGGCTGGATGCCCTCTTATACCGTACTCCCCCTTTTATAAATTAAACTGTGGTTTCTAAAATCTCAAATAAAAACAACATGGATATTACATCAGCTATCATAGGTATCATTTCCCTGGCACTCTTCGTTGTGCCGGTTATACTTATCCAAAGAAATCAAAAACAGCAAAAGCGGAAACACCTGCAGCATTTTTTATATGTAGCGCAACAGCAGCAGCTCAAGATAACGCAGTATGATCTGTGGAGCCACAACTTCGCCATCGGCATCGATACAGAACAGAACATACTGTTTTACTTAAAGAAGCAGGCCGAAGGAGAAGGCATGCTCCTCGTTCACTTATCAGAAGTGTCAGCGTGCAGGCTCAACAACATGAACAGGGAAGTAGGGGGCAACAGGGTAATTGATCTCATTGAACTGCGCTTCACGTTTCAGGGGCTAGGGCTGCGTGAGCAAGCTGTAGTATTCTATAACAGGGAGGAGAGTATGTCTTTAAGCGAGGAGCTCCTGCTCGCAGAAAAGTGGAGAGCCATAGTGAGTACAAAGCTGCAGAAACCGCACCCACAGCGGAACAACACGGCTTACAAAGGTGGCTCCGCCGCTTTCGTCTAGCCTTTCGCATGAAACGTATTACCTGGTGGGAAAATGGCTATAAAGCATCTGGTTTCATTTCTCTGCATCCGTAACACTTAATTTGCCTTAACATTGAATAGTATACCTAATCCAAAATCCAGGGCAGTCACATCTGCTGGCTTGCTAATAGCCCTTGGCATCATCTACGGCGACATTGGTACTTCGCCACTCTATGTGATGAAGGCCATTATTGGCGAGTCTCCCATCAGTAGGATACTTGTGTTCGGAGGCATCTCCTGTGTTTTCTGGACCCTGACCCTGCAGACCACCTTTAAGTATGTGGTGCTTACCCTGCAGGCAGACAACAGGGGAGAGGGGGGCATCTTCTCGCTTTATACCCTCATCCGGCGCAGGGCTACCTGGCTCATCATTCCCGCTATGGCTGGTGGTGCGGCCTTGCTGGCTGACGGGATTATAACCCCGCCTATCTCGGTCTCGTCGGCTGTGGAGGGGCTGCGGCTTCTTTATCCCGACCTGGCAACCGTGCCGATTGTCATTGCTATCCTGACTGGAATCTTCCTGCTGCAGAGCGTTGGTACTGAAATAGTAGGCAAGGCCTTTGGCCCCGTCATGTTCCTGTGGTTTGCTATGCTTGGCTCTTTAGGAGCGGTCATGCTGGTACACCACCCGGAGATACTATACGCCCTGAGTCCATATTATGCTTATAATCTCCTGGTGGAGTACCCGGGAGGTTTCTGGCTATTGGGAGCCGTGTTTCTTTGCACTACGGGTGCTGAGGCACTGTATTCTGACTTGGGCCACTGCGGGAAGTCCAACATCCGCGTAAGCTGGGTATTTGTGAAAACTTCCCTCGTGCTAAACTACCTGGGGCAGGGGGCATGGCTGATGACGCAGGAAGGGAAGTACCTCGAGACAAATCCCTTTTATGGTATAATGCCGGAATGGTTCCTGCTCTCCGGTATCGGCCTGGCCACTGTCGCCGCCATTATCGCCAGCCAGGCGCTCATCAGCGGCTCTTTTACGCTCATCAGCGAGGCGACGCGCCTGAACCTGTGGCCGAAGGTGCGTATTAACTACCCAACCCTTTACAAAGGACAGCTCTACGTGCCCAGTATTAACTGGCTGCTGTGGCTGGGATGTGTAAGCGTGGTGCTGTATTTCCGTGAGTCAGCCAATATGGAGGCGGCGTATGGGCTGGCCATTACGCTGGCCATGCTTTCCACCACCATCCTGTTGAGTTACTACCTCCTGGTGAAAACGAGGTCCAGGGTGGCCGCTTTCGTGTTCCTGGGTCTCTACCTGCTCATCGAGGGTTCGTTCCTGGTAGCCAACCTGATCAAGTTCCCCCACGGCGGCTGGGTGTCGCTGCTAATCGGGGGGGCGCTGCTCACGGTGATGTATATCTGGATCAGGGCTTTTCACATCAAGCGCAGGCTGGCGGATGATGTGCGCCTGAAAGGTTACCTGCCAGCGCTCCGGGAACTCAGCTTGGACGAGACGATTCCTAAGTATGCCACGCACCTGGTGTTCATGACAGGGGCAGCCAGTCCGAAGGAGATAGAGTCAAAAGTGATCTATTCTATCTTTCAGAAGAGGCCCAAGCGAGCAGATATTTACTGGTTTGTGCATGTAGACACTACCGATGAGCCCTTCACCATGGAGTATAAGGTTCGGATCATTGCCCCGGATGATGTGATCCGTGTTGACTTCAGGCTTGGGTTTCGGGTGGAGCAGCGCATTAACCTCTTCTTTCGCAAGGTGGTGGAGGAGATGGTGCGGAAAGGGGAGGTAGACATCACCAGCCGCTATGCCTCTCTGAGCAAGTTCAACTTCATCGGGGATTTTCGTTTTGTGGTGCTGGAGAAGTTCCTCTCGTACGAAAACGACCTTCCCTTTGCTGAGCAACGAATAATGGAGTGGTATTTCTTCATAAAGCAGTTCACTCCATCGGAGGCAAAATGGTTCGGACTTGACACCAGCTCGGTGAAAGTGGAGAAAGTGCCGCTGGTGATAAAGCCTGTAGCGGTGTCAGAACTAAAGCGCATCTCCTAGAGGGTGTCTGCCGCTGGTTTGTTGTTAATCTTGTTCTTCCCCTGCTGGATTATTGCCTGCTGGTGCGGGTTGCCAGGAGGTTGCCCAAACAGCTGGTTCTAATGTAGGACCAGCCTCTGCCTTATACCTTTAGGAGGGGGATTCTCAGAGGTGTTATGGGTATGTCATTCTGAACTGTCTAGCTGTTAGGCTGCAAAACAGGATTGGAAGGAAGAGGTGGTTCCGTGGCACAGCCGGCAAAAAAGTAGCTGACAAATGTAGAGTTCTCTCATGAAAACTGGTACATGTTGTTAATTATGAGTTAAGAAAGAATCTTTTCTTCAGGTGCCACTTCAGGCTTTTGGTTTTGCTTTCTGATGAACCACCAATACATGGGAATTCCGGTGAGCATCAGCACCATGCCCATCGCTGCCTCGCGCGGACGAACAAAAATGGTGTTGAAGAACAGGGCGACGCAGAAAAGCACCATAACGGCAGGCACAATGGGATATCCCCATACCTTGTAGGGGCGGTGCGCGTCCGGCATCTTCCACCTTAGGATAAAGACACCCAGGGTGGTGGCACCGTAGAAAATGAACACCGCGAAGATTATCATGTCTGTCAGTTGGTCAAACGTGCCGGAGAGCACCAGCAGGCAGGCCCAGATACACTGGTACAGCAGGGAGTTAGCAGGTGCCTGCGCCTGGTTGAGCGCTGCAGCTTTCGGGAAGAACAAGCCTTCGCGTGCCATGGCAAAATAGGTGCGGCAGCTGGCCAGGATGGTGGCATTGGTGCAGCCTAGGGTGGTAACCAGTATAAGGACGGAGATAAACACGGCGCCTCCGTATCCCCAGAAGCTCCGGATAGCCTCCACAGCCGCAATCTGGTTTCCCGCCTGATGGACCTGTTCAAGAGCTGCTACAGGCAGAAGGGAAAGATATGTCATGTTGACCAGCAGGTAAACGGCGACAACAGTTAACACACCGATGGTGATGCCGCGGGGTATGTTGCGGTGGGCATTTTCGATCTCCCCACCAACATAGCCGATGGCGGCCCAGCCCTGGTAAGCCCAGAATGCCGACAACATGGCAGCGAAAACAGCGCTGAACGTAACGGGAGTAGCGGAGGTGGTGGCCAGTTCAAAGTTTCTGCCTATCTCTGCCTTTGCGTTGCCTAGTCCGAAGAAAACAATAACGCCAATGCCCGTAAAAACCAGCAGCAGGATGGCGGTGCTAAGCCCAGCCCCGGACTTAATACCGCTCATGTTCACCCAGGTCAGTACCACAATCAGGAGTATGGCCGTAAGCTTGACGCTTAGGTCAGCGAAGGGTGAAAAAACACCCCCGATGGAGAAGTCAGCCAGGGAGCTTAAAAGCTGCGGCAAGGGCAGTATGCTGTGGAGAGACTGCGCAAACACATAAGCCAGGGAAGAGATGGCGGCGGTTTGGATAACAGTAAAAAGAGACCACCCGAAGAAGAAGGCGAAGAAGCGGTTGTATATCTTCTTGTAATAAGCGTACTCACCGCCGGTGTCTGCCAAAAGACCTGCTACCTCTGCATTGCTTAGTGCTCCAAAGAGCGTTATAATGCCTCCCAGC
This sequence comes from Pontibacter toksunensis, assembly GCF_042686245.1. Lineage (NCBI taxonomy): Bacteria > Pseudomonadati > Bacteroidota > Cytophagia > Cytophagales > Hymenobacteraceae > Pontibacter > Pontibacter toksunensis. The sequence goes on along the minus strand of NZ_JBHUOX010000025.1, from coordinate 56,889 downwards.
ACCCAGCAGATAAGGACCCATCCAGGTGAGTGCAGCTCCGCTGCCATAGGAGCCACTTTTTTATATACACCGGAACCGATGATGTTTCCGATGACCACTACAATGACCTGGCGCAAGCCAAGGGTGCGGTTAAGTTGGCTTTTATTATCCATACAGGTTCTTTTTCACCAGGTGACTTTGCAGCGTGCACAAAACAGCCTTTAATGTATACCAGAATCTGGTGATATCATATACACAACAGAAGAAAAAAAGCTTTATTAAACCTTATTTAAGTTGCTGATATGGTAATAGTTAAGGTAGTGCACTCCGGTGCAGGTGCGGTTGTAGCAAAAAGGCTGGCGAGGGCTAATTATTTTATTTTCTGTCAGGCTGTTTGTTTATGTACAAGCCCCTATATTTACCGGCTATCTGTTGCCCTAATTTTAACAAAAATAGCCAGTTTAAAAGCTGCTGAAAGAACCTTCACTTCAGCGGGCAGCAGGCTGTGGTAAGTCTTAATGAAATTTATATGCAAGGAACATCCGTACAGGAACTGCCTCTAATTACCAACGATGCTGTTGTGCTGGGCATCCTGGTCATTATTCTGGCCCTTATTTTTAGTACCTCATCAAGCAGCCATCCCTTCTTTAGGAAATTTTATGCTGTGGTGCCTTCGGTGCTGCTGTGCTACCTGATTCCCAGTTTGCTCAACTCGTTTGGGATTATATCAGGAGAACAGTCTGGCCTGTATCAGATGGCTTCGCGTTACCTCCTTCCCGCCAGCCTGGTGCTGTTTACCATCAGCCTGGACCTGAAGGAGATATGGAAGCTGCGCCAGATGGCGGGCCTCATGTTTATAACAGGCACAATCGGCATCATGATCGGCGGCCCGCTGGCTGTGCTGCTGGTATCTTCTTTTGCCCCTGAGCTGGTAGGGGGGGAGGGCCCTTATGCCGTGTGGCGCGGGCTCTCCACCATAGCGGGGAGCTGGATTGGAGGCGGGGCAAATCAGTTGGCTATGTTCGAAGTATTTAAGCCAGCCCCGAACCTTTTTTCCGCTGTTATAGCCGTGGATGTGATTGTGGCAAATATCTGGATGGCGGTGCTGTTGTATGGAGCAGGTAACAGCGACAGGGTGGATAAGTTTTTTAGAGCTGACAGCACAATGGTCAATGAACTGAAGGAACGGATAGAGAAGCACCGGCTCAGTATTATGCGAATTCCCAACATGGCCGATACGATGGCGGTGGTAGGCGTGGGTCTGGGAATAACGGGTGTCTCTCACTTTTTTTCAGACCTGATTGCGCCTTGGGTAGCACTGCACGCCCCTTACCTGGATAAGTTCAGCCTAACCTCCGGTTTTTTCTGGCTGGTTGTACTGGCGACTACCTTCGGAATGTTGCTCTCATTCACCGAAGCTCGGAATTTAGAGGGAATTGGCGCTACGAGAATAGGGAGTGTTTTTCTCTATATTCTGGTGGCAACGATTGGAATGCAGATGGACATCACTGCTGTTGTCAGCCAGCCCGGGTTGTTCCTGGTTGGTTTTATCTGGATCACGATTCATATGCTGCTGCTGTTGGTAGTGGGCAAATTGGTAAAAGCTCCTTTCTTTTTCCTGGCAGTAGGAAGCCAGGCTAATGTGGGAGGGGCGGCATCAGCACCCATAGTGGCTGCGGCTTTCCATCCGGCACTGGCCCCGGTAGGGGTGCTCCTCGCCATACTGGGCTATGCGCTCGGCACCTATGGCGGATACCTCTCGGCCCTTATGATGCAGGCCGTAGCTCCATAGACTTGCTGAATGAGCATGCTTGCATTGCGGCTATTATTTCAATTCTGCCTCCATTGCTTTAGAAACTTTAGATTGAACACACCATGAGAAGAACATTAGTGCCGATTGAGGGAAACAACTGGCAGTGGATAGACGTGGAAGGTCCCACCAAAGAGGAACTGCAGGAACTGGCGGCAGAGTACGGTCTGCACCGTACTTCGGTCATAGACTCGCTTCAGCCCGAGCATTTGCCAAAGTATGAAGTTATCGGGGATGGCGCATTTATGATTGCCCGTGTCTATGATGCTGATGCGCATCGGGAAGCAGACACCATCCAGGAAATGACAAATAAAATTGCTGTTTTCTACTCCGGTAAATACATCATTACCATACACAGGAGCCCCTCCAATCTGATTGAGCAGGTAAAAGGGAAATACACCGACACAGGAATAGTTAAGAAACCACAGGATCTGCTCATCAGGCTCATCAAAGCCGTTTTCAGCACCTATGAGGCACCGGCGCAAAAGCTGGCCGAGGAACTGGATTATTACGAGGAAAAAACATTTCTGAACCAGAGGATGCCGCCCCTCACAAAAGGCCTCTATCACCTGAAGCGAAAAGCCACCGTATGTCGGCGGGTGCTCCGCCTGTCGGAGGTAATTCTGAGTAATATGCAGATGATAGGGTTTCAGCCAACTGAAATTCAGGATTTGAAAGACCTGTACGTGCATGTGGAAACACAGTTTGAGGAAGTGAACGACGGCACCAACAACCTGATAAATACCTATATCTCCCTTTCTTCCCAGAGAACCAATGAGGTAATGCGAGTGCTCACCATCTTCTCTGCCTTTTTTCTGCCCCTCACTTTTATTGCGGGTGTTTACGGGATGAACTTTGAGTTTATGCCCGAGTTGGGGCAGACATATGGGTATCCTGCGGTGGTTGTTGTGATGTTAATAGTTACACTCTGCATATATCAATGGTTCCGACGTAAAGGATGGCTATAGAAAGGCTGCCGACTATGTCTGATTCTATGTCTATTGCTGTTCACCGAGCTAACAGAACGTCACGCTTTTTGCCAAACTGCCTGGCAATAACCTCCGCTCTGAGACATCCTGCGGTACGCATCAAAAGCATCTGATTCCTCCAGGAGGCTGAAGCCGCTTCAGCATCGCTTTATAGTCGCTGAACCTGATAGCTGTCACTGCCGAGGAGCTTTTGGTACTTTCCGATGCAGAATGTTCTGATGTGAGACAATAAATTGGTTGTCAAACACTTAATTGCTGAAGTAGCTTTATCAGGTACAAAAAAGGAACGATCAGAGAATTTTGTTTTACGAACATAAAGGCTTCAAAATTTTCTTATTACCCAAAAAAAATAATTTCTTTCGAAAGTTCTCCGCAATAATTTTTGATGCTATTCAAAAAAATCCCCCCTAAGTAGTAGGTCTTTGGTTCGAATCCAAACGGGATCACAGTAAGTAAACTTAAAACCCTCTTTACAGCATGTAGAGAGGGTTTTTTTATGCCGTGTGCAGTAATTACTGCACACGATGTCTTCTAGATAGCATTTTACTGCACACGCGCTGCACAGTCAAATTCTTCAAATTTTTATAAAAAATTATAGTGCCTTGATGGGTATTTCATTGTTTTAGGAGCAGGTATAAGGTGCCATAAACTTCACCAATTCCTTCTGCATCGACTACAACTAACCTATATTAAGTATTCACTCTGTATCTTTTATTCGTTTGTGATTTCTGAACGTAATGGCTAATTTGAGGCAATGAAGACAACAGCAGAAAAACTTGAATTTTATCACGGTAAGCTTGATGAAGAGGCCAAGAGGCAACTGGAAGAAGATGTGAAAGAAGCACTAAGGGATCATTTCCAGGAGCTTGGCTTCGAGAAGAGAAAAGAGTACTTGTGGGTTCACCAGGAGCATAGTCTTATAATTGAGCTTTATGGTGATTTCTCCGGCACTTTTTTCCAGTTGGTTAAGCCTTACTACCTGTTTCACAAAAACAACTGGGCAAACCCATTCAACGGAAAAGAGCTTGCCTCCGGCAGTAAAATGGAAATAGTTGCTGCTGTACAGAAACTCATGTTCAAAAAAGACAATTAACATGTAGAATTGAACAACGGGCGCCGTGGACTTGCCCGGAACTTAGTCGACCAGTGCCGTTTGCTGCATAATGTGAAGACTCATATCAAATGGTTTCATCAGTCCGAAAACAAACAGGTCCGCATATTCACCAGGTCTGCAGAAGTAACCAATCTTATCCTGATGCCGGAAGGATGGGAGACCCGCTGGCCGGAGTTCTAGCAGCATGTGACCAACTACAAGGCAACGGGAGGAAACGCCCATGATGGCGCTGCTGATGTGCTGAAAGGCATGGCAGAGAACTTTGGCAAAGGCTCCAACAACTACACCACAGCACAGATTGCCGTAATGTTTGGGCTATAGGCACCACACCGGAAAAGTACAACAAAAAAAGCTCGAAAAGCATCCTTTAGAAGCCAGTAGAGGTAGTTTTCCTTAGGTGTGCTTACAAAGGCCATTTAAGTAATAAACTGCCCTCTTAACTTTTATAGCTGCGCGAAGCGAGTGAGCCGCAAGTAACGGTAGATTATAGAAAGCAAAAAGGGATGCACCTGCAAGCACATCCCTTTCACCCTATTCATTGCGTCTATAACGCTGCAAGATCTGCTGTTATTGTGTAAGGTGGTGTATTTATTTTGTACCGAAAAACTTCCCGATAATGAGAGATAGCAAGCAAAAGGGAGGCGATTATCCCGTACAGTCTTCGCTATCGACTTTTAGTGAGTTATTTGCTTGACAGTCGTTTCACCTTTCTTCTTTTTACTGAAAGCAGACCTTATCCAGGTCATCAAAGTAGATCTTGTCCAGGTTATAAAACCGCCAATGGCTGCAAATGTAGCTAATAGCAGCTGCCAGTTTTCTTTCCAAAAAGCAAACAGATTTTCATACCATGCCGGCTCAGGAATATAAATAGCTTTAACTGGAACCACTCCGTTGTAAGCTTCGATGTCTATCCAGTCTGATGCTTCTCCATCATAGATTCTTGCGCTTGCTCTGATAATTAGTTTATGGCTACCGGCCTTCAAAGGCTTAACAGACCACTCCCACTTGGTTTCTGCTGTATCATTCAAGAGAACAGATTGCTGAACGCGTGACAGTGGGGTGATAGAAAATGCAGAAGTATCCATGGCATACAGTGTTGCCATCATTTGTTTCGAGATACTTATGCCCTCTAATGTAATCCGGGAAGTATCCGGTCTAGGTTCATTTTCGATGGTAGTTTGTAGAGATTCTTCTATTTGTGCGAGGGTTTTATTTTTAGAGATAATCAACGAAACCGTACTAGGCACTTCCACCTCCATAGAGTCAGGGACATAATATCCCATGTTTCCTTTCTTTAGGAAGCTTTCTACTGCCTCTTGCCTGTCAACTATTTGAGGAGGAGGAGGTGGTGGTGGTGGCGTATCGGTATTATCTGGACTACTGACATCATCTGTACTACCAGGTACTGGATAATACTCCTCATCATCGGGTGCACTTTTCACTGTACCGGGTAATTCATAATACCCCTCATCACTTGTTTCCTCAGTATCAATACTACTAATGAAGAAATAGCCGATCACGATAAACCCTACCATAACTAATGACAAACCAATGAGGATCTTTTTTATTCCTTTCATATCAGTAGCGCATGTTATTACATTAATTATATAACGATAATACGTTTTATTTTTAAATTTTATAGCATAAGTTCTTATCTATTTTTTGGCTATACTCATACCGTCACGAACGCGCATGGACATTCTTATGAGGCAGAAACCCCTATGCTAAAATGCTGAGGGAGCAGACAACACTTTATAACCGGCTTGCATGGTTAATCGCAATAGGAGCGGTAAACCGGCACCTTTGGAAAGTACAACAAAAAAAGACCGGCAAGCACCCCCTCAGGAGGCTGCAAACGGCCTTTGCGTTATAACCGGTGTTATATTAAATAGGTGGCGTGTTACAATGACTAGTACAAAAACCAACCAATAAGGGGTAATACCCCAACCAAAGATGACAGAAAGTAAAACATTGCAAAGAGTCGCGGCCATTATCTCTGATAAGCCTGTGATATTAACCGCGCCATACTCCAGAACTTTGCAATCAATCAGCAGATAGAGGTAAACACCAAGCAGTCCGCGGCCAACACAGCACAAGCCTTGAACAGGCTGGCAGACGTGGTTTCAGAGGGAGAGAACACACACGCTCTCTTAAATCAATCGATAATAAAATAGGAAGCACCAATGAGATATTAAGGGCAAACGGAGGTTAACAGTGAAAGTCTACTCTTTCGGGGGTGTGCTTACATTGGCACAAACTCCAGTGTGCGCTCTTTCCTGTAGCCGTTGCTGCTGAGAAGAACTACTTTAAAGAAACCCATTTCGCGCCATTCCTCTAAGGTGCCGGATGTTTCAAACTTCCTGAGCCACACATCTGGGGAACCTACCGCACCAGTATGGACACCATTGAGCAGGCCACTGGCTATGACTTGCTTTCCAAAGTACCTATGCAGGTGCAGCAGGCGCTGGAGAGCAAGGTAAATACGGGTTCTACACAGTAGGAGTCAGTAGATACTATCACATAAACTACTATTTTGGAGCACTATGAATTACACATTCGAAAGAACTCAATAGAAAGGTTTCTGTTACCTGACCACATACAGCCTTTTGAATAATCATTATTATGTGCACGTCTTCCTGTTGGACGAGAACCAAGCCAATAGGAAGACGTGCAGAAAAAATAAATATTTTTAGTTTGTAGTTACACTTTCAACGGTGTTCTCTCAGGCACCTTAGTTGAGTTGTATAGCAAAGCATCAGCTACTTTGTTTTAAAATGCGATCCTTTATCCATTATTGGAAAAAGCTCCATGAGTAATTTTTTTTGCTTTACACTAAGCCCAGCCTAACCCAGTATGACACTCAAAAGAGAAAACTCATATTTTGGCTTTTCTGCAAATTACCGTCTACACAATTTCCTTATCAGGAATAGCTTTGGCGCCTGCTTTTATAGGTGACCACCAGTCCTGAATAAAACGTTCTCCGTTGTCATAAAATAACTTCCTTAGAACCCGCTTTACTTCGGCTTTCCCTCCTGCCTTAGGTAGCAGATCTGGAACATCATCATGAGCCTTGAAATACGCCTTTTCCGCAAGAGGAAGAAAGGACTGTAGCTCCTGTTCAAAGCGGGGGAGCAGCTCCGCTGTGTTAGCTGCCTGTATGGAGTCAATGAGCCCATCATAGTCGGAGCCTACACAAACGTAGTCCCAGCCGTCTTTCCCATGGCGCTCTTTATCTGGCATCCTGTTGATCACGGCTACCGTATGCAGCACGTTCAGGCAGAAAAGGTAGAGCTCCCGCTTTCCCCGACTTGCAATAAGGCTTTCGGTCGTAGCTGGGGCTGCCTCTTTTTCCAGTGCGCCCTCAGTTCCTTCCTCCACCGGTTCAACAATAGATAGCTTTTGCGCCATATCGGGGAATAAAATAGCAAAATCCTCCCTTGAGAAATAGTCATACTCAGGCTGAAGCAAACGTCCTTTTACTCCCTCAAAACCGAGGATGCGCGCATCTAAGCTGATACCAATAAGACCCCGGCTGCGAACGATTTCCTCTATGTCGTCGTCAAAAAGCCCGACGGAGGTAGGGTTGAAGGAGACCTTGTCCAGACCAATCCCCTCAGGCAGTGTTGCAGCCTTTTTACGAGAAAGTTTCACGCGCACGCTTGTCTCGTTCCCCCTCTCAATACCGTGTTTTTTGATAAAGTCTCTCATCTCACCACTGGCAAAGCCGGTAATCCCCATGTGCGTGGCGATAATGGGCCACCAAGGCTTCCCATCGACTTCTTTGGGCGGTTTAAACCCATCCGGACGCTTGTCGAGCAGGTGCCGGCGATAAGTGTAAAAGTCGTGACGCCCCACCAGGCTCATATGCTTGATGTCGATCAGAATAGGGTGCTTGTTTTCCTTTGTGTCCACGCAGGCACGCACCACCTGCTTCCCCAGCAGTGTCAGTCCGTTTATCTGCGGCATCGCCTCAGGCAGGCCCTTTACCAACTTAAAGCCGTAGGCGTGGCTGCAGAGGGGCTGCTCGCGTACGTGAGACAGATGGGTGAGGGTGAGGTAGAGGAAGTCAACCGATTTATTGTTGCGATACTCCTGCACAGTCTTTACAGGGTCGAACTCACCGGCGAACTGGCTGATCAGGCGCTTAGAGAGGCCGTGTCCACCCTCTATCGCCAATACCAGGTTCAGCTTACTTTCCTGTAGCTGAGGGCCATTTTCATTTTTTCGTGACAGTAAGTTAATACTGTGCCGCAGATCTACTTGTCCGGCAACCCACTGGTAGAAAGCAAGTTCTTTGCTCATCAATTGATTATAGCTTCCCTGGCTGTTGTGGACAAAGTCTATATATCTGTTGTCGAGCGGGACGATGACCTTCTTCCCTCCAACTTCCAACTCCAGGAGATTCAGCACGCCCTGCCGCGTAGCAAAAACGTGCTCCATAACAACGATGTTGGCCACACCAAGCTTAATACCACCTTTGACGGACTGGGATACACAGGCCTGGCTCCTGAAAATGTGTCCGAGCAGCGGATCCACCCCCCCTCCGATTCTCGGTAAGGCAACTGGCTCCGTGCACTGCTTGCTCTGTCTTTCTACGTCATTGAATTTCTCAAGGAAGCGCTTGCCCAGGGGATGAAAGTGAAAGTCAAAATATAGTGCCATTATGATTAATATATGATATGGAAATTATTTTTCTGTGTCTGTGGTCTTGGAACCTGTTATGAGGAGTTATGGCTCATAAATTGGCTTAGGCTGAGACTGCAGCTCATGCAGGACAAGCAGGCGGTTGTAAGCTGCAGATGGGGATGTGGCAGGCGGAGTTGTGGACTCCAGCGTCTCCACCTTGCGCCGCAGACCGGACTGTGCCTCCAGCAAGCGGGCGAAATCCTGGGAGGAGGGGCTGCGCATGGCCCCCTGGCGCTCCTTAAGGTTGGTTTTGCCCTGGCCATCAGATGGGAGGCTTTCGCTCAGCACCACCTGCCAGTCCTTATATTCCATCTCGCGCACCGCAAGCGGCCGCTTACCGGTTGCTTTCTCCAGGCCGGCTGCCCCCAAATAGGCATGGTGCAGTTTGGATGCATCAGGCAGTGGAGTCTTCAGCAGTTTATCTACGTCCAGGATGCCAGCACCGAACTTGCCGCGCGGAAGCTTGCTTTCCTGCCGGGCCGAGTGTTGCAGGCAGTAGCGGAACGCCTCCACCCGTTGCCAGGGCTGCGCATATTTGGTGCCTATCTCCCGATTGCTCTTTGCCAGCCACAACATCGCCGCCGCCGCCACGTGCGGTGTCGCGTAGCTCGTGCCGTTGCCGAAGGTCATGTCCTCCTGGCCATCTTGGAAGGTCGGCACATAAATAAACTCCCCTGGAGCGGTGATGTCGACTTCCGGCCCGCGGCAGCTGCCTGTCCAGGGAGCGTTGTCGGGGTTGGATGCCGCCACACAGATCACTCCAGGGTAAATGCCCGGAGCCACTACTATTCCCACCTGGTTCCCCGCCGCGCAGCACCAGATGACGCCCCGCTCGTAGGCCGTGCGGGCAAGGTCGAAAAGGGCGGCGCTGCCAGGCAACACGCCCATGCTCATCGTCATGACATGGTACCCGCTGTCAATAGCGTGCGTGGCGGCGTCCACCAGTTCGCTTATCCTGCTGATAAGGATTACAGACCTGGCCACGCGGAACGGCGTCAGGGACAGAGACACTCCGTCCTTTTCCGCGATGGCTCGTAGCAGGCCCACGTTTCCCTCTTTAGCGGGATCTACTAAACTGTCGGATACCCCGATGAGGATGCTTCCTGTGCGTGTACCATGGCCGTAGTGCCTCAAAATGCCAGAGGAGAACTCGTCCATTGCATCGTCATCCCCTTCGATCGCATCATAGTCCAGCTTGAGGTTAAATCCCTCGCCCACTTTGGAATGGCTGGTGTAGCCTGTGTCAAATTGGGCGAGGCGCAGCATCGAGAGCTCCTGAAGCCCCTTTTTACCCAGCGCCTTTATGACCTCATCCTCTGAGAAGTTAACCGCCTTGTGGCTCCATCTACGGATCTGGGCCAGGCCGCCTTGGCTGTGCCTGTCGTGCCCCTTGATGTAGGGACTGCTCATCCAGTCCGCCTCGCTCGACCTGCCCTTGCCCCGGCTGCTTTCCTTGAACGTAGGGACTGCGGTTACAGGTGCTGTTCCACTGGCCGGATCCTCCGGCCCTCCGACGGTAGTGTAGCGCGGCAGGTCGGGGTCAGCCTCCTCCAGGCCGTCCACCGCCTCCAGCTTTCTGGCTGTGCCCCACGGGTCCGCCACTTCCGGAATATCTACCTTCAGGTAGGCACCCAGCAGCGTATCTCCCTGATTAGGGGCGAGGGGCTGGATTTTGATTCCCGCGAACTGTTGCAGCAGGGTGGAGACGACGTGCTCCCGCACAAGAGGCAGAGTGGTTACCTTCACCAAAAACCTTTGAGTATCGGCAGTTAGGGCAGGGGGGGCAGCAGTAATCGACTCTGTACGCTCCGCCTCCTCTCTACTGATGGCACGGGGCCTCTCTTGATTTACCTTCCCGGTGATTACGGATTTAGGTCTTTCTTCGATCGTGCTAAGCAGCCGCACTCGCTTCTGCTCCATCTCAGGAGACAGGGGGGGGGACGTGCGGAGTGCTTCCACAATCTTGCTTACGCGCACCCCCTGGTTGGCAACCCAATCGATCAGGGAGTCCGAATCGCCCTCCTGCCAAGGGTTGCCGTCTTTCTTCAAATAACGCCCGTGCGCGTCCCGGCGTGGCACGCTGGAGTTGTGCAAAGCAATGATTTCGCCTGTGCCCAGGGCCACGACGATGCTGCCGCTGGAGCCCTGAAGGGTATCGCTCTCATAGTAGAGGTGCTTGTCGGCGCCCGGCAGGTCCTCGTAAGCCAGCAACCGGATATCGCGCAGCACCACCTTCTTGTAGTCTCCCGCCGGGTGCTGGATCACCAGGCAGTTCTCACCTTCTATGGCCTTGCCCAGCTTCTCGTCCAGCACTACATAGCCGTAGTCTGAGAGTGGTTTTCCACCCATACTTTTGCTCTCAACCCCGACAATCGTAAAATCCAGTTCGTCCTCCCGGAGGTCCCCGTCAAGCGTCTCCTTCGGGGTCATAAAGAAAATGTCGGGCCTCAGCCTAAAGGTTTCTCCGTTTAGCGGCTCTCCTGCCACCGTCCGCTCATAGCCCATGTTGACAAAAGACCCCCTGGCCACCTCCAGGTTGGGTAGCACGTGGTGGTTCGTAATCATCAAGTCTTCACCGATCATCCAGCCTGTGCCGAGCCCGCCGTCGGAGATAACTACCCTTCCCACTGTGCGGGCAAAGTCCACGAGCCGGTTCAAGAGGCAGGCTTCCTGAAAGTCGGGGTTGATGATGACGCGCTCCCGTGCCACTCGCCCAGGATTATCGGAGCCCTGGGCCATGGCTATCTCCCGGTTGATCCTGGCCTTGACCCTATTTTCATCTGAGGAGATTTCCGTTATTTTCTTAGTGCCTTGCTTGACCAGCTCAATGTCCTTGCGGACGCGCTCAATCTGGGTAGCGTAACGCTCGTACTCATCAGCTGCATGCTTGACAGCTTTCCATTGCAATACGGTTAAAGGGGCCATGAAGAGTTTGATTTATAGTTATATATAATTAATGGGAACTTGAAAAATCAACATATAGGTGAGCAAGAGGAGTGCTCAAAGGGCTGACCTCAGCTGCGTAAGTTGGCAGCAGTGTCCACGGAGTATGAGTTATTGTAGGGGCAAACAGACTTATAGCGTTCAAAGCTAAAAGCTTGATTTTTCAAATATAGCTGTAGAGTGGATTTATAAATTTAATGAAAATAGAAAAAATAAATATATTATGATATAAATTGTATATTTATTTTAAAAATTTTCTTATACGATTAAACAGGCTTTTCAACATTTACCTATATGAAGCTGGCAATAAACCAAAGTGTGGACTGTACTGTCTATGCAAAGCAGAGATGGAACAGTACAGGAGTGCAGCTGGAGGCAGGCCACACCTATTCATTGGAGGCTTCAGGAAAATGGACTGACCTGACAATATCCTCCGGCCCGGACGGCTTCACCAAGTGGTACATGAAGTGGGCAGAGAAAAGAAGGCGGGTGAAAGAGGCAAATTGGTTCGCTCTGATAGGCACCTATGGTGGCGATAATCCTTTTATCATCGGGAGTGGCATCCAATCATTGACCGCTCAGGTATCAGTTCAGTTGATTTGCTTTGCAAACGACGCTGAAGGCTTTTACTGGAATAACTCTGGTGCTGTCAGACTTACAGTTGTCAGAAAAAGCTAGTATACCCCTGTTTCTGTATTTGATAAACTTAAATATCTTGATGCGCCATGTTTAAAGAATACTTCCTAAGGTGGTTCGAGAACAAAGATAAGTCGCTTCTTATCGGACAAACCTCCGGCATCTTTTTGATAATACTCCTTTTTATTACCGTTTGGGCCGGTGAAAAAGAGAAAGTACTTGGCACTTCGCTTCTCTTGGCAGGAGTAGCGATGGGCTGGGTTACGGGTGTCTTGCTGTCGCCGTATCAGATGTATAACAACGAAGCAACAAAATTCAACAGGGCGCTTCAGATTGTCTCTACTTTTATTTCCGGGGCGGTAGCTGCTAAATTGCTCACTTCGTTAACTCCAGGGCACATAAGGGAATTCTTCAATGACTATGACCTGCTGACACGGAGCCTTTACTTTTTGTCTGCTTTTATTCTTTCGGCTATACTTGTTGTACTACGACAGGGTTTACCCGAACTTGGATGAACAAAATTCTTTCATGACCTGGTGCATGGATATTTTTCCGGGCGAAACCGTTTACATTAAATCTGATAGTTTCGGCCCACGTTTTACAGTTAGAATTGAAAATTCAGGTGCGACTGACCTAGGAATTTTACGGGCGGACGCCTATAATCCAGATGCAGCACATTTCATTTCAGAGGCGAATAATTTCCAAACTATCAACTCCTCTAAATTAGGGCTTTCCGGTTCAACTATATTTATTAACAACCCCAGTGAGCAGAACGGGAAGTTTAAAATCACTTTACTGAGACAGAACTAAAGATAGTTAACGCTATACAAACTTCGAGTGGTCTTAGAGTGTAAATATAAGCTCTATTTATAGGATGAGCGGATATTAGTTTTGGAAGAAAAAGTCAAGCAATTGAATAGATAGTATATGCCTATATTAGATCATGCTGTTCTACTTATCTCCCCTAAGAAAGCATATAAGTAGTTATGCTAGACAAAATATATTACATCATGATAGAAGTACCGGCAGGAATAATTGAAAGGAATGGTGAGGTCCTATTAGCCCGTAGAAAATCAGGGAAGCATCTTGAAGGTTATTGAGAGTTCACTGGAGTACTATTAAGATGTTCCTGTGAAGGGCAGAGTATTGTTCCTTTTCATTTCCTCGAAGTTCTTAACAATATATTCGTATACATGTCTTCTTCTTAAGAAGTATGATAAAGAATAATATCAAAAGCCCTATTGATGACAGACACCTTTGAATAACTCATACTTAATGTTTTTTTAATAAACCTGTTTTACATGCCGGGCTTATTTATAGGACGAAGAATCGTTGACTTATCAGCAAAGTCAGGTTTCAGTTCTAATATGCCAAAAGGAGTCATTCCTATAGAAAAGTCTTTAACAACATTATTATCAAACGGATCAGAATACTTAATATATAGCATAGAGTAGCCTGATTTATAAATTATTATGTCCCCACTCTGAAGTTCATCTTTTGAAATAGGAAGATAATTAATTAATTGCGACGAGTTAAGGGCAATATCCTCAATATACCTATTCTCCTTTAGAATATAAGAAATCATTGAAGGTGAGTTAAACCCTTCTTCAGGAGTCTTGCCGTTTAGATTAAATTCTGTGTTTTGGTACTGAAGCTGTTTTATGTCTCTGAATAAATTACCTGCAAGACCTAATTCAGGATTATAGGATAAATATTTGATAGTCATTGGATTTAACTCAACTTTACTTAAGTTAAAATTCTGTGCTTCGTGAAGAGTTTCTTCTAAAAAATCGATTTGTTTTTCCTTGGAATCAATTTGATTCTGTAAATACTGTAGTTCAGATCTTAACCTTTCAACTTGACGATTAGTCCAGAAAAGCCATATGGCTCCAGCTAAAAAAAGAATAATAATACTTATAATAGTTCTGTTCCTGAACCCTTTCTCTCTTTTGGTAAGCTCATATAGAAGGTTATCAATATTTTTTTCTTTTAAACTCATTTTCTAAAGTCTTTCTAATATTTTTTTTATTATATTTTCTTCTATAGTCGCATCTGATAAATGGCCTTTGATTAGCTCTAGGTCAAGGATCTGTGATTTTCTTTTTGAAATTAGCCCTTCTAAAAAAAAAGGAATCAACATATTTATAAAGCCAAATCCATATTGTGCATATTTATTAGACAAGTCACTTGGAATCCAATTGAAAAAAGGAAGGAAAATTAAGAAAAAACCAATAACGAATAGCAATAGAGATAGTCTTTTAAAAGCTAAATTACTTGCTTTTAAATTCTCAATTCTTTTTTCTATATATTCCTTATAGTTCAAATTGAAACACAAATTTCCTCAATAATACAAAACAATAACCAAAAGTAGAATGTAAGATATAGCTAAGTTTATTATCCATATGTGCGTAAATTGTTTGGTCCGTACACTGAGCAGCTTTAAGGTATTACGTGAGCTTTATACTCTTCAAGCATAGAATGCTCCATACTAAATATAAAGAAGTTCTATAATATTGACATCTTTTTTAGCTTTCTTTTAAGCTAATAGAGCTAAAACGTGAAACAGTAGTATAGTCTATTCATTTCCATTATAACTCTTATTCCTAATTTATTCCTAATTGGGGCCTAAAAAATGTTTTCAGAGAGTCAAAGAGTGAATTTATATGATAGACATAAAACATTCGGTTGAGACGGTTATAAGGCTATTGACCTTCTCCAGGGGAGACGGGCGGTATACGGATTCCTGGGCGCTGAGTGAGACCATGGAGGCGGAAGCGACCAGTGTGGCGGCCTGACAAATGGCGGTGATAAATAGGCCCCTGTTCCACTCCCTTTTGTTTCACTCTGAAAGGGGGCGTGCCGTACGCCTGCAGTGCCTTCCGCGAGCGTCTGGAAGGAGTGCCGGTGGTGCAAAGCATGAGCCGCAAGGGTAACTGCTCTCGATAATGCGGTAGCCGAGGGCTTCTTTGAAACGATGAAGACTTAAATGGTTTACCACCACAGGTTTGCCACCAGGCAGCAGGCCCGGCTGGCTGTGTTTGAATACATCGAGAGTTTCTAAAACCTAAAAGGAGACATTCAGCACTTAGCTACCTAACCCCTTGCCAGTATGAAGAATGGTCAAACCAACAAAGTATGGCTGCCTAAGAAAAAGTCTCCAGTTAACTGTTGCAATTCCATGTTGGCGTTTCTCAAAACATCAAAGACTATCAAGACTAATACAAGCTGCTTATTTAGACTTTCCTGAAATCTGGTAGGCTTATATTGCATATTTTATCTATTCTTTAAATCCCATGTCATTCATAAAGTAATCCATCATTCTATAATATGAAGCAGATATCTCTACTTTATCCGATGGATTATTAGAAAACATATCATTCCAACTACTCTGCCAAGTATTGGCACCATGAATTTCCTCATACCCAGCTTTAGAGTATATCATTTGCTTCTTAATCTTTGAGTCCCATTGCCCACTATATGGTTTAAAACATAATGTATCAATAAATTTAAGGTATTCATTTTGGAACTCTTTTGAAAAAAAGTCTTTGTTTGTATAAAACTCTAAGTTTAGCTCTCTTTTGAAGTCAATTATTTGTTTTGGAGAATGCTCTTTAAAAGTGCCAAAATGATTCATATAGCATAGAATTGCATTAAACTTTGGCATCATTGATTCATACAACTCTAGCTTTTTGGTTATAAGAGTTTGATTTCTCCATTTGGCATTTTCCACTTTGTTTCCATAGTAGAAAAGGCCTATTGTCAATGTTAAGGTGATAATAGTTGATAATACTGACACAATAAACTTTGCCTTTTCTAAGCTATTCCAATTATTATCTTTCATATAAATTTATTTTTAGTGCCCATTCTTAAGCAAACATGGATCTTTTATTTACATATACTAAGTATGAAGTGACTTAAATCTTCTATCTAGAGATAAATTTATCTGAATGAAGAAATAATTATGGAATATATAACTTAATTGTAAAAAGACTTAATTTCCTTTTATTTTCAACGGCTCGATCTGCCGATAAATCAGCTAGTAATTAAATAAAACAATCACTGATCTTGAAATGATAAAGGTATTCCGACAAAGAATTTAACTGCGAAAATATCTTCAAAACCCTTATCTCCAGACACATCAGTAAAGTCAATGAGTTCTGCTTGAATGGTTGCAAGAACAGAGGAGGATGACCACTTAGGGTGTAAGGAGGGACCTATGGAAAAGTTATAGCGGAAATCAGAATTTTCTGTATTGTAAATACTAGCTAATGAACCTATAAATCCTAATCTGGGCCCAATTTCATCATCTGCATCATTACGAATAAGGAGGGGAGTATAAGCAAAATCTAATTTTGGAGTTAATGATATAAAGTTCTCTTGTGTACCGCTATAAGCTTTTCGTGACTTCTGTATTACTCCATTAGTGGTAACGGTGTAATCAGTAATAAAGTCTTTTGTTGATAAATTGGCAACAGGATTTACATTGTATTCCACAGGCAATGATAAGGCAATAATCAGATTGTCTGTTTTATCTGCTGTTGCTATGACCCAATTTATACCAGGAGTAATTCCAACTGTATGAGATACTTTTTGACTAATTTTTATGGAGTCGTTTGTATCAACACTACCGAAGCTGTTTTCTTTAATCTCGTAGCTGAATCTTATAAAGTGATAGGCGATGTTTGTGGCAAGGGCATTAGGACTCCACACATTCTCATATACCAGCTCAAGGCCAGGGTTAAACTCTCCACTACTGAATAACGCTCTAGTGTTCTCTGCTATTGGTATAGCAACTCTATAATTAGAAGTTTTGTAAGAAGCTACTACAATGGTGTCTACTATATCGTCTACTCTGAGCGTTGCGGGATCTAGGCTTGGCTCTATCTTTATTAGAGATGAATCTTTTAGCTTATAAAAACCTCCTGACTGCATAATGCTGCGCTCATAATTAAACAAGGCTTCTGAGCTTGAGAATTCATAACCCAAAATATAACCACTACTAGTGTCCGCAGTTATGATTCCACTTTTCTCTCCAGCAGTCTCGAATATATATTGGGCATTTGCAGCTGATATAGCCCAGAAGCATAAGACAATAGTAAGGACCCTCTTCATGTCAGGGAATTAAATCGTACAAATTTATTTATTGGATATTGCCTTCTGACTTCATTAACTCCGTTATGTTCTAAACAACCATTTATTTCCTGCTCAACACCATTGATGATCATAACCATAGCATAAGGCTGTCTTTGTTGTCCCCTTATTGCTATAAGTACATCTACAATGAGGTCTCTATATATCACGTTTTCTTCACCTATCCATTTGCCTTGGTATGACACTAGTTTAAAAGGAGTAGTCTCGACAATTATACCAACTGGACCAGGAGTTTTTGTTACTATGATTCTCGTTTTCAACACTTCTGCCATGAATATTAAATTTTAATTTTCTTGTAAGCAATGAACTTTCAACACTCATCAAAAACCGAATTATTGCAAGAAACTTTATATCTCAGCACAATCTCATGCTCTTCTTTATAGATTAGGAGCTTGATAAAGGGTTATATGATAATGTTGTATTAGGGAGTAAAGTAGATTTATTTAAACAGGCAATCAATACTGATTTTTCATTATTTCGAATGTGCTTGATTCTGAAATAAGTTGACAATTTTTAAACTAACCCATCTAAGATGGGGTTAATTCAGCCGCTTTTCTGGAGAACTCCAGAATACTAATAAGAAGGTCACCAGTTGGTGGCTCTGCCTGCTAGCGGCGCGATGAATGGCTGGTTTTATTTGATTTGCAACCGTTTGCATTTGCAGCAGGTTTGCTTCCAATAAAACAGCAAAACTAAGTTTCTCAGCTGTGTCAGCTGTTTCCTAAGGAAATATTGATGTTTTCTGCAATATCCATCTGCAGCAGCTTATAGATGCGAACCCACTCTCGGTTTGCTGTGGTTTAATTTTGGTTTGCAAACCGACTGCAACCATAGCTTGCTGTCCCGCAACACTGTAGAATGGCGGGGCCGCAGCAACTGAACCAACTTATCTTAAGGACAAGTCACCGGGGGAGTAGGACGTAGCGATCATCCCATAAAACGGGGGATTTTGAGATCGTGGAACCTTCATCGGCACCTGCCCCAGCAACCTGTTTTTGTAAGTACCTCTAAAAAAGAGATAGTTTAAATTAAGACAAAAAGGTCATACATTTAAACTGCAAAGATGAAGAAGACACAATTCACCGAGAGCCAGATCAACAAAGCTCTCAAAGAGCACGAGGGTGGCCGGAAGGCAGAGGACATTTGCCGGGAGCTGAATGTAAGCCGGGCCACCTTATACCGGTGGAAGAGCCAGTACGGGGGCATGGAGGCCTCGGAGGTGAAGCGCCTCAAGGAGCTGGAGGAGGAGAACTCCCGGCTCAAAAAGATGTTCGCCGACCTGAGCATCAGCCATGAGATCCTGAAGGAGGTCATCACAAAAAAAGGCTGGGGCCCTGGCAGCAAAGGCAGCTGACCGAGGAGATCATTTCGGACTACGGCCTAAATGTTGCCATGGCCTGCCGACTCACGGGCTGGCCCGCTCCCAGTTCTACTACAGGAGCCGCAGAGACGACTCCGAGGTGATAGAGGCGCTGCAGGGACTGGCCGCCGCCCACCCCACTTACGGTTTCTGGAAACTGCTGGCCTACCCGAAGAGAGCCAGCAAGGCCTGGAACCTCAAGCGGGTGTACCGGGTCTACAAGTTGCTCAAGCTCAATAAAAAAAGCAGGGGCAAGAGAAGGCTACCGGCTCGGGTGAAGCAGCCGCTGGCTCAGCAGGCGGAGCTCAACAGCAGCTGGAGCATGGACTTCATGTCAGACAGCCTGGCCTCAGGAAACAGGTTCAGGACTCTGAACGTGATAGACGACTGCAACCGGGAAGCGCTGGCCATAGAGGTGGCAACCTCCATTTCCTCCAAAAGGGTCATCCGGACGCTGGAGCAGCTCGTCGACTGGCGCGGCAAGCCGGCAGCCATCCGGGTGGACAACGGGCCGGAGTTCACCAGCGCTTATTTTACCAGTTGGTGCGCGGAGAAGGAAATCAGTATGCATTACATACAGCCCGGCAAGCCAATGCAGAATGGCTTCATTGAGCGCTTTAACGGCAGCTACCGCAGGGAGGTGCTCGATGCTTACCTGTTCCTCGAACTGGAGGAGGTCAGGGAGCTTACGGAGCAGTGGGTGGAGGAGTACAACACTAGGAGGCCGCACGAGGCGCTGGGCATCCTGACCCTGAGCGAGTGGCCGCTGAGGAGTAGAAGTGGAAATATGGAGAACTCCTCCCATGGCACAAGGCCTGCCCAGCCAGTTTAACACATTACCACTTCATAGTGGTGGTAATAAAGATTGAGAAAAGTCTCATTTACACTGTCCGAGGAAAGGGGTACTTACACGCTTGAAGGAAACGTCGACTATATGTCTATCCATATTAGTCAAAATTATCAACTTACTTTAATCTGCCTATCAAAAGGCTCCGATCAAATGTAGCAACTCCAGTAAAGTAGATTCTTATATTTCTGTAGCGTTTAGCGGCTATTTTAATACTAAAAAATACTGAATTTTCAGTATTTTATCTAAGCCAGTTTGTCTTTAAATTGTACAGTATTTTGTCTTTTAAATCTAATCATCCTGTCATGAGAAATAACGCGCAGGTTTTCCTCAAAAGCTACGACAATGTAGTTGAATCGTTTGGTGGCAGGTGGGTAACAAAACCAACCGCCATTTTGATTGTACATGGGGTGGGGCACCAGAACCCACTCGAAACACTGGATGTTTTTAGCAGGGGCTTGCTCGAAACTTTCGGGAAAGCGGGCTACAACCTGCGGGCGGAGCACCACCTGGCCAAGAAATTGGCCTCGGACAGTCAAGTGCCCTGGTTCGATAATTTCCTGCGCCTCGAAGACGTAAACGGCGGGAAGGCCCCGCTGGATATATACGAATATTACTGGGCAAACCAAACCGAGGATCAGGCCACACTCCGCGACACAAACAAATGGCTGAACAATGTAACACGGGGTGCCCGTAAATTTTATCACGAAAAGAAAGAGTTTGCCGAGCGTCACCAGGACAGCAGCCTTTTTATAAAGAACGGCAAGTTCAATCCTTTTACTTACTGGCTTTGTATAAGTTTTGTGCCCCAAGTGTTTCTGCTTTTCGATTTGCTGCGGAAAGGGTTTTCAAAGTTGCTAACCGCTATTCCAATAGTTGGTTCCTTGTTATCCATGCTGTTTCAAGGCGGCACAGAAGACAGGGTTGATAAAATGGCTAATCTTTTAAACGATGTTACTATCTACAACACCACCGATGCCAAGTCCAGGTTCTTCAAAATCCGAAATTGCATTCTCGATGGTGCCGTACAAGCGCTCAAGTATCTGCTCGAAGCAAAGAAAACTGATGATGACAAATTAAAATTCACGTATGGGCAGGTATTGGTGGCCGGGCACTCCCTGGGGAGTCAGGTAGCCTTTGACGCCATCAATAGGCTCAACCATTTAGTGAATCAATGCGAGATTTCAGGCTACCAAGGTAATGGGGCCTGCAGCTTTGATCCGGCAGAAACTCCGGTTTCTGAGCGCCTAATTGGCCTGGTTACCTTTGGCAGCCCGCTCGATAAGATTGCCTTCTTCTTCAAGGAGCAGGTGACCAGGGAGGAGTATGTCCGGCGCCAGTTAATCCGTAATTTCCATGGGTTTAAGCAACGAAATTGGCTGGAAGACAAACCTAATGAACTTGAGATAAAGCCTTGCGAGCGCCGGCTGTTTGAAGAGGTGAACTGGCGTAACTACTGGGACAGGAAAGACTACATTAGCGGATCCTTGGATTATTACCAGGGCGTAACAAATGTCAACTGCGCCTTTCCCGCTAACTTACTTAGCTTTACCCACAGCGACTATTGGAACTGCAAGAACATGTACGGTGAAATTATAGAATATTTTCTGTTGCCAAAACCCAATGATATTGTAGGACAACCGGATGATGAAGATACTAATAGGAATTTTTCCGAGAGCGATTTTGCACTCGTTTAACGTGTGATGTTAGTTCTGGTGCTGTTCTTCATATTAACCTTATTCCGATGTCACATTTTCAGATTTCACACACCCTGCTGGCCAACCTGTGTCGGCGCAACCGGTTCCCTGTAGCGCAGGAGCTAATGATTTTTTTAGGCATACGGGGCTCGCTTCCGGTATTCCCAGAAAATCAGGCATTTGCTACAACCCATGACCTAATGCTAAGTTCTACCGACCACCAGCACCCCCGGTGTACCCTGGTGCAGTGGCTGCCTGCGCAGGGGCTGTTAGCTGTTTTCCCGGGAAGTACTGTTCCGCACCTGAAGTACATCCGAAAAGCTCTGACACGGGGTGGGGCAGGCGCTAACCAAATGCTGACAGGCTATTATGCGGATTATCGTAAGGGAGATCACAACCTTAGTTCCCCGCCCACCAGGCACCGGGCCTTCCGCCAGATGGAAGCGCGTTATGTTCTCCGGACCCTGGATGATGAAGTATATGAAGCCGATGACCGTATGGAATTCAACAACCCATTCGATAACTTACACGCTGCCTGGAGCATGGGCGTGAACCACCCAGATTTTGCCAGCGCTGGCTGCCAGGTCGTCGTGGGGTATCCGAAATGTGCAAGTCGGGGAAGTTCTCCGGACAGTGGTCCCTGGGCCAGCTTCGTTCGCAATGCCTATGCGCAAACACAGGATTACTTTCCCTATGTGCTTCTGACAGGCCAAGATTATTACCGGGCCGCTGCAGGTACTTTTGCTGCCTCAGACTACCGCCTGCGCTACGGCTCTGTGGGGGAAGAGGTTAGGTTGTTGCAGCAAAGGCTGAAAACCAAGCGTTTTTATGAAGGAATTGTGGATGATAAATTAGGCCCTCGAACGATGAACGCGGTGCTGGCATTTCAGAGATCCTCTTTTGGAGCCGATGCTGCAGACGGTATAGTGGGGCCTGTTACGCTGAGCGCGCTTTAAGTTTTTTAGATTAATTTAATGTGAGGATTTTAGATGCTTTTCTATTAGAAAGGCAACATCAAATGCAGAAAATAACAGCAATTTGAAAGAATGAGAATTGATTCATTTGCTGCAGTTATTCCTTTTTAAATAAAAATAATTCCTAAACTATACACACATCTAATATGGATGCCCCATTAGTATTCGACAAAGATTTAAAAAAAATTTTGATTCCTTTTATCTCAACTGTCTTCGCCGTTATTCTGGGAGCATACCAATTCACGGTTACAAAGCACAGGAATAAGATTAAGCTGGATCTGGAGATACTTAAATTATTCGGCGATGTTGTTAGCAAGGATGCTCCGGAATATAAAAAATTTGGGAGCATTATGAAAAAGAAAATTTCGAAAGCATACAGACCAAATGAAGAAAGAACTGATTTGGATAGAAGTGATCTCTTTTGGGGTGTAATAGCGCTAGTAACCTCAATTATTCTCCTTAATTACATCACTGAATACCCTTCTAATGCAATTCTCTTTCATTATATGTCCATTTTTGCTTTATCTATTTTGGGATTAATAGGAATCTATTGTGGTATGGAGCGTAAATTCAGATATATAAGGAATAAAAGAAAAAATCTTTTAGCGCCTTCCAATTCTAAAGCGGCGGCTGTTTAAAATGCGTTGAAAGAGTTAATGATATTACTTTCCAATACAGAAAGTGTTATAGAATTACATCAAGTTGATTATCAATACTATCTTCTGTATTTAATTGCGGAGAGGTACGAAGCAGGGGCAAATACTCTTCATTGTTCTGTACCAGGCATCCAAAGCGCCACCAGCTATCGCAATGTTACCTTTCCCATAGCTAGTAGGTCCACAAAAAATGGCTTCAGTAAGACTCCAATACACTTTTTGCAGTGCAAACGCAATTGAAACACTGATCATCTTTTACCCTTTTCAGACTAATTAGCCAAAGGTAAACAACTCCGCATGTTGCTTTCTTCTGGAAAGTTGGCTTGTAAATAGTATATTGAATGAATAAGACAAAGGGCTACAAGAGCCCTTCGTCTGCCATGGAGTAGTAACTCTCGCTGGTGATAATGATATGGTCCAGGACCGCGATGTCGAGCAGTTCTCCGCCCTGCTTCATCTTCTTTGTCAGCTGCAGGTCTGCCGCGCTTGGCTTGAGGTTGCCGGAGGGGTGGTTGTGGCAGAGGACGATGGAGGAGGCGCAGGCTTTCAGGGCCGCCACGAAGATGAGCTTTGGATCCGCCACTGTGCCGGCGACTCCCCCTGTCGATAGCTCATAGATACCCAGTACTTTATTTGCCCTGTTAAGGAGCATGACCTTGAACTGTTCCACAAACTCTATCTTGCCTGTGTCCCAACTTTCCTTCAGTATGTTGTAGCTGTCGGTGGAAGAGGTGACCTGTGGTCTTTGGGAGGGTTTAACTTTGGCGCGGTAAGAGAGCTTGATTTCTGCCACTTTGGAGAAGGAGGAGTTTCTGATAAGCTTTTCCATAATCTTTGGCTTTTAATGTGAGGAATTGATTATGGTGCTTCACCTGTCTTCGGGACGGACTTAGGGCATAGGTGGAGCCTAGAAAAATGCGGAGGGCTCCCTTTGGGATACCCATTTTTCAAGGACTACCTTGTCCCGTGTCCGGCACGCAAGGCTACCTT
The DNA here is from genome assembly GCF_042686245.1 of Pontibacter toksunensis. Classification (NCBI taxonomy): domain Bacteria; kingdom Pseudomonadati; phylum Bacteroidota; class Cytophagia; order Cytophagales; family Hymenobacteraceae; genus Pontibacter; species Pontibacter toksunensis. The sequence goes on along the minus strand of NZ_JBHUOX010000025.1, from coordinate 33,057 downwards.
TGCGCCCGAATGAATTGCCCCCGCACTTTTGCATAGTAGTGGCTGTAGGGGAGTGGTAGGTGAGGTGCTTCTGCTGAGAATGGTCTGACAGTGTACAAGTAAACTCACACCACCTGAGGCAGTTCGTAAGTCTTAGCAAGAGGTAAGGACTCTAATGATTGGTATAATATTAATCTTCCCTTGCAAAAGTATCAAAACTCCCTAACTTAATTCCAGGCAATAGATGGCGTTTCACCCATAACTACACATGTATTAAGCAGAGGGTCTTTAAAAGAAAGATGTAATTTGAAGTAGAAGCTTAAACAGCAAAACCACCTGCTATCCGGTGGTTTTGCTGTTTAAATTAGGCTCTGCAATTAGCACCTCCAGCGGGAAGCGCAGTCCCCGGTGCAGGTTCCGGATCATCTCCAGGGAAAGGGAGCGCTTTCGGCTAAGTACTTTGGACACGTTCCCCTTATTGCCCATGTAAGGAACCAGGTCCTCCTGCTTCAGCCCCAGTTCCTCCATTCGGATCTTGATGTACTCAATCGGATCTGGCTCATCTATGGGATAGTGCTCCTCCTCGTACTTGTTGACGAGCATGGCTAGAATCTCCAGCTCATCCGCCTCCGGGGTGCTTGGCTCCGCCTCCCACAGCTTCCGTATCCTTTGCAGTGCGGCTTGGTAGTCGACTTCGTTATGAATTAATCTAATGTCCATGGTTGAGGTGACTTAGGTGATACTGGTAATAAATGATTTTCCTCTCAGAGGTCTTTTATCTTGATCTTATCGTACTCGGCATGTGTGCCGATCCACAGCACAAACACTCGCTTCGTTTTAAATCCCACCAAAGCCACTAGCCTGTAATCATTGGCCTTGATGTTGAAGACGGCTTTACCATCTACAACCAGCTCGGCGCTAGGAAAGTCGAGCCGCATGTCGTTTACGCTTCCCCACTCGGCCTTCTTTGTCGTCTTGAACCATGCTGTCAGATAGGATTTAGCGGCTGCATGCTTTTCATAGTACTCCCTGATGGTCTTGTAGCTGATGATGTGCATGGGGTAATAAGTTTACGACAAAGGTAAAGCTTTGTTGTCATAAAGACAACTGTTGTTTCCACCTGCTCTGTTTGACCTTAAAATTTACTTAGGAGGTGGAGATGGCAAAAATGCGGAGGCTTCTCCTGAGAGTACACTCATTTTTTCCGTACTACCTTACCTTGTCCCTGTGTCCGGCACGCAAGGCTTCCTTTGCGCCTGAATGAATTGCCCCCGCACTTTTGCATGGGAGTGGCTGAGGGGAATGACGATGTTAATTATATCTTGAGGGGAGACATTACTCAGCTTTGATTAAAGGGGACTGGAGAATAGAAGTGCCTAAGAGAAAGCCCCGGCCTCCACTCAAGGGAAACCGGGGCTTCGGGCGTTGTGCTAATAGGAGCGTTAGCAGATGCGTTCAGGCTGCACACCACCAGGGGCAGTAGCAGAATGCCTATATGGCCAGGCCTTTCCTCTGGGACCGCTTCTCTTCAGGCTGATCCTGTGCCGCCAGGTCCTGCCTCGTGCCTTTTTGCGGTACCTGATGCGCCTGCCTTACCTCTTTATCCTGTTTCTGGATTGTCTCGCGCTTAGCCAGGTGCCGCTGCTCATTGTAGACGTTGATGGTTTTGAACTGCGGGCTGGCCTCGATATACCTTTTGACCTCGTAGCCCTCTTCCTTCGCCGTGACCAGTTGCTGGTTCCCTCGCTCGAGGGAACGCAGCAGCCGCTCTTTTTGCTGCGGGTCCTGCAGCTCATTGATATGAAACTTTTGGAGTGTCTTCTCCAGGTCAAAGCCGTAGTTCTCGTGGAACTGCTTCACTTTATGGTTTCCCTGCTGGTCCTTTGCCTGTGGGTCCAGTTGCAGCCATGCCTTGTAGGGCTGGTTTTCGGCGTTGACCAGCTCCTTGTGCACAGACCGGCCGTTCAGGAGGTTGTAGGCTTCCTTGGCCGTGATGCCGCTGTTCTTGTTGATGTAGAAGGTCTGCGAAACTTCCCTGGCGGAGTCGTCTGGCTTGAGTGTGGCGTCGTACTTGTTGAAAAAGTACATGTCGCTCTGGTCTGACCTGCGGAAGTGCAGCGTGTAGTCCATCCTGCTGTTGTGGTGTGGTATCTGCAGGCCGAGCCGGAACTCCGGCTGCTGGCCTTGCAAGTGCTTTTCCAGTTCTCCGTTCAGGCTGGTGCCGAAGCCCATGTACTTGAGGCCTTCTTTCAGGTAATCCAGGTTCTTTTCATTCATGGCGATTTGATTTAGAGGTTAATATTCTGTTTAAAATGAGCTTCATCTGATAGGAGGAGCGGGCATGCCTGGAGGATATCCCTGGCGCGAAGCCTTAGCTTGAGATGCCTGCCGCCGTTTTTCTCAAACAGGTCTAGTACCAGCTCCTTGTGGTGGTTCAAACTGTGTTTCTCCAGGGCGAAGACCAGCACCTTCCTGTCGCCGGCTTCTACTGTTTTGTCTTCCTGAACATAAGTGTAAAGCGGTAAGAGCTCCTCTTCCTGGGTAGCGGTGCGCTTTGCCTGCTTCCTGCCCCGCAGGGTGAAGCGGGTAAAGTCCAAGTCATAGGCAACAGGGGATGGGTTTAGGAGCACGACCCGGTAGAAAAGGGTGCTCCCCCGGATGTAGATGCCCTCCAGCGTGGCCTTCGCCGCACCCGCTTTGTCTTTGACGCCGTAGTGGAACCGCTCGTCCTCCGCCAGTTGAGACGCGGTAATTTCCAGTTGCCTTTGGTTTAAGGCAGCGCCCGTGAAAAGCACGGACGTGGCCTGCGCAGCCTCCAGCCGCAGCAGTGTAGTAGCCGGGTTCTCATTATAAATGACAGAGAAGCTGTAGAGTTTGCCGTCGGCGGTGATGACGGTGAGGTTCGTCTCCCGGAATCCGGGACGGGCCGCTTTCACCTGGAGCACGTTCCCAGCCTGGGGCGGTGCCTGGGCCAGTATTTCCCCGCTGCCGCGGTCCACGCTTTGGATAGTGTAGGGGAAAACAAGGCTGGTGGTTTTGTGGAAGGCCAGCCCCAGTTTCTGTTGCTGCTCCTGCGCGTAGGCTGTGAGCTGGCATAGCAGAAAGCACAGCAGGGCGTTGATGGTGGTTCTGTTCATGGTGTTTGCGTTGGTTATAGAAAATTGGTTTAGAGTTGTGCCTTCTGGTCACGGAACAGGAGGCGGTGACCCGCCTTCACCGTCACTTTTACCTGCCTTGCCCCTTTGCTCAGCAGCCCCCTGGCCGCATCGATGCCAGCACCCACTGCCTGGGCACCTAGGGAAGGGGAAAGCGAGGGGAGCTGCAGGCTTTGGCTGATGGCGCGGCCGGCGCCCTGCCGGGCCGCGGCACCGGGTATGTTAAGCCCTTCCATCCCGTCCAGGTCATAGGCCGAGAGCGAGACGGGGAGAAGGGCATTGCCGTGGCGGATGGACTTCACTTCAATGGCCAGCCGCTCGCCCCTTACCTGGCAGGTGCCGTACAGCAGGCTTCCCTCCGGCAGCATTCTGCCGCCGAGGGACACCTCCTGGAGCAGGCGCAGCCTCACCGTGGCCCCTGCCGTCAGCGTCTGTGTCTCATGCACGGCTGCCTCTATGGTGTTGCCCTGCTGCTCCAAAGCATGTTGGTTCAAGCTTTGGCCGTTCATGAAGTGGAGGCTGTAGAATGCATTCCGAACCTGGCTCAGGGGAGCAATAGCGCTGGAAAGCGTATCGGCCGTAAACGCTGCTTCGGAACCAGGCAGGAAAGGTTCTTGGTGCAGTAGGGTAATAGGAGGTCCGTCGGTTGCGGCCTGCAATGTAAAAGCCTGTTGCCGGTCTTCCGGGGGCTCATCTCGTAGCCTTTCCTTTACCCGCTCCGGGTGCTGGATGTCGAGTATCTTCTCCAGCATGCCCTCCAGTTGCTGCATCTCCGGGTCTGCCGCGCCGCCGCCGTTCTCTCCGCCTATGCTGCGCATCATTGTCTCCAGCCTTGCCACATCCTGGCTGAAGCGGGTATCACCGCTTTTGCCTACAGAGGTGCCTGTTGTTTTAGCCTTTGGCTTTGCTGCAGGCACGGGGTTTTCCTGGCTGACGAGTTGCGAGAGCTGGGCGAGGCGCTCGTTTATTTTCTCCTCATTCGGGTCCTGCTGTGTTATGGCGAGTCCTGGGACAGTTTTTTCCGGAGCCACAGCGTTCGGACCTGTTTCAAAATCATCCAGCTCATCTCCTGTGTTTTCTTTTTCCCCGTGCTCCAGGCCCAGCTGGTTCAGGAAGTTCTTGCCGCCGGTATCCCGCTGTTTCCGCAGTTCGCGACGGGCCTGCTGGTAGAGGCCCAGCTTGCTGTTTTCTATCTCCTTTTTGAGCTGCGGCTCCGGGAGCTGGAGGTTGAGGCCTCTGACTGCCTGCGGTGTCCTGGCCGCTGTGCCCTCACCGCCGCCCAGGGACCAGAAGGCCATCGTCAGGAAGGGCAGTACGAGCAGGGGGAGGACGAGCAGGAATCTGCGCCTGCGAAGGAAAGCTTCGGAATATATTTTCATGATGGGGTTATTTTAAGGATGGTAGATAATCGTGTTGGTCCGGGTGCGCCAGGCTGTCGGGTAGAAGCTGCAACTGTTTCCGGTGTCCTTTCAGTGGTAAGGTCAGGGGAGCAACCGGGGTTGATTTTTCCGGCCCAGGCAGAGCGGATTTTGCTAGTATCCAGCCGCTGGCCCCGCCGAGCACGAGGCAGAAGAGCAGCAGGCTAATTACCCGGGCGTAATGGGGCAGCGCGCTGAACCTCCGGTTGAGCCAACCAGCAGTCTTTTCCTGTCCTTTGACAATCGCCTTTGCTATAGCAAATGCTTTTTTGTCTGTGGCAGGATTCGCTTGCCGCTCCCGCTGCTTTCCGTTTCTGTCAGGGAACAGCAGCATCATCAGCGGCTTTTGGAGGAGAGGTCCCTGTTTTCTATGGTCACCCACCGCTCCATCAGAAAGCCGTGCGGGTTGTTGTCCGAGCGGGAGACGCTGCGCAAAAATCCCTCCGTGATAAGGCTGCGCGTCACCACCGAGGAGGCGCGGATGAGCCTCTGGCGCGCATAGCAGCGGAAAGGGTAGGGGTAGCGGTCGGTATCCACCTGCACGCTGTCCACCGTGATTTCCTGGCTGACGTTGGCGGAGATGAGGCCAGAGTAGTAGCCGCTCTCCCGCAGGTTGTCATAGGCCCGCCTGGCTGAGCCGTCGGCCAGGTAAAGGGCCCTGCCGATGTTGGCCTCGATGACTTTCTCATCCGGGTCCAGGGTGAAGAAGTGCTCATGGAAGGTGCGCACATGGTCGCGGGCCTCCACCGGGATGTTCTCCCTCCTCCCTGCAGAGAGTGCCGCCAGCGCCTTGCCGCCCGCCAGGATATAGATGCGCTCCTGTGCCGCCTGCACCTGCCGGTAGCTGTGGTAGAGGGCAAGGGAGGAGACAACGGTGCAGGCCACAAGGAAGAAGAGGCTGAAGGCGCGGATGTGCCGGAAGGCGCTGTCAATATGCTGGAGCTGTCTGAACATAATAAAACGAGTGTCGGTGTGGTAGTTTTTTTGCTGTGTCAGTTCTTGCCGGAAAGGCGCCCGTGCTGGTAGCTCTCCGGTGAGGTGTTTCTCTGCCCGTTGCCGCTATCGTGACCAGTCCCCCCGCTGAAGCCGGTGATGCTGTGGGTAAGTTGGCTGGCACCGGCTCCCAGGGCAGAGGCCGCATAGCCAGCCCCTGTGCTTCCTGCTGTCAGGGCGGTGCGGTTGGTGGTGCTTAGCAGGTTCGTTACTTTAAAAAGGAGCGCATTACCTCCGCCGGCGTGCACGATGTAGTTTGCCACGTTGGGCACGGTAAAGTAGCCCACGATGCCGATGAGCAGGAAGATGAGGTAGGCAGAGTCGGTGGCGCTGAAGAAGGTCTCGCCGCTGCTTTCCACCTGCCCGATGTCGAGCCGGAGCATGTTCTCCTGGATCTTTCCTATGATGCCGCCAAAGATATTGGCCACCGGCAGCCACAGGAACACGTTGACGTAGCGGGCAAACCAGACGGTGAGCGTGTGCTGAAAGCCGTCAAAAACAGCGAAGCCGAACACGAGCGGGCCGAGCACCGCCAGCACGATAAGGTAAAAAGTGCGGATAGTGTTGATGCAGAGGGCGGCTGTCTGGAAGAGTACCTGCAGCACCTCCGACATCCACTGCTTGATGGAGTTGCGGAAGGAGTAGGAGGCCTTGGCCATGGCGAATTTCATGTCATTCCCGATGCTCTCCACGATGCTCTCCCCCTCACCGAGCGGGTCGTCCGGGTGGGTGTATTTATACCACTTGTCCCTATCGCCGTTGCCGTCCACCCCCGCGTACAACTGCCAGTCGTCCGAGCCTTGGATAGCCTCCTCTTTCTGTTGGATCAGCACGGCAATCGCTTTGTCAGAGTCCTCGACCATGGCGCCGGTGGCCGTTACCGTTGGCTGGAGCACCCCGTTCAGGAGGGCCAGCACCGAGGGGAAGAGCAGCACAGCAAGGCCCAGGGCGAAGGGGCGGAGCAGGGGGTAGAAGTCCACCGGCTCAGCGTTGGCCAGATGGCGCCAGACGCGGGAGGCGATGTACCACAGGGCGGCAAATCCTGCCAGCCCACGGCCCACGCCGATGAGCCGCTCGCAAAGCGGCAGCATCTCCTCGTAGAGCCCGGCCAGCACCTGGTGCAGCCCATGCATGTCAGTAGCAGTAGTCTGCGCCTGCACATCGAGTGGCAGGAGCAGAGTGACCAGGCCAAAGAGAAATGAGAGTGTCTGAAACTTTTTCATCATGTGCTTGTGAAGCTTTTCATCTTGTGTTATGAAGCCGGTTAAGGGTTGATTTGGAACAGTTCCTGTATATCCTTCACGTCATTTCGCTCCCTGGCCCGCTGCAGGGCTAGCAGGCTCGCCTGCCTGTTGAAGTGCCTCAAAAAATAAAGCTTGTCATTTGTATCGGCGAAGATGCGGTCAATGGCGGAAAGCCGCTCCTCGTCACTCATGCGCAGCTCCCCGGCTGTGAGGATGAGCGTGAGTTCGTCCAGGTGCCGCAGGCTCTGGCGCGAAAGGCTGCCGTAGACGCTGCCCAGGTACTCCAGCTCCGCCAGGGTGAAGTTGCCGCCCTGCCGGAAGCGGGCGTAGGCACCCGTGTACTCGGAGACGATACGGCGCTGGGAGTCGATGATGTCGGCCACTCGTTTATATTTTCTCACGGTGGGGCTCACCTCCAGAAGGCTCCTGAGAAAAGTGTCGTGCAGGCTGAAGCTCCCTTCCGAAAGCGCCTTAACCGTGCCGTAGCCTTCGTGGATGATGTCGTAGCCCGCTTTCATGTCCGAGAGGATGCTTTTTAGCTGGGCGAGCTTCTCGACGTTGAGCAGCAGTTGCTGCGCCTCTTCGGACTGGGCCTTCGCTAAGTTCGGGTTCAGGAGGAGAGTGGGCAGGAGGAGAAAGGAGAGGATATAAAAAGCTGATTTCATTATATGTTGCGTTAGGAGAGAATTGATTGCATTGGCTATCAAGGTAAACCATAGAGGGAGCGGGCGTTTTCAAGCTCCTGCTGCTCCCGTGCCCGCCAGAGAGCCAGCACCTGCGCTTCTTTCAAACAGGCCTGGGTAAAGCGGAAAGTATCCAGCGTGCTTTCGTAGAGTTCTTCTAACCGCTGCAGTCGCCCTGCGTCTCTCATCTCCCACTCATTCTCCGTCAGCACCAGCCAGAGCTCCTCCAGATCGCGGGCGCAGGAGGCGAGCACCCTTGCCTTCACTTTTTCCAGGTGCTTCAGCTCATTTTCCTTTAGCTGCCCGCTTTGGCGGAGGGCGGGCAGGGCCTTCCCGAGTTCCCGGGCGATGGCCACCTGGTAGCGGAGGATATCGGCTACGCGTGCGGAGCCGCCGATGGCAGGGTTGATGAGACGGAAGGAGCCAAAGAAAGCCTGGTGCAGGCCGAGGTCGCCATTTTTGATGTGCTCCACGGTGCTGATTCCCTGGCGGGCGATGCTGTACCCCTCGCGCAGGACACCGGCGTACGCCTGTAAGGCTGCGACCTGCTGCACCAGGTACTTTCTCTGGGTATTCTTCTGCCGAAACCACTCGTCAAATGTCTGCGCCCTAAGTGGAATAGTACTCAGCATAAACATGCTGAGCAGGAATATTATTCTGATGCTTGCTTTCATGATAAATGCTTAGATGGTGTTAATTATTGAAGCCCGTACAATTGCCTTACCCGCTGCAGGTCGTTTTCCTCCCTGGCCCGCTGCAGGCTGAGCCGGATGCCCTGCTCGTTGAACTCTCGCAAATCACTGTAGTGCCGGCCGATGCTTTCCGCCACCCGGTGGATGAGTGCCAGGCGCTCTCCGTCGCTCATCTGCGTGGCAAAGGAGTTTACCGCCAGCAGCACCTGATCCAGGTCCTTCACGCTTTCCCCCAGAATGCCGGTGTACACCTGTTGCATGTAGTCCAGCTCCCCAGCTGAGAAGTTGCTGTCATCCCGGAAGAGGGCGTAGGCTCTTTTGTACTCGGCCACCAGGGCCGCCTGCTGCCGGATGATGTCCCGCACCTGCCCGTAATAGGCAATGGCGGCCTTCACCTTCCAAAGCTCCTCGTAGTAGCCGGCGTACAGCTGCCGCTGCCGCTCGGTCCAGTCGGCAATCTCGGTGAGCCGGAGCTCGGAGAGCTTGTTCTCTAGCACCTTCTGGGCGTTCTGAAGCCAGATGGTCTCGTTCTGCAGGCGCTGTATCTTCAGGTCCACGGCCACAATCGCCTTCTTGACGCCAGCCTTTATCACCTCGGTGATAGGGTCCTGTGCCTGTGCCCGCTGGCGAACACCTGCCGCAAAGAAAAGCAGCAGGCATACCAGCCAGGCGCGGGTGAAATGTCTTCTCATGCTGTTTCTCATGTTCTTTGATTTGAGGATTGGGTTGATCGCAATACATGTCCATATTCCTGAGCCCGGTTATCTCAAGTAGCATCTGCTTGTTACACTTTCCCTGCCCGTATGTCACTGGCCAGTTCGCTGATGGCCTTGCGCAAATCTCCGCCGTGGCGCTGGGCGTAGGCCTGCACCTTCATCTTCTCTGACTCTTCGGTGGTGTAGGCCAGGTACTCCTCCAGCGACACCTCGGTGCGGTACACCTTGGAGAGCGTGCCCCCCAGGCTGATGAACACTTCCTTGTATCTGCGGAGCGGGTCGTTCGCTTTGTTGATGGAGAGCACCAGCGCCTTCTCCTTCTCTGTCAGGCCCAGCAGCTCCTGGATGCCGTCGAACTTGTGGAGGTACTTGCTCTGGTCGAGCAGTATTTTGCAGTCAGAGTTATTGATGATGGCCTGCTTCACCACAGGCGAGGAGATGATGTCCTCCACCTCCTGCGTGACCACGATGGCCTCGCCGTAGAACTTGCGCACTGTCTTGAACAGGTACTTGATGTACTCGGCCATGCCCTCCCTGGCGATGGCCTTCCAGGCCTCCTCAATCAGGATGACCTTGCGCACCCCCTTTAGCTTGCGCATCTTGGAGATGAAGACCTCCATAATGATGATGGTCACCACGGGGAAAAGGATGGGGTGGTCCTTGATGTTGTCGAGCTCAAAGACGATGAAGCGCTCTCTAAGCAGGTCCAGGTTCTCGCGCGCGTTGAGCAGGTAGCCGAACTCCCCGTCCCCGTAGTAGGGGCGCAGCACGTAGAGGAAGTTGTCGATGTCGAACTCCTTTTCCCTCACCCGCTCCGCCAGGAGCCGTGAGGAGAAGGTCTCCCTTACAAACTCATAGAAGGTGTCGAAGCAGGGGAAAATTTCTGGCTTTGCCCGCAGCAGGTGGTAGTACATCTCCAGGGCGTTGGAGAGGGCCACGTACTCGGAGCGGGAGAAGGCCTCACTGTCTTTTTTCCAGAGCGCCAGCAGCAGCGTCTTGATGCTCTCCTTTTTCTCGGTGTCCAGCTCCGAGTCCCCTTCGAGGTAGAAGGGGTTGAAGCGGATGGGGTTCTTCTCGTCATAGGTAAAGTAGTAGCCATTGACAAGGTCGCAGAGCCCCCTGGCAGAGCCCCCTGTAGGAGTGTCCCACGTCCACCAGCACGATGTGGCTGCCCTGCTCGTGGTAGGAGCGCACCAGGTGGTTGGTGAAAAAGGACTTGCCGCTGCCTGAGGGGCCGAGGATGAACTTGTTGCGGTTGGTGCAGATGCCCTGCTTTACCGGCTCGTCGGAGATGTCCACGTGCACGGGCTTTCCGGTGAGGCGGTCACCCAGGCGCAGGCCCACAGGGCTCAAAGAGGAGTGGTAACTCGTCTCCAGGTTAAGGAAGCAGCAGGCCTGCTCGAGGAACGTGTCAAAGGTGTCGTTCAGGGGGAAGTCCGCCGCGTTGCCCGGCAGGCCGGCCCAGAAAACCTGCGGGCCCCCGAGCGTCTCCAGCCGGGGGGTGGCGTCGAGCTGGGCCATGGCCGAGGAGACGGCGTTGCGCAGCTCCTTTCGCTTTCCCGGGTCGTCCGTCCAGGCCAGCACATTGAAGTGCGCCTTCACCGGGAGCCGCTGCTGGCCGATGGCCTCATTGAGGAAGTCCTGCGTGGCGTCGCGGGCGATGGCGTTCTCCCGGGAGTAGGCCGAGAGCGACTGCAAACGCAGCCGCCTGCTCTCCAACCGCTTGAGCGCCTGGGGCACGTCCTCCAGGAAGATGTACTGGTTGAGGAGGTGGTTGCAGGGCAGCAGCTGCCCCAGCGGGGAGGCAAAGCCGGTGCAGCACTTGCTGCGGTCGGTGGAGTACCTGTCGTAGTCCACGCGGGAGCCGCACAGTGCCGGCAGGTCCTCAGCGTCAGAGAGGGTGAAGAGGAGGCAGTTCTTTTCCCCGACGCGGATGCCTGTGTCAAACGCGATGTCCTGCAAAAGGGGAGGGCTTCCTTTCGGTAGCAGTCCGCAGTAGCGCTCCAGAATACCCGCTTTGGAGGCCGTACCGGTCAGTTCCTCGCCCGTGAGCCTGCGAAGTTTTACAAAGCCGCTGTCTGAGAGCACGCGCGCAAACTGTCCCCCCTGGTCCAGGAAATCCATGTAGAGCCGGGGGGCGAGGGTTTGGGCGGGGGCGAGGTTGCGCCGCAGCAGGCTGGAGAAGAGCGAGGAGGCGGGCTTCCTGTCCTCCGGCTTTTTGGTGAGGAAGATGTAGCAAGCGTGGTCCCAGTAGGGCCGCTCATGGAAGAAGCGCTCGCTGGCGTGGGAGAGGAAGCCTATGTCTTCCCTCGTGTAGTCGGCCTGGTAGCTTGCCTCCACGAACCAGTCCTGCTTGTGGAAGACGGAGTGGCGGGGCAGCAGGCGGATAGCGCGCACCAGGGCGTGGTGAAAGGCCTCGTAGTCTTTGCCTGAGAGCGTGAATATCTCCGGCAGCGTGACCTCGTAGGCCAGCGTGACGTCCCCCTGCCGGGAGAGGATGGCGCTGTGCTCCACCTTGTAGACCGGCAGCAGTTTTTCAATGTCAGCGATGGCCGCCATGCGTTTCCCCCTTTCTTCTTAAGTGCAGGAACACGTTGCGGGAGCGGACGCGGACGCAGCGGGGAACGCAGCGGCGGGCGAACTCTTTCAGGAGCCCGTACTGGCCGTAGGTGCGGTTGAGGTGGTAGACGCCCGCAAAGAGGGCGCCCCCGGAGATAAAGACGGTGGTGATGCACACCAGCAGGTTCACCCTTGCCAGGTAGAGGAGGGTGAAGCCCAGCAGCAGGGCCACCAGCCCCACGGCCAGGTAGCCGATGTACTGCGCCCGGAGCCCCCTGAACTCGATGGGCCGGTTGATGCCCTTGTTGATGCGGTAGACGCTCGTTTCCATAGCCGGACCGTTAAACGCCGAAGAAGGAGGAGAGCACGGTGGCCACAATCACCAGGAAGATACAGCTGCCGAACCAGGCGGCGGCCACCTTGCCCGTGTCCGGCTCCCCGCCGTTCCACTTCTGGTAGACCTTCACCGCGCCCACCAGCCCGACGATGGCGCCGATGGCGTACATGAGGCTGGTGCCGGTGTCGAAGTAGCCGCTTATCATGTCGGTGGCCTGCTGGATGCCGGCCTCGCCGTCGCCTGCCTGCGCCTGGGCATCCCCGGCAAGGGAGAGGGTAAGAAGGATAGCCAATGCAGCGGCTGTAGTAGCCTTTCCTCGTTGCGGGGGTAATGTTCTGTTTTTTTTCATCTTGAATGGATTTTATATTATAGATGGTGAAGTATGGGGAGTAAAACTTACTGTTCTGATGGGGCCGCATTCCATAGGGAATGCATGTCAGCAGGCGTCAAGGTAAAGGAGGACCTGCCTTGCCCGAGGAGAAACTCCTCTATGGCTTTCCTGTGGTGGTCCTCCATAGAGGAACTGTGCCGGGCGGCAACCAGTCGCAGGAGCGGCAGGAGCTCTTCCTTTTCCGCGTCCGCCTCGGCGGCCAGTTCCAGCAGGGGACTCATCTCCTGCAGTACAGCGCGCACAATAGCATCTTCAGGTCCTTCTGGTGCTTCAGTAGGAGGCTGTGGTGCCACCAGGATGGCCGCCGCCTCGGAGAGGAGAGGGGCCGCCCCGGGGGAGGCGGGCCCCATGATGGACACCTGCGGGGGGATAGGCGGATCTGCCGGCAGGCCTGCCCGATTTGCTTTGCCTTTGAGCATATGCATGAGTTCTGCTCTGTAGCAGAGGAGCAGGACTGCCAGGTAGTATAGTCCCAGGATAGCTCCTGCTGCCATGAGGTACTGTTGCCAGGTAAAGGAGGAAAGCATGACCTGCGTGCTTAAACCCTGCCGCCCCGTGCGGCGGGTATGATGAAGGCAAAGATGTGGGAGTTGGTCGCCGGTTATTCACAAGGCGCACCGTAGTCGGGGAAATTTTATCGGTGGTTAGGGTTAGATAAGGGAAACAAAAAATAAAGGTGTTTCCTCCAACTTTATTTAAACAGGACTTTTCATCCAGGCGTCTTACAAAATCGTCTCTGCGTCGCTTTCATTTCAGGATTGCTATAATAGCACGACACATACCTGCCTGTTACTGTAGAACAGTTTTGCTGCTTTCGCCCTTACGTTGCAATACCAGACGAAATGCAGTTCAGCTCCCAGGCCCTTCTTCCCTTCTAAAACGAAATGCATTTCGCTCCCAGCCCCTTTATTTAACAAATTAAGCTCTTTTTCAATGTGGTACAGTCCTTGGCTATAGGGATAAAGTCCAAGCACTACTTTTAATCATACCACTATGCATGACATCGATCGCACATTAAGAGAAAATGAGTTTGCAGACGAACAGGAGTTTGATCTGGAGCTCCAGGATGGGTACGCCCAGGAATACAATGATGAAACGGATCAGCAATTTGACTTTAACCTTGAAAGTGCCATTGACCAGGGCTTCCAGAATGAGTTTGAAATGGAATTCATGTATGCGGATCAGGGAGAGCTTTCTGATAGCCTGGAGATGGAGCTGGCCAGCGACTTGCTCGCTGTCAGTAACGAGCAGGAGCTCGACCTCTTCCTGGGGAAACTGGTGCGAAGAGCTGGTAGGGCCGTAGGGAAATTCGCCCGTTCCTCGGCTGGGAGAGCCATTGGGGGCGTGTTGAAGTCTATTGCCAAAAAAGCGCTCCCTATTGCAGGTACAGCCTTGGGCACCTTTGTAGGAGGTCCCCTGGGAGGAGCCGTCGGTGGAAAGCTAGGGTCCCTGGCTACCAATCTCTTTGAGCTTGAACTGGAAGGGCTCAGCCCGGAAGACCAGGAGTTTGAAGTGTCTAAAGCCTATGTCCGTTTTGCGAATAACGCCCTGCGGCAAGGCGCAGCGCTCTCCAGAAAAAACCCTGGCATACCACCCCGCCAGCTGGTAAGCACAGCGATAAAAAAATCCGCCAGCGTCTATGCCCCTGGTCTGCTGCCCAGTAGCGGCAGGCAGAGCAGCAGTTACCCCATCCGCGCCAGGAAAGGCACCTGGGTCAGAAAAGGCAAGACTATCGTCTTATATGACTTTTAATACATCTAAAGAAATGGTTTCAATTCTTAACTAATGCAGCTATGTATAACAGAGAACAAGAGTATGAAGATGAATTCGAGTTCGACCAGGAGTTTGAATTTGAATACGACCAGGAAGGGGAAAATGGGTTTGACCAGGAATTCAGCGATGAATTCGATATGGAGTTCCTGAGCGACGGGCAGGGGGAGATGGGAGACAGCATGATGGAAATGGAGACAGCAGGCGAGTTGCTCACCGTCAGCAACGATCAGGAACTGGACCAGTTCTTAGGAAGCCTGGCGAAAAGGGCCGGTCGTGCCGTTGCCGGTTTTGCCCGCTCGCCTGCAGGCAATATGCTGAAGGGCGCTTTGAAAAAAGTAGCTAAAAAAGCTCTTCCCATTGCCGGCAAAGCCATTGGTTCCTATTTCGGAGGTTCTGCGGGGGGAGCTATCGGAGGAAAACTAGGCTCGATGGCGACGCGCCTGTTTGAACTGGAGCTGGAGGGCCTGAGCCCGGAAGACCAGGAGTTCGAAGTGTCTAAAGCCTATGTCCGTTTTGCCAACGATGCCTTGCGTAAAGGAGCTGTGGCCGCCAGAAAAAAACCAAACGCAAGGCCACAGCAAATTGTGAAGACAGCCCTCCGGCAATCTGCCAGCCGGTATGCACCGGGCCTGCTGACCGGTAGTTCTGGTACGGGGGGCAGGCAGGGCAGACTCCCCACTAGGGCCAGAAAAGGCACCTGGGTGCGGAAGGGCAGAGCCCTCATTCTGTACGAAGTGTAATGGCACGCGCTGTTGCTGAAACCCAGTTCCTGGAGAACGAGGCGCTTTCGCTGCTGGGCAGGCTGGAGATGGTGAAGCCATTTGCGCTGAACACGCCCATGGTCAGGGCAGCCGCTATTTCAGCAGAGGCTCAAAACGGTATCACCTTCTTGCTGAACAGGGTCAGCCAGGAGGTGAAGCAGAAGATAGAGGCGTATATTGCCTGGTTGAAAAACCCGTCAAACGCTAGCGCGCCGGCCTCCGAAGCACAAGCCCGTTTTGCCTACCTGAAGCTGCGGTTCAACAACCTGCTGGACCAGCTGGACATATTCGCCGATGTGTTGTCTCAAAGGGGAGAGCACAACACCGGCGTCTGGCTGGCTGGCCTGGATGTTCTGGCCATGGATGCGCTGTCCCTGCGGGGAAACTTCTACCACCCACCACCGCTGGTTTGCTTTGTTGAAAGGGGGCACGGCGCCGCAATACGGCGGGCCCGCACCAGGCTGCCGGGCGGCGACGACAACCCGGTGGCTGTTATCCAGGTGCCGCGTGAGAGGCTGATCGGAAGCGGCATCGCGTCTTCCATTGTGCACGAAGTAGGGCACCAGGGGGCAGCGCTGCTGAACCTGGTAGACTCCGTGAAAGAAGCCATTAGCGAGAAGATAGCGGAGGGGCATGACGAGTATGCGTGGCAATTATTAGACCGCTGGATTTCAGAAATACTTTCTGATTTCTGGGCGATGGCGAATTTAGGAATCGGCGCGACACTGGGCCTCATGAACGTGGTGAGCCTGCCAAGCTATTTCGTATTCCGGGTGGCTACTGACGGGCCACACCCTTTCCCGTGGATACGGGTGAAAATCAGTATAGTGCTCGGGAATGCGTTGTTCCCGCACCTGCAGTGGAAGTACCTGGAGAAGAAATGGGAGTCTTTTTATCCACCAAACAAACAAAAGGGTGACATCCGCAGGACCATCCGATCACTCGAACGCATCCTGCCGAGCTTTGCTGACCTGGTTGTAAATCACCGGCCCAAAAGCGTGAAGGGGCAAGCGCTAAAGGAGATTTTCCCGGTAGCGGATCGCCAACCCGCCCATCTGCAAAAGCTCTTTCAACGGTGGAGGTATGCTTCTAAGCTAATGGATAGTGCAGCGCCAACCCTGGTATTCGCAGTGCTCGGGCAGGCAAAATCAGACGGCAATCTTTCCACAGTAGAAGAAACGCACCTGCTGCAGCGCTTACTTACCAGGTGGGCCCTTATCAGGTCTCTGCACCATTGTGGGGCAGGTAACCAACATGTTGTGGAGGCGGTGCAGCACAGCCAAATCAACTTTACAAAACAGCAACTTCAACTTTTATAAAACAGGAGGTTATCATGGACGGAAAAAATATTAACCTTATATCTCCCGAGGATGGAATAATCCATACCGGTGATCGCATGCGCTTTTCTATTCATATAAAGAAAGCCGGTGATGATACTTTCAATAACATCAAGCACATAAACTTTGAAATAAGAAGCCTTCGGGAAAACAGTAGCTTCAAAATTTCAAAAAAGAACGTTCCTCCAGAGTTTCATAATAAAGACGAAATAAAATATGTCTGGAAGATCAATAAACCGCTACGGGAAGGGACTTATAAAGCGAAAGCTACTCTTATACCTAAAGTAGAAGATCCCCAGCGTAACATAAGGGATGAAGTAGAGCCTCAAATATTTGATGTCCTCCCGCCTAAACAGCCACAGCCAATGGCGCTGGCTAAAGATACGGAGATCGGCATCCGGGAACCTGCTATCAAATCACCTGTCAAGGTGGTCTTACAAGAGGCAAGGAGAAAAGAATCCTCTGACCAGCTCTTGTGGATTCTGATCAGGAACAGGACCATCAAGTTTGACAAGTACGAAGATTTCATTGAGAGTGTCCTCTGTGATGGTGACAAAGAGCCCGATAGAGTGAAAAGGGCAGTGTATGCCAATGCTAACAGGCTGCCCTTCCATCATGTGGCATCCTACAGCTTGCTTAAATACGCGACAGAGCACTACCTGATGCAGGAGTGCGGGCTGGTACCCACAGGTCTTCTGGATGGGGATGGGTGGAGTAAGTACAAAAATGTTTTTAATAATAAAGATGAACGAGACCGTACCGCCCGTACGGAGATTGACATAGCAGAGCTGAAGAATGATTACCTGAAGAAATTGACCGGAACCGGAGGCGACGGCTATAGCTTACCTTATCTGGACCTCATCCGTAGGAAGCTAAAAGAAGTGCCGCTGAAGAAAATCTATGAGATACCGGTAGACGGTTATGGTCCTATCAGCATAGACAATGCCTGCTACGGTATCTTGAAATCCAGGCTGCTAGGGCCATGCATGCTGGAGTTGATCTGGTCTTACTGGCACGAGGAGGGGGGACTGGTACAGACGATGAACGCCATCAGCCGGCGCTTTCAAAACATTCGGAATGGGTATGGCAAGGATCCCTTGGCAAATTTTAACCTCGACCCGCTTCGCCCTCTAAACAACCTGTTGTGGGGATATATCGAGGATGAACGCAACAGGTTAAGCATTGCGCGCCGTAACCTCGAGTACCAGTATGAGTACGGTATCTCGCTGATTGGGAAAGCCGTGCCACAGGTGGGCGTTGCTGAGCATCGCACTAATTTCATCAGAGCGTTCCATAACCTGTTGAAAGCCTGCATGGACTTCTACAACCAGGCAAACTTTACTACGGTCATACCGGATGGTTTCCCGCTGCTGAACCATCTTCGGGAGGTACATTTACTGCTGGCAGAAGGAGCGCACAACCAATACGGGGACCTTCCCTGGACATCCCGCATTGAGATGCTGATCCAGCAGTGGCTCTTGTCCAGAACTGAGATGCGCGAGTTTATAGGTGGCCGGATCATGGTGCCTTATGCAGAGCCCTGGATGGATAGAGTGGATACCATGAAAACGCTTCAGGGCTGGAATAACACCAACATTACACATTTCCACGACCTGGGCGTCTTCGGGGAGCAACTGCTGCTATCTGTTCGCTTTGGTAACTGGAACTCTACCACAGGAGTGGGTGCAACTAACGCGGCTAACTGGGCGCACTACTGGCGCAATGAAGTGCAGCGATACGTGCATGCCTATAATGCTGTGACAGGGGTAGACCTTAGCACAGACGTAACCGATGCCAGGGTGCAGCAGCCCTCGATGGAAGAAAGGTTTTTACCTCCCGCCTTTCTTATACAGAAACAGGCCGGGCTTCAGAGGAGCAGGCAGCAATATGCCCTGCAGTCCTCTACTGCACAGCCAGGCCTGGTGCAAAATAGCAGGGGCATTGCAGTGCCAGCTACCTCCCTGCCTCAACCCTTAGGTCAGAAAAAGCTGAATGGATGACTTCACATCAGTACTGTATTTAGGTTTTCATCACGATTCCAGGCAGATTCATCCTTGGCGGAAACTGACGACAGGAGTGCCCGCAGCCTTAAGAGAGAGAAAAACAGATAGATGGCTCGCAAATGCAGTTGCCAACATGCAAGGACTTGAAAGGGGCGTACTGGCCCCTTCCTCCCTGCATTTGTTTTGGGATGTGATGGGAAAACTTGGCAAGGATGCGCTGGTATTGGCTGATGACAAAGTATACCAGGTAGCCAGATGGGGTCTTGAAAGAGCTGCCTGCCACGGGGCCAGCGTGTTATTTTTTGAACACCACAATCCTAAGAGTCTGGAGCAGCAGTTGAAAAGGCAATGCACCTCTCACTGCAGAATGGTATTCGTCCTGACGGATGGATGGTGCCCTCACTGCGGGAAAGCCGCTCCTTTGCCGCAGTACCTAGCACTGGCAAGAAAGCACAATGGTTTCCTGCTGATCGATGATACCCAGGCATTGGGTGTTTTGGGAAAAAGCCCGACCAGAAGAATGCCTTATGGCGAGGGAGGTGGCGGACTATTGCAGTGGTTTGGGTTGCGCGGACAGGATATCATCACTATCTGTTCACTGGCCAAGGGCTTTGGCGTTCCGGTCTCCGTGATGAGTGGGAGCGCCTCTTGGATAAACCAATTTGTGCGGCAAAGCGAAACAAGGGTACACAGCAGCCCGGTATCGGTGGCGCACGTGCATGCGGCACTACATGCTTTGTCTGTTAACAGGAAACACGGCCAGGTACTGCGGCAAAAACTGCTGCAGAATGTAAGGCGATTTCGAAAGTCTGTGTCTCGGCTCGGGTTCTCAGCCAGGGGCAGTTTCTTTCCGGTGCAGACGTTAAGACATTCCTTGGATATTCCACCGCAGGTGCTTTATCAGAAGTTATCCGAAATGGGCATAAAGGCCTTGCTGCTGGAATCCCATGAATCCATAGAGCCGCGAGTATCCTTTTGCCTGTCCGCTTCCCATACTACTGACCAGCTGAGAAGAATGGCAGTTTGCCTTTCCAAGGTAAGTAATTTTGTAACTCTAATGGTATAGCCTTATGTTTAATGCATTCCTGAAAGCGCCGACGAAGCGCTTGTTTAACAAGGCACGGCCGGGGAAAAAGATTCCAACCAGAAAAGACGTTTCTCCTTATGTTGCTTCCAATAAGAGGGGGATTCCAAAAACACGGTTACTGGCAGTGATCACCTTAAAGGACAGACAGCCTGCTTTTACCATAGAGACGACCGTGCTGGGTAAAACGCCCCACATTACCAGTGGAATAGGAGGTCTAGGCGGCGCCCGTGTAGCCGTACAATCTATATTGGGGAAAAAGTTTGTCTCCTTGCCAAGTGGTGGAGTACGGGGCAACGGGGGCGTTCTGTTCCTGCCCCAGCCAGGTTCTAGGGAGATCAGACTGTATGCCTGGAACGTAGAAAGGTTAAGCCTGAACAGAAACTGCAGCAATGAGCAACACGCAGAAGTCCAGTTCTTAACTTGGTTAAATAAGCATATCCAGCAGTTTCCAGGGTTTGTGAAGCGTATCCAGAAGATAAAAATATACATTAACAAAAGCCCTTGTAATGCTTGTACGGAGGATCTGTGCACTTTCATCAAGAAGCACAACCTTGAGCGCAGGATCTTTATCGAGTGGGAGGAACTATACAAAGACAAAGCCTGTGGCAGCACGGATGTGCAGAGGCTGAAGGATTGCAACATCAAACTTCCTAAGGAGAGCGAAATTGCGCATGAAACCAATACACTGCTAAAAAGACTTAAACTGGCAAAGCAACAGCAGCATACCTACCTGTTCGACCAACGTGTGCATGCTCACAACCCGGAGGCAGTTAACAGAAGGTTGGAAAGGCTGATGAATGACAGGAAGCCACCAGCTAGTATGCTGTCAAAGGTTTTTGCCAGCCCGCATAACTACGCCCGGCTAAAGCGCCTTTTTCAGACTAAAATAGACAAGGGGCTTTACTCCAATAGAAAAGATGGAGGAGTGGAGGTTATACTTTCTTTTAAGTTCAATACGGGCTGGGCCTACGGAAAGCCGGTGAAGCGCTTAAAGATGATCATGGACAGGAGGGGAGGCTGGCATTATTTCCCGGTTCCTTAGGGTGACAATTTAAATGTAATTGTATGACTTCTGTTCAACCAGTTCTTTCTTATGCTTCGGGGAATCTTCCTCAATTCATCAAGGACTTGTCCAGTTTTATACGCTTTGAAAGTATTGGTACGGACGCAAAATACAAGCGCCAGACAGCAGCGTGTGCCAACTGGCTGGCCGGGCATCTCAAGAAAACAGGCTTAGAGCATGTAAAAGTCTTTCAGACAGAAAAGCACCCTGTCGTATACGCTGACTGGATCAGGCATCCTGCTAAACCTACTTTACTCATTTATGGTCATTATGATGTGCAACCGGTACAACCTCTCAAAGAATGGGTAAGGCCTCCTTTTGTGCCTTCAGTGGAAGGTAAGTATATCTATGGCAGAGGTGCTTCAGATGACAAAGGACAGCTGTTTTCGCATGTGAAGGCGCTGGAGTCTTTCCTGAAGACAGAGCGACAGCTACCCATCAATGTAAAATGTGTTTTTGAAGGCGAAGAGGAAATGGGGAGTCCCAACCTGGAGGCTTTTCTGCACAAGCACAAAAACCTTCTGAAAGCGGATGTGGCCGTCCTGTCTGATATGGCTATCCTTTCAAAAGAAAAACCTTCTTTAACGTATGCTTTGCGAGGCAGTCTGAGTGTAGAATTAGAAGTCATTGGGCATGGGGTAGACCTGCACTCAGGTAACTTCGGAGGAGCAGTACATAATCCGCTTCAAGCACTGAGTGAGATCCTGGCTAAGCTGCATGATGCATCAGGCAAAATTGCTATACCTGGTTTTTATTCCGCTGTCAAAGTCTATTCCCAACAAGAAAGAACCTATATGGCCCGCTACGGTCCAAAAGGAAAGGATATATTACGGGATGCACGGGCAGCAAGAGGTTGGGGAGAAGAAGGGTATAGCATTTATGAGCGCACTACCATCAGGCCAGCGCTCAGTATAAACGGGATAGTGGGTGGTTACCAGGGACTAGGTGTGAAATCCGTCATTCCGGCAAAGGCAAGTGCAAAGCTAAACTTTAGACTTGTTCCAGACCAGGACCCTCATGACATTGAGAAACTGTTCAGGCAGTATATAAAAAAGATTACCCCTGATACGGTTACGACACGTGTGCATGCTAACCTTTATGCCAGTGCGTATGAGTTGGATGTAAACCATCCGGTGCTAAAAGCCGGGAAGTTTGCGTATTCCAAGGGTTTTGGTGTGCCCCCCGTTCTTACCCGAATAGGTGGAACCATACCTGTGTTGAGTCTCTTTGAGAAAGAGCTGAATATACCTTCTGTGTTATTGGGATTTGGATTACCTGATGATCGCATTCATGCACCTAATGAGCGTTTTTTTCTACCTAATTTTATGAAAGGTATTCACACCTGCATCTGGTTTATGTTGGCTTTAAGTAAATACAGGTTGCCGGCTAATTCACAGAAGAAAGGAGAGGCACAGTACCTGACCTGAGTACTAAAAGATAAGTAAGAATGCAGCACTATTGTTTATCCTGTTTTTGATATGCTATGATAATTGACTGCCACTGCCATGCCGGAAAAGGAGACGGGCTAACCGGGCCTTGGGATACGGATGCTCCCTTAGGGGAATATATGAAATGGGCGAAGGAAGCCGGAGTGAACAAAACCGTGCTTTTTGCTGCTTTTCATTCCGACTACAGGTTTGCCAACCAGGAGGTCGCCAGGATAGTGAACCGTTACCCCTCCAGATTCTATGGTTTTGCCTTTCTGCACCCGGTGCGGGACAGGGGGCGGGTATTCGAGATGGTGAAGACTGCAGTAAAGCAGTACCACTTTTGCGGCATCAAGGTGCACCGCTACGATGCCCGAATCACCCGGGAAATCTGTGAAACTGCCCGTTCCTTTCATTTGCCAATCCTCTACGATGTGATGGGAGAGGTATCGGCGGTGGAACTGCTGGCAACGCAGTACCCGGGGGTGAATTTCATTATTCCGCACCTGGGTAGTTTTGCTGATGACTGGAAAGCTCAGATGGGTCTCATAGACCACCTGGTCCGGCATCCGAATGTTTACACAGATACCTCTGGCGTGCGCAGGTTTGATTTACTGAAGATAGCCCTTGTGCGGGCAGGGGCACATAAAATCTTGTTCGGTTCGGACGGCCCCTGGCTGCACCCTGGGGTTGAGCTGGCGAAGATAAAGGCCCTGCATCTAACCGCAAGAGACCTGCAAATGGTAGTGGCGGGTAACTTCCTCCGGCTGATTTCAAAGGTGCAAAGAAAACCATTAGCTGTAAAAAATGCATTGGGTACAACAAACGGTGTTTCCCCGCAAAAATACCTCGACCCCTGGCTGGCAAACAAGGAAGCGTTTGGTGAATGAGGCTATGCAGACCGCTTGACTTAGCCGGGCTCTCTCAGGCTCCTTTCAGGTAAGGGCTGGTAGCATCTGCCTTTTTATGCATTTGCAATATTCGCTCGCTACATCCAAGTTTCCGGGCAGCCTGTTTTACATTTCCATTTTTATCCTCTATAGCGATCTCTTTGACCATGTCAGCCACCAGGTCCTTCAACTCCTTTAACCCCACGCCCGCATAGAAAAGTCTTTTTACAGCCTGCTCCAGCTCCACCTTTCCTGGCAGCGCTTCTGCCTCCTCAAAACTCGGGCGGTCTGCCTCAGGGATATCCCCCAGTGTAAAGGCCCCGTCCCCCACGTGTTTGTGGGCTATTCTGCTCACCAATTGCTGGAGTTCCCGCACATTTCCCGGGTAGTCCCGGGCAGCCAGGTACTGGTAGAGTTCCGGATCAACGGGTTGAGGCTTATGGTGGACGTGCTGCAGGAAATGATCTACCAGGAGCGGAATGTCTTCTCTTCTTTCCCGCAGGGAAGGGAGCTGACAGCTATAACCGGAAACACGGTAGAAAAGGTCTTGCCGGAAATGCCCGTTTTTGACTTCCTCCGCGAGGTTGCGGTTGGTGGCGCTGATCAGGCGAAAGCTTGTTTTGCGCCAGGTGTTGCTTCCCACGCGCTTGTAGGTTCCTTCCTGCAGCACGCGCAGCAGTTCTGCCTGCAAAGAGGCCGGCAATTCTCCTAACTCATCTAAAAAAAGGGAGCCCCCATTGGCCAACGCGAAAGCACCATCCCGGGTGCTGATGGCATTGGTAAAGGCCCCTTTCTCGTGTCCGAAGAGTTCACTCCCCGATAGGCCCGGGACAATGGTGGTGCAGTCTACTACCACAAGGTCCTGCTTGTCTTTCCGGTTATCCAGGGCGTGAATTTCTTTCGTGACGAGTTCTTTTCCCGTGCCACTTTCCCCCAGCAGCAGGATGGGGCAACTGGTGGAAGCCATCTCCACGATTTGCCGGAGCGTAGCGTGCCAGACCTTGCTTTTACCGATAAGGACCTTTTGCAGGGACTGTAACTGGTGTTTCGCGCTCCTCCAATACTCGAGCCGGGCTAAAATAGCCTCCCCCGGTTTATCTGTTGCTTTCCACACAAAGACATCGGAGGCTCCGGCGCTAAGCAACTTCCAGGCCGCCCCCCTGGGTAAGGTAGTGAGGGAAACAGCAATTACCTGCTGTTCACAAAGGGAAGCTGTTGAGGAAACAGATTCCTCAACAGCTTCCAGGGAAGATAGATGATCTAAGAATATAATACCCGGGCCCGTGGGTTTCTCCTGGTGGTGAAGTGCCTGAAGGTTTAGCTGCGCTTCCTCTAAGGCATATATCACATCAGCCAGTTCTTTCAAATTTTTACAAAAGCTACTGAACCATAGCTCAGCAAGGTCTCTATTTTCCAGCATGTTTCAGAGTAGTTTGAATAGCGGTAGAATATAAAATGGAAGCCAGAATTCTACAAACGGCTAAATGCCCGCTCTTCTTAAAGAGAGCAGGAAACTATCAGCTACAGGGATGCTGAAGGGGAGCGTAAGGGTATTGAAGCCAGGGGAGGCTATCCATGTAAAGATAAAAAACTTGGTAGAATAATCATATAATATTTACTTAAATTTTTGATTTTTTTCTCACACATGCTGGGTAATTTGGCCCATGTATTTCTCTTAAAAGTAGATAGCACTATTAACATGCATACTTCGAAAAGTCTCATTAGACAGACATTGCTACCAAAGGTGTGGGGATGTGGTAAAGTCACATCGGGAGCTTTTCCGTATGCCCACACCTTCTTATTAGAGTCTTTAACCGTTTCCAATCCTTATTATCTCTTTCAACCATGTGCCGAAGCCTGGCCATCATTCCTCGTCCATCTCATCCATGCGCTGCAGCAGGCGCTCCTTCATCAGGTCCAGCAGTTTGGTCCTGCTGTCCTTCTTGCGCTGGCGCATCTCCTGGAAGGATTGGAAGACGTTGCCCAGTTCCAAATGGAAGAACTCCTCCACCTGCTGGACTATCTCCGTTAGGCCAATGTTGCCGTTGTTGATTTGGCCTGACACATGCAGGGCATAAACCAGCTCAACGAGGTAAATCTTTGGGCCGGTCCAGCGCAGGCTGCTCTTTTCATGCAGCTCAGGTTTCTCTGCTGTTTTTGCTCCTTTTTGTAACATCAGCGATTTTACCAGGTATTCCCGTAAACGCTGTTTTGCCAGGAAGCAGGCCACGATATAATCATAGTGGGTGGTAAAGCGGGTGTCTGTGTCGGGTGCCGGTGCAGGAAGGGAAGAGACACTGTAGTAAAGCGGAAAATCACAATTCCCGCGTACAAAGAGCCTGGCGTCCAGGAAGGTGGACCCGGAGGTCATGTACCGGTAGAAGGGGGCATGTTCCTCATAGAAAATGCGGATGAGCAGGAGCTCGTTCTCATAGTGTTTCCGGATGTCCTTCGGCCTGCCAAGTGGCAGCCGGAGCTCTATCAGGGCCAGCCGGGAATGGTAAATCAACAGACTGGTGAACCTGGGCTTGACTTGCTTGAAGAATCT
Source organism: Pontibacter toksunensis (assembly GCF_042686245.1). Lineage (NCBI taxonomy): Bacteria > Pseudomonadati > Bacteroidota > Cytophagia > Cytophagales > Hymenobacteraceae > Pontibacter > Pontibacter toksunensis. Next base: position 8,001 of record NZ_JBHUOX010000025.1, on the reverse strand, counting down.
TATCTCGTCCTCTTCCCTGGGGAAGGAATGGGCCAGGACCAATTCTTTAAGCTCCCGGATAGCCTCATTCAGAAGCCTCAGGATTAGCTCATGGCGCTGTGCCTGGGTAATGGAAGGGGTAGCCTCTGCCTCCTGTAGGCTTGCCACCAGCTGATCATAAAGTTTGTCGGCTTGCTGTATCATTATTGTCGCCTCATAATATTTCAACGTCACATATTCTAAAGTCTCTTGGCTTGCTACAGTTACTGTCTACGGAGGTGCAACGCTTTTCAAGGAAAGCGGGGAAGTGGTAATCGCTGGGTTTTGTTCTATTATTTGTCTGTTACAAGCGGCGCAGGTGCCAATGTTTTATTCTAATGGTCTGAGTTATAATAAGATTTTCTCTACTGTTAGAAATTAATGTGTTTATATGACAAAACAATGTCTATTTGCACCCGTTTTGTAACATGGTATATAGTGGATATTATGTTGTTTATACTCCCCATTTTGCCTGGCCAGGCCTTCAAAAAGGCACCCTCCGCTCAGGCTGGGTTTAAAGTGGAGCTGGACATGGAAGGAGCGCTGTACCTGTCTTTGCTAGGGTTTCCGGTGCTGCGCTGCCATGGTAAGTATTGCCCGGACCTCCTCTTTTATCTTCCTGTAGTTCTCCTGTACAGCGTCTGCATCAGGTTCCCTGATGACAGGTACAGGCACATATTCCTTTTCTTCCCTGGCGATGGCCACATGGTCATTGAGGAGGAAGGCGTGAAAAGTTTTCAGCGCTATCCGGCACTGCGGGTCATCAGCCACCGTGCCCACGAACTCCCCGGAAGAAAGCGAGGAGATGGTGGCCGGCGGCACGGCGGCGTCTAGCTGGGTGGAGCGGCTAACGGAGGTGTCGCTGCTGTTTACAGAAACGCTCTCCCGCTGCTGCACAATCCTGCCGAAGCGCTCGGAGAGCTGTTTGGCCGTTTCCCCGCTCACCTGCCCGCTGATGACGTTTCCCACAATGTTCATCACTACCTCTGCCTGGTCCCGCCCATAGTCCTTCTTGAGCTGGCTGTAGTCCTGCACGGCCAGGGTGGTGGCCACTTTGTTGGAGCGGGCCGTGGCGATGAGGCTATCGATGCCGTTGAAGTAGACGGTCGGGAACTCGTCAAAGATGAGGCTGCTCTTGAGCCTGCCTTTCTGGTTGACCAGCTTGATGGCCCTAGCGATGTAGAGGGAGAGCACCGCCCCGTACACCTGCAGCTTCTGCGGGTTACCCGCCAGGCAGATGACTTTCGGCTCCAACGGGTTGTTGAGGTCCAGCGAGAAGTCATTGCCCGAGAGCACGTAGTAGAGCTGCGGGGAGACCAGGCGGGCCATGCTGATTTTGGCGCTTGCCACCTGGCCCTCGAGCTGCTCCATCGCCTCGTGCTCAAAGGCCGAGACGAAGGGATTGATAAGTACTTCTATCTCCGGCTCGGTGCGCAGCAGAGCGAACAGTTCCGGGTAGCTTGCCTGCATGAGCTCAATCACATGGGGCAGCGTGCAGTACCTGCCTCCCTGGTATTTTCTCAAAAACCAGATGATGGCGGTGACGAAGTTGATGGGCGACTCCACGAAGAAGTCCCCCTGCCTTTTTATCCACTCCCGGTTCAGCCCCAGCATGATGGTGCGGGAGGCCTCCGTGGCATCGGTGATGTCGGTCATGGTGTCCGGGTCGAGCGGGTTGCAGCGGTGGGTGCGGGAGAGGTCATCGAAGTGGATGAGGTAAAACTTTGGCTTTACCGGGTACTTGTCCGCGTGCCGGAGCAGGGCATTGTAGGCGATGCGGGTGAGGTCGTCGTACTTGAAGTCGTAGAGGAACATAGTGAAGCCCTTGCGGATGTGCTGCGTGATGACATGGCGTATGACAAAGTAGGATTTGCCCGCCCCGGGTGTGCCGATGACCAGGAGGGCCCGGAAGGGGTTGATGATGTTTATCCAGCTGCGGCGAATCTTGCCCTTGAGCGTGTACCGGGCGGGGAGGTTGATGGAGTACTCGTTCTCCAGCCGCCGCTCCTCCTGCGGGAAAGACTGGTTTTCTTTGTTGAAAATGTCCTGCCCCAGGCTAAGTTTCAGCAGGCGCGAGAGCAGCGTGCCGCCTGAAAGGAGAAGCAGGTAACCTATTCCGGTCATGCCCATATAAGCTGCTGCCAGGTGAGGCGTGATATAGTCCGACAGCAGGAGATGGCTTGAGAAGTAGAACAGCAGGCCCGGCAGCAGATATGCAGCGATGGTATTGTAGCGCAGATGCTCGTCTTTCCTTCCTTTGGCTCCCAGGAGGGAGACAAGCAGCAGGAGCAGCGCCGCTCCCCTGACTTTGATGCTGCTCTGGAATAATGGCATGGCAGCAAAATTCAGCGCCACCCGGTCAGTGAGGGCAGCTGTCAGCCCCCACTCCCGGAAGGCGGCGTGGCAGGCGATGTAAAAGTGAAGGAGCAGGACCGCGAGGCTCAGTAATCTGGTGAAGTCGGTGACCTGGCGCAGTCCCTGCTGGTTTTCCCCTGTGTTCATTTTCTCTGAAGTTTAGAAATAGCTTAGGTTTACAGTCTGGGTCTTCTCTTTATCTTTTTCTTCCTGGTTTTCAGTGCGTGGGGAAGGTAATCCCCCTGTTGCTCGGCTTTCAGCAGGTCCTGCATGATGTCCATGGCGTTGGTACTGAAAGTAGCTGGTGCTGCAGCCTCTGGCAAAGACACTCGTTGGGGAGTATTTTGCTGAGATGGCATCTCCTTGGACATTTTTTCTCCTGTGCTAGTTGCTCTCTCCTGCGAGAGACGCTCCAGCAGCGCTTTCGCGCCGTAGGCCTTGCCCAACTCGCTTCCGTTAAAGACCGCCCTGCGCCGGTGGTCAATGAAGGTCACCCCGTAAGTCATCCCCAGGGCACTTTCGTGGAAGAGCACCTGGATATTTTCCTTTTGCAGGAGCTGCTTAAACTTCTGTTTGTCGGGAGGTGGTGCCGGGGTGAGAATGCTGTCGATGCTTTTCTTCAGCGCTTCCCGGTACAGTTTCCGATGTTGCCTGTTCTGCCCGAACCGCTTCTCCAGGTTTGCCAGCGTCGGCTTTCCATGTATAACGCTGGCTTTTATCGGCACACCTGCCTTTTGTCCCTGTGTATCAAGCATGCAGTAAACGAGTCCGCCCTTGCGGTGCATCTGCGAGTTCTCTTTCCCTGGGTCCGCCGTCACATTGAATACCCGCAGCACCGCGTTGAGCTCCGCCAGGGAGGTGTAGTTGTAGCCGCGGGTGACGGCAGTAACGATATGGGAGACGGTGCGATTCGTCTCTGACTTCCCGTACAGGGCCGGCTCCAGTGTGACGGGTAGAAGGGGCAGCGCCGCTGCTTTTCTTTGTGCCTCTGCCCGCACCAGCCCATACTCCAGCTCTATGGCCTTGCGGGCCTGCTCTGATTTTTCCCGGCCGATGTTATGCAGGTCTATCCGCTTGCCATCTGCCCGGATGTTCGTGGAGACGATGTGGAGGTGGGGGTGCGCCGCATCCAGGTGGCGGTAGACCAGGTAGGGCTGGCCGCCAAAGCCAATCCTCTCCATGTAGTCGGTGGCGATGCGCTGCAGCTTTGTTGCTTCAAGCTCCTCACCCAAGGCGAAGTTGAGGGAGATGTGCACCGAGTTTGTTCTCACCTGCGGGCTTTTCTCCAGGAGCTGCTCGAATCGTTCCAACTTCTCCCGAAGCCTTAGCATGTGGGGCTCCTGCAGGAAGCGATGTGCCAGGAGCAGCTCCGCCTTTCCCTCCTGTACCTTGTGCTCGTTGTAGTGAATGACACCTTTCATGTTTTTACCGGTGATGATTTTGGCTACCATCTCCTGGCTAGCTGGGAGATGAGCGAGAGCAGCAGATTCACCTTTTGCTCCACCTTCCGGTACTGCTCGAGTGCCTGGTAGGCAAGGAACACCCGTTTGTGCCCTCCGGTGCTGGCGTTGAAGTGGCGCGTGATTTGGTTGATGTTCACGCCGATGGCCCGCAGCTCCTCCCTCACGCTGGCCAGCTCCTCTGTTACACCGTCCAGGGAAGCGTCCTTATAAAAGAGCTTGATTGGCCTGCCCGTAAGCGTGCGGCGAATCACCTCCCCGACGGAGTGGCAGTCGCTTTGAAGCTGTAGCCTTTTTAGGTGCCGGTGCTCCGCAGCCGTCACGCGCACAGCGACAGACTTCACCAGTAGCTCCTCATGTGTTTTGACTCCTTTCCGTGCCATCGCTTATGCTGTTACTGAAAGAAAAAGACCACCGAGTTCCGAGGTGCCGGCGCTTTGGAAACAGCTGCGGGCGAGCCCGTGGGAGCCGCAAATGTTTACAAAAATACATCTTGCTGTTCCCTTCACAGGAAGTGTAAAGCGCCTTTGTCTCCTCTCTTTTTTCATCGCTGTACCTGTTAAAAATCTTTAAGTGCAGTAAAGGGAAGGCAGCCGATTCGTGCTTTGGCCTGAGGGCCTTGTAGCGGTTTCAGCCGGGGCGAGGGGTATAGAATCCTTAACATAGCTGAGCTGCCGGCGCGCCTTGACAGTGGCTGGCTTTGCTTTGCCCCACCTGTAGCCAAAGGTAAATGCACAAAGCATGTTGATACCTCATGTGCTGCAGTCGCTTGGCTGTTTTCTCGCTGTGTTGTAAGTCGCTGCTTTGCCATTGTTGTCTTAGTTTGGTGACCCAAGATTGCGGGAAGGCAGCTGACTTTTTCACAAGTTCTTCCGTAGTGGGGAAATTTTTTTTTGTAGCCCTTTTTAAGAAAGCGTGAGTGAGTCTTTGACGGATACTTTTGCTCCTGAAGCGCCTTTGGATGCGCCTTCACGTGATTATGAGCGAGTGAAGTAGCTTTTTCTGTGGGAATTTTACTCCTAAAAATCTTTCCCTCCTTCGGTCCTTCTTGTGAAGTTCTGTGGCAAAGAGTAGGAAACTTTGCAGCCTAACCAAACACAGAAAAGCTATGGCAATGGAACTCATCACCAAAGAAGACCTGCAGCTGTTTCGCTCCCAGCTGCTCGAGGACCTGCGGCAGCTGCTCTCAAAGCGGCCGCAGCAAACGCAAAAGCTGGTGCTCAAGTCCGCGGAGGTGCGGCGGCTGCTCCAGATATCACCGGCTACGCTGCAGACCCTGCGAATCAACGGCACATTGCCCTCTGTCCGGATTGGCGGCACGATTTACTACCGCTCTGAGGACATTGAGCGGCTCCTGGAAGGAAAGGAGGCACGGCCATGAACTACATCGCCCACCTGAGCGGCTTCTTCCACAGGGTCTCCCGCGACTACCGCCTCAACCCCACGCACGTGAGCCTGTACATGGCCCTGTTCCTGCAGTGGAACCTGTGCAGGTTCCGCAACCCCCTCTCCGTCTCCCGCGCTGAGCTGATGGAGATTTCCCGCATTAGCTCCCGCGTCACCTACCACCGCTGCATCAAGGAGCTGCACGCCTGGGGCTACCTTCACTACGACCCCTCCTACAACCATTTCCGGGGTAGCCTGGTCTACATGCTGGGCTTTGATGACATGCAGGACAGGAAATGTACTGCTGAGCAGTCCAATCTTTGTACCGGCGCTGAACCAACAGTGGACTCTGGCTGTGCGGAAGGTGGAGAGGAGGTAGGCCCTTCTATAAACAGTATAAACAGTATAAACTTTAAAAACAGTTTAAACGAGAGAGCGCGCGCGCGAGAGAAAGGTTCAGAAAATGAACAGGAGGGAGTCCGAAAGGAGAAAAGAAAAGAAAAAGGTTGCGCCGAAAAAGAAAAGAAAGAGACGCTGCATGGACCGCCGGAGCTGGAGGCGGTACAGTGCTTTTTCCTGGAGCGGGGGTACCGGGAGCTGGAGGCCTTTCGCTTCTTCCACCACTACAGCGCCAACGGCTGGATGCTGGGCCGGAACCCGATGCAGGATTGGCAGGCGGGGGCACGAAAATGGATGCTCAATGAGTTAAGCCAAAACGGGGAGGGGAATGAAAAGAGCCAGAGAAACCGTGAAGCAGGACTTGCCGGGGAAAGAGACTACAGTGAACCCCTCTGAGGAAACCGCGCAACCAGAGGAGGGAAAGCAGAGCCTTGATTTTGCACAGCGGCTGGCTTTCCTGGAGCGGAAGGGAAAGGAGCTGTACGGGGAGCACTTCCGGCTGTACGGAGAGGACTACCCCCTCCTGGAGAAGCTGCTGGCTTACGCGGCGGGAGATAGGCTGAGTGCGGAGCGGCAGGGGCTCAGCCTGCGGAAGGGCCTCCTGCTCTCGGGGCCCATCGGTTGCGGCAAGACCAGCCTGATGACGCTGCTGCGCCTCTTCCTGCCCCCGCAAGAGCGCTACCGGGTCAAGTCCTGTCGGGAGGTGAGCTTTGAGTTCCACCGGGAGGGGTATGAAGTCATCCAGCGCTATACTCAGCCTCCTCCCGGCTCGCTCCTGAAGGCGAGCGCCTACCTCTTCGATGACCTGGGGACGGAGAGCAGCGGGAAGCACTATGGCAACACCTGCAACGTGATGGGGGAGGTGCTGCTGAGCCGCTACGACCAGTTTGTCCTGTGGGGCGTGAAGACGCACCTGACTACAAACCTATCTACATCAGAGATAGAAAAAGCCTATGGGAAAAGGGTGCGATCCAGGATGCGGGAGATGTTCAACCTGGTGAGCTTCGATAAGGGGGCAAAGGATAAGAGGGATTAAAAAGATGAAGTGGTGATTAGACACTATGAGATTCCTGCTACCTCACATACACCGTCTGTATCTCACTTAAGCGAGTCGTGTAGCAGGGGGATTTCATGTCGCTTCTGAGCAGCCAAGCCTTGTCCACTCCCTGTGTTGCCACGCTTACCTTGCCTCTCCCGAACCTGTCGGTTAGTCCGTCTATGACCTCCATCAGCTTCGCGTGCTTTCCCCTGTCCACTGTATCGAGCAGGTCCAGCTGCACCTGGTTCTCGGGCACGATGTCCGTCACCATCACTCCGGATTTCTTGTACCAGTAGCCGTCGCGGTAAATGGCTTTGAGGGCGATGTTGGCGTAGTGGATGAGCTCAATGTCAGAGTTGGTGGCCACTGGAAGGCAGATGGTCTTGCTGCCGTGGTACTGGCTGTCGCGCTCTGAGAACCAGTTGGTGTTGACAAACACGGTAATCAGCCTGGCGCAGCTTTTCTGCTTGCGCAGTTTTTTTGCGCATTTAGCTGCGTACGTTGCCGTTGCCTCCTGTACCTCTTCAAAGTTGTTGAGCTTCTTGCCGAAGCTTCTGGAAGTGCAGATGCCCTTCTTTGGCGGCGCCACCTCTTCCAGCTCCAGGCACGACTCCCCACGCAGCTCTTTCAGCAGCCGTACACCCACCACCGTCATGTGCTGCCTCACCCAGTTCTCTGACAGCTGCGTGAAGTCATAGGCCGTATGGATGTTCCGTTTCTTCAGGAAATTGGCGTACTGACCACCGATGCCCCATACATCTTCAATATTGGTTGCTTCCAGGGCTTTCTGGATATGGTAGGGGGTTGTGAGTACCAGCACGCCGTTTGCCTTTTTGGACTTCTTGGCGAGTTTGTTTGCAACCTTTGCCAGTGCCTTCGTCGGGGCCACTCCCAGACTCACCGGGATGCCTGTCCACTGGTGCACCGTTTCCTTTATCTCCCGGGCATAGGCATTCAGGTCTTTGCTGTAGAAGTCGCCCAGGTCCAGGAAGCATTCGTCGATGGAGTAGATCTCTATATTGGGTGTGAACCTCGACAGGCATTGCATAACTCTGTCTGACATGTCTCCATAGAGCACGTAGTTGGAGGAGAAGGCATGCACGTGCCTGTTGTCCACTAGGTTCCGAATCTTGAATAGCGGCTCTCCCATCTGTATGCCCAGTGCCTTTGCCTCATTGCTGCGGGCAATCACGCAGCCGTCATTGTTGCTCAGCACCACCACGGGCTTTCCGTTCAGGGCCGGCTTGAACACCCGCTCACAGGAGGCATAGAAGTTGTTGCAGTCGCATAATGCAAACAGCGTAGTCATTGCTTCACTGGCTTATGGAGTATCCAAACCACCAC
>NZ_JBHUOX010000024.1:0-86108 GCF_042686245.1 Pontibacter toksunensis | reverse complement strand
AGGTTTAGCAATCCTAACTTGTTTTTGATAATTTTGTCTTGAGTAGTCATGATATAATCGGGTTTAATTAATGAAATGCGTCACATTCAATTTAATTAAACTGTCAGATTATATCTTGACTATCTCAGATAAATGCACATCAGCAGGATTGCTTCATAAGCTCAAGGTCTCTTGTTACTGATATTTTTTCTCTACCACCTCTCCCACTTCCTGAATGACTGTGGCTGGTTCTCTAGCCTTCTTTTAAACGGTTCTCCAGCAGTAAGAGCACAGCCAGAAACCGTTCTGACTGTTTTTCAACGTTTTTCAACCCATCGTGTGCTTCATCAATTTTACCGTTCCTGTACATCCTGTATAAGTCCAGCGTAATGGCCTCCAGTTCCTGGTGCACTTTAGCAAGTTCACCCATCTCAGCCTCGTTCATATACCGCACCATGCCGATGGTGGCGAACCAAACGCTAATCGGGCCGGTCCTGGAGAAATAGGTTTCATCAAAAGCCCCACCATAGAGCATAGAGCGCACCTTCGATTTATAAAGGATGTGCTTTATCCGGAGCTGTTGAAAATCTACCTGAGCCAAATTCATTTAAGTTATTCTTCTTCTCGTTTTAGAGTGTGGGATGGTTATACCGCACTAAACCCGCCCGAGTTCCCGCAGCTTTTTCCTGTACTTTACCTGTTCAGTAACTTCGTAGCCAAAAGCCAGTATACCTGAAACTTTGTCGGATTCAAAAATCGGGTGATACGAAAAAGTGAAGTACGTTTCTTCTAATTCACCAGTATTATTCTTGTCCAGCATGATAGGCACTTCTTCTGCTACATAAGCTTTGCCAGTATTGTAAACCTCATCCAGCAACTCAATAAAGCCTTGTTCCACTATTTCAGGCACAGCCTCTGCTAATGGCTTGTGCAGCATCTCCTTGTTGGGGTAAAGCTGCTGGTATCTCTCGTTTATCAGCTCGAATCTGTGCTCCGGCCCTTTCAGAATACAGAACATGGCGGGTGCCTGTACCAGAAGTGTTTCCAGCATTTTACGCTCAGACTCTGCTTTCTCATATGCATGCTGCACCTGGTCCGACAACAGTGACATTTGCTCGTTGGTTTCCAGAAGTTCCTGCACCATCACCCTCGTATCGTGTATATCCGTGGAACTGCCAACCCACATAATGATGTTGCCTTCTTCGTCCTCCATGGGTTGGGTACGGCAGAGGTGCCAGCGGAACACACCGTGTTTGTCGCGTTTGCGCAACTCAATCTGTATATTGGCTTTATTATGAAAAGCCTCTTCCCACTTTGCTGATACAGCGGGCAAATCATCGGGGTGTATCACTTTCTGCCATCCCTCCTGCAGCAGCTCGTGCAGCGGAAAACTTGTATAGATTTCCCAGCGTTTGTTCAGGTAAGTCAGTTCGCCTGTGGCATCCGTCGTAAATATCAACTGCGGCATGGCCTCAGCCATGAACCTGAACTTCTCTTCACTCTCTGAAAGGGCAAGTTTAGCCAGTTCTCTCTCTGTTACATCTGATGTCTGCTGAATGATGTACTCCACCCTGCCTTCGGCATTCAGCACGGGTGTATGAGAGGCTTCCCAATAGCGCACATCGTACTCACCATCACCTGCATCAGGGTTTGGCAAATCGTACCGGATTACATCCAGAAAGTCTATCTTTTTACTTTGAAGTGTTTTATCCAGTGACTTTCGTACCGGATTTTCCTCATAAGTGAGCACTCTGTCCGGGAAAGCTTCCAACAGAAAATGCTTCCCAGAGATCTGCTCAATCGTTCGCTTTGTCAGCCTGAGGTATTCATCTGTAGCAGCCAGAATTATATAGTTCGGAGAAACCACTACCATGGCCTGAGGTATGTGCCTGAAAATTTTATGATAATCCATCAAAGGTAAAAAGCGAATTCAGAGTTGAAACAATAAAATAAAATTACGCAGCATGCCTTGTATTACCGGCATCCGCAGAAGGCACTTTCCAGCGGCTGCTTTGCGTGATAAAGGTAAAGGCGGTAGATGCTATACTCGTATTGCCTGCTTTATGTTTTTAAAGCAGGTTCTGCCGTTTTTCTATATTTCATTGAAAAGGAATTCTGCTTCTATGGCTTTAACGGCACTTTTCATTAAAAACTTTTTTATTTCCTCAAACCTCACCAAACAGTTTAAATTGAGCTACCCAAAAGCAAGACTCTCTCTCCTGTTTTGGGGTAGGGGTCCTCGACAAAGGAGAGGGCTGGGGTGAGGTAAAAAGAAAAGCCACTGGCATCATGTGCGCAGCGGCTAATCTCCTTTGGCTTATTTTGGTTGTTTGTGTTCTACTTAAAAAGGAGGCTCCTCATCGAAATTTGAGGTCGGGAAGCCACCGCTGCTGCCACCGTCATTCATGCGGCTGCCTAGCCGGATGGCACCTGGCGTTTCGGCATCGAAGGTAGAGTTCGGTAACGGGCTAAATCCTCCCATTGCGTCCCCACCGCCAAAGTCGTTGTCCAGGTTTGTAAACTTAGTGTACTTACCGATAAATTTCAACTGGACGTTCTCCAAAGAACCGTTACGGTGCTTGGCAATGATTACCTCTCCTACACCGGCAGTTGGGTTACCCATTTCATCTTCGGTGATGCCGTAGTACTCCGGGCGGTAAAGGAAAAGCACCATATCAGCGTCCTGCTCAATGGAACCGGATTCACGAAGGTCAGAAAGCTGCGGACGCTTGTCTCCCCCACGGGTTTCCACGGCACGGCTCAGCTGCGACAGCGCAATTACCGGCACGCTCAGCTCCTTCGCCAACATTTTCAGAGCCCGTGAAATAGAGGCAATTTCCTGTTCACGGTTACCACCACCCTTGCCGTCTGCATTGCCGCTCATCAGCTGCAGATAGTCAATAATAATCATCTGTATATCAAACTGAGCCTTCAGGCGGCGGCACTTGGTGCGCAACTCACGGATAGAAAGCCCTGGTGTATCGTCGATGAAGATAGGTGCCTCAGTTAACTTAGAGATCTTATGGTTGAGCTGCGCCCACTCATGGTCTACCAGGTTGCCCTTTTTAATTTTCTCTGAATCCAGCTCCGCCTCTGAGGATATCAGACGATTCACCAGCTGCAGCGAGGACATCTCGAGCGAGAAAATAGCCACACCTTTTTTAAAATCAACAGCGGCGTTGCGCATGCAGGAAAGAACGAAGGCCGTTTTACCCATCGCTGGGCGGGCTGCCAGAATAACAAGGTCAGACTTTTGCCAGCCGGACGTAACACGATCCAGGGCGGCAAGGCCGCTAGGAACTCCCGTTAAACCGTCTGCTTGCTTGCGCTTCTCTTCCAGTTCTTTAATAGCGGAGTGCATGAGCGAGCGCATGTCGTCGAAGTTCTTGCGGATGTTGGATTCCGATACCTCGTATAGCCTGGCTTCTGTCTTGTCCAGCAGCTCGAATACGTCTGTAGTGTCTTCGAAGGCGCTGGAAAGCACTTCAGAGGAAATAGAGATGAGGTCCCGCTTAATGGAGTTCTCGGTGATGATACGGGCGTGGTACTCGATGTTAGCGGCCGAGTTAACGCGTGTTGTCAGCTGGGTTACATAATAGGCACCGCCTGCCAGTTCCAGCTCCCCGTTTTCGCGCAGTTCGTGCGTTACTGTAAGTATATCGATTGGCTCCGACTTATCGAAAAGCCCGATAATGGCTTTAAAAATGCGCTGGTGTGCCTCTTTGTAAAAACTCTGTGGCCGTAAAATATCGATCACTGAGGTCAGGGCATCTTTTTCCAGCATCAGAGCGCCTAGTACGGCCTCCTCCAAGTCTAGTGCCTGCGGTGGCTTTTTGCCTAGCTCCGAAACAACTGGGGCTTTCTTTTGCCAACTGCTGCGGTTGCCCGCCTGCCGCACATTCATTTTCATCTCCTCCATAGGTACAAATTTAAAAAACATGCCATGCAAGTAATCCACATACCCTTCTGAGTAATCCACATTCATGTATAAGATATCAACATATTAGGGTACTCCTATTTTAATTTAGGCAAGGACTTCTAACTTTGTCTGTTTGCAAACATATTGCAGTGAAATGGAGAAGAAGGAACTACAGTATATACACATGATTGCAATGGGCGGGAGCATCATGCACAACCTTGCCCTGGCGCTACATGACAAAGGCCTGAAAATTACCGGCTCAGACGATGAGATTTATGAGCCAGCCAAAAGCAGACTAGCTGAAGCCGGCTTATTGCCAGAAAAGGAAGGCTGGTTCACAGAGAAGATCGATGCCCGCCCAGACGCTGTTATATTAGGTATGCACGCCCGCCCTGATAACCTGGAGCTAAAGCGCGCGCAGGAGCTGAACATTCCGATTTACTCTTTTCCAGAGTTCATCTATGAGCAGAGCAGAGACAAACAGCGCATTGTGATTGGCGGTAGCCACGGCAAAACCTCCACCACCTCCATTATCATGCACGTGCTGCAGCACCTTGGCCGAAAATTCGATTATGCCGTGGGCGCGCAGTTGGAAGGCTTCAACCGTATGGTGAAGCTTTCCGAAGATGCCCCTGTCATCATTATAGAAGGAGACGAGTACCTCTCCGACCCTATCAAGCGGGTGCCGAAGTTTCACCTTTACCACCACCACATCGGGGTCATCACCGGCATCAGCTGGGACCACATCAACGTGTTCCCGGACCCGGAGATGTACCGTGAGCAGTTCCGTATTTTTGCTGAGATGACACCAAAAGCCGGTACGCTTATCTATAACCAGGATGATGAGCAGGTGCAGTTGGTAGCAGTGCCCCGTAACCCGGCCGATATTGCCTACGAAGGTTACACGGTGCACGAGCATAGCATCCGGAACGGCAAAACCATTCTGCATACAAAAAAAGACGGCGATGTGGAGATACCGCTGTTCGGGGAGCATAACCTGCGCAACATCAGTGCTGCAAAAGAAGTGTGCAAGAAGATTGGTGTGAAAGCGCATGACTTTTACGAAGCCCTTAAAACATTTAAAGGTGCTGCCAAGCGCCTTGAGAAAATCGGAGAAAAAGGAAACAGCATTATCTTCCGTGACTTTGCCCACGCCCCTTCCAAAGTAAAGGCAACGACGGAGGCTGTGAAAGCGCAGTTCCCGGAGCGCGAACTGGTGGCTGTGCTGGAACTGCATACTTTCAGCAGTCTGAACAAAGCTTTCCTGCCACAGTATGCCGGTGCTCTGGATAAAGCGGATGCACCTATAGTGTACTTCAGCCCGAAAACGATAGAGCACAAGCGGATGGAAATGCTGACAGAAGAAGAGCTGAAAATTGCCTTCGATAACGTGAACCTGCAGGTGTTTAACGACGCAGAAGCATTGCAGCAGCACCTGACCAGCCGTAACTGGCAAAATACAAACCTGTTGCTCATGAGCTCTGGTAACTATAACAACATGAACATGGACGCGCTGACCAAAGCGGTTCTTTAAATAAACCAGAGAATGAAATTAAACTTAAAGCGCCCCATCGTCTTCTTTGACCTTGAGACGACCGGCACCGACATCTGCAAAGACAGGATAGTAGAGGTAAGTGTACTGAAGGTAATGCCGGATGGCGAGGAGATTCTGAAGACCCGCCGCGTAAACCCCACTATTCCGATTCCACTAGAGTCGAGCCTGATTCATAAAATTTACGATGCCGATGTACAGCATTGCAAGACGTTCAGGGAAATAGCACGGGACCTGGAGCAGTTTATGAAAGGGTGCGACCTGGGAGGCTATAACCTGCTGCGCTTCGACATTCCCCTGCTGGCAGAGGAGTTTTTGCGCTGCGACATTGACTTTGATATAGACAACAGAAACGTGATTGACGCCTGCCGCATTTTCCACCAGATGGAGCAGCGCACGTTATCCGCCGCTTATAAGTACTACTGCGATCAAAAACTGGAGAACGCCCATAGTGCCGAAGCCGATACGGTAGCAACATACCACATCCTGATGGCGCAACTGGACCGCTACCAGCATACGCCTGTGGAGGTGGCTGAAGGTGTGGAAGAATTCCCTGTTCAGAACGACATGGAGGCCCTGCATAAATTTACAGTACAGAAAACCGCTGACTTGTCGGGCCGTATCGTGTATAACAATGCCGGGCAGGAGGTGTTCAACTTTGGAAAGCACAAGAATGTGCCGGTGGAAGAAGTACTGCAGAAAGAACCTGGCTACTACGACTGGATGATGAAAAGCGAATTTCCGCTCCAGACCAAGAAAGTTCTTACCCGTATCCGGTTGCGGAAAGTGCAGTTATCATAGGTGCTACGGACAATCAGGTTTACTTACGGACATAGGTAGTAAAAACAGAAGCGGCTGCTAACACGATGTTAGCAGCCGCTTCTGTTATAGTGGTATTAAAGTCTTTAATTCTCTGACCGCCGTCTCTCACTCCTTAGTGTCACGTCCTTCAGCAGCGTATTTCTCTCAGAGAACTTATGAGAGCAGTTATTTCCCGGTGCCCGCGACTCGCATTCACATCCTGTGATCCTGTTACCTGAAAAAGTAAAGTAGCAGAAATTACAGCCCACACCAGACTGGCAAATATGCTTTGATCCACTACTGCTCAGGTATAAGGCATTGTCAGAGGCCAGATCCAGTTCCAGTGCCATCGACCGGAAGGAACCGCTGCGTATTCCCAGGGCAACCAGGTAATAGGCAGGTTTGTCATTCTTCGTTTCCTGCACCTTCCGTATCATTACCTTGTCTACCACCGTGCCGTCTCCGAACTCCCGGATAAAGGGCTGCAGCAGTTCTTCCCTGGACACAACATACTCTACAGTATCAAAAACAACCTGCCCCATCAATCTGCCATCATAGGTCTGTACCGGCACTTCTCCTACTCCTTCCTCCCCTATCTCGCTCTCTTCCCGGATGGCTTCACGCCTGGAACAGGCCGAAGTGGCCAGCACAAAGAAAAGCAGTAAAAGCAAAAGGGTGGTCTGACTTAGGTGAACAGAACTCAGGCGGGCAAAATTGTTTTTAATCATGCGCTATAACAGATTTATTTAGCTTTATAATATTTAAGTGCCTCTGGCATATACTGCTTTAGGGTATTCTGTCTTGTTCCGGCGCTTGGGTGCGTCGATAGGAACTCAGGTGGAGCCTGGCCGCCACTAGCAGCTTCCATACGCTGCCAGAATGGGATAGATGCCTGTGGATCATACCCGGCCATGGCCATAAACACAAGTCCTAACTTATCAGCCTCCGTTTCCTGCTGGCGGCCATACTTCAAAAGTCCCAACTGTGAACCTACACCATAAACTGATTTGATTAGGTTAGAAGTAACACCTGGTTGTGCACCTGCAAGTGCAGAAAGCGTCTGTCCTCCAAACTGCTGCGCCAGCGCCTGGCTCATGCGCTCGTTACCGTGCTTAGCAATGGCGTGGGCTATCTCATGGCCCATTACTACAGCAAGACCAGTTTCGTTCTGCGCTACCGGCAACAGGCCGGAATATACAACGGTTTTCCCCCCCGCCATAGCGAAAGCGTTTATCTGGTCATCATCCACCAGGTTAAATTCCCAGTCGAAGCCAGCCAGTTCATTTTGCATATTATTGGCAGCCATGTACTGTTCTACGGCATTCTGTATGCGCTTTCCAACACGCTTCACCATGGCCGTAGCCTGTGCATCTCTCGAAAGTTTGTTCTCACTCAAAAACTGCCGGTAAGCGGCATAACTCTGCTGCTGCATTTCTGCATCAGACACTAAGTTTAGCTGCCGGCGTCCTGTAATGGGCACTGTTGTACAGGCAACCATCATGACCGCAGCTACAGCGAAAGAAATTATTTTCTTATACATTGTCGTAATTGTTTAGTGATATGAAAATGATTTCAAATTTTGAACCATTTTCTATCAGTCTCAAATATAATACATTTTTAAATCAGCAAAACGCTATACTTTTAAGAACAGGACTTCTCAGTCCGCTGATATCTTCTGTAAAATAAGGGCGTATACGTTGCACCGATTATACGTCAGCCACTCCATAAAATGTTATTGGCGGCCAAATTCAACCATAATATTATAGCCAATGGGCTTAATAACCTGCAAAGGAGTGATAAACGGCGCAGCAGGAGTTAAACAAAAATTGTAAAGTTTTTTTGTCTTTTTATTCTGTCCAGCAACGTTAGAAGTTCTATTTTTGAAGAACAAAACAACGACCTCACCTTATATGAAAATAGTAGCGATTGGCAGAAACTACGCGGAGCACATTGCTGAATTGCATAACGAAGTACCCGAAGAGCCTGTCATATTCTTTAAGCCGGACACGGCAGTACTTCGAAACAATGAACCGTTCTATTACCCCGACTATACTAAGGATGTGCACTATGAGGCAGAACTGATTCTGCGCATCAGCCGGGAAGGCAAAAACATAGACAAGAAGTTTGCCCACAAATATTATGACTCCATTGGCCTTGGAATAGATTTCACGGCACGCGACTTGCAGTCAAAAGCAAAGGCGAAGGGTTTGCCCTGGGCTTTGGCAAAAGGTTTTAATGGCTCCGCCCCTATCTCGGATTTTTTGCCATTATCCCAGTTCCCCGACCTGCAGAACATCAACTTTAAGCTGGATGTAAATGGCGAGACGAAGCAGCAGGGTAATTCAAAAATGATGCTGCACACGTTTGATGACATCATCGCCTACATTTCAAAATTTATCACACTAAAAACAGGAGACATCATTTTTACAGGCACACCAGCGGGTGTTGGCCCTGTACAGATAGGAGACAGATTAGAAGGGTATGTTGAAGATAAAAAATTACTTGATTTCGAAGTTAAATAAGAAGCGGTTTACGCTTACACTACTTTCCTTTATTACTACATTCGGTGCGGCAGCACAGATAGCACCACAGCCAGGTTATTTCCTGTTCCCGATAAAGCCGGGAGAGCGTAATTACCTTTCGGGTTCAATGGGCGAGATACGCTCCAACCACTTCCATGGGGGCCTCGACATTAAAACCGAACAGCGCATCGGGCTGCCGGTACATGCCGCTGCAGACGGTTATATTTCGCGGGTAAAGCAGTCTACGTACGGGTATGGCAATATTATTTATGTAACACACCCGAACGGTTTGGTGACTACCTATGCGCACCTCTCTGCATACAATGAGCCTCTGGCTGCATACATGTTGCAGAAGCAGTATGAGAAAAACACGTTTGAGCTGGAGCTTTTACCCGAGCCAAACCAGTTCCCGGTAAAAAAAGGCGATGTGATAGGCTTATCCGGTAACACGGGTGGCTCCGGTGGCCCGCACCTGCATTTTGAAATCCGCGATACAGAAGACCGCCTGTATAACCCGCTGAAGTATAAGTTTAAGGAGGTGATTGATACCACACCGCCGGAAATTTATAGCCTGGGTATTACGCCGCTGAACATACATTCGCGCATCAACAACGAGTTTGGCCGTGTGGAGTACCGTACCAAAGAGAAAGACAATAACTTTACCATTGCCGATACTGTTTTTGCCAACGGGCTGCTTGGGCTGGAGCTACAGACCATAGACCGGCTGGACGGGGCCGACAACAAGAATGGTACGCAGGAAGTAACGCTGTTCGTAAACGGGAAGCAGATTTACACCCACTACATCGATCAGGTGCCTTTTGAGCTGTCGCGCCAGGTATCGCAGCACATTAACTACAATGTGTATAAGCGGCAGGGCCGCACGTTCCAGAAGGCCTTTATTGACTATGGCAATGACCTGCCGCTGTACAAGGCCAATGAACGCCAGGGAAGGATGCGTGTGCACCCCGACTCTACCTATCAGGTAAAGCTGGTGGCCCGCGACTCTTACGACAACAACTCTACCCTATCTTTTGTGGTGAAGGGGCAACAGCCAGCTTTCACAAAGACTTTATCGAAAGCAGTGAAAAAGCCATCCCTGAACTATGAGATTCTAGGGAACGTGCTGAAGGTGAGTGCCGGCGACACCAGCAGTACCCCTCAGAACATTGAGCTGCTAAAGGGTGGAAAGTCGCTGCTGCTGGTGCCCAGCTACATGAAAGAGAACCACTCTGTCGGCCTGTTCGATTTACGCGCAGGCCTTCCGGACTCCATGCGTTTCTGTGGTATTACGGTGCCATTCCATTTTCAGAAAATGATTTCGCCGGGGCATGATGTGGCTTTCATGAACAACTACCTGAAGGTGCAGTTCAGCAAGCAGTCGCTGTACGACACCCTTTACCTGCAGACACAGCTCAACCGCGGCGTGTACACTGTAGGAGACTTTTTCACGCCACTGCACAAGCCTATAACTATAACGATAAAACCTGACACTGCCGGCATCAAAGACAGGTCTAAGGCAGCTGTGTACTTCTTAGGCACCGGAAACGGCAAAGGCTTTATAGGTGGCAACTGGGGCGAAAACAATACCATCACGTTCAGCACGAAGAACATGGGTAAGTTTAAGGTACTCGAAGACACAAAAGCACCTGGCATAAGGCTGCTGAGCAAGAACAAGAACCAGATCAGGTTCAAAATTGGGGACGACCTGTCGGGATTAAACTCCTTTAACGCCTACCTGAACGGCCAGTGGCTGCTGATGAAGTATGAGCATAAAACGGCCACTATCTGGTCTGAAAAATTAGATAAAAACATACCTTTGTCCGGAGATTTTATGTTAAAGGTGAAGGACAATGCCGGCAACGAAGCCACTTATACGACCACCATCTGATAAAACGCATGGAACTGAACATCGGGGACAAAGCCCCTGAATTTGAGGGCAAAGACCAGCAAGGCAAAACAGTAAAGCTAAGCGACTACCGCGGCAGGAAAGTAATCCTGTACTTCTACCCAAAAGACGACACCCCTGGCTGCACCGCCCAGGCCTGCAACCTCCGCGACAACTACAGCGACCTGCAGCAGGAAGGCTACGAAGTGATTGGTGTAAGCACAGACGATGAGAAGTCGCACCAGAAGTTCATCAGCAAGTTTGAGCTGCCTTTCACCCTGATAGCCGACACTGAGAAGCAGATTGTAGAGCAGTATGGGGTGTGGCAGGAGAAGTCGATGTACGGGCGTAAGTACATGGGCACCATGCGGTTCACATTTGTAATAGATGAAAACGGGGTTATTCAGGACATTATCAAAAAGGTAAAAACAGGGGAACATTCAGGCCAGATTCTGGCAAAGTAATAAACAGAAAAACGCAGCTATCTAATCGGGTAGCTGCGTTTTTCGTATCAACAAATAAAGAGCGACAGCTAGCTGCTGCCAAAAGAGTGGCTTACGTCTCTTTGCCACCAGGCAAGGAAGCGCAAGAATTTGCAATGAAAGTGATAGAAACCTATGAATATATTATTGTAACTTGTGTCGCTTTACTTATTTTTTTAATATTCCGCATTATTAACTAATAATTCCGTAAAAAGTGAATCCACACAACAAGAGCATTGATGAGTTAAAGGAAGTTGCAGCACAGGTGCGCCGCGATATTGTGCGCATGGTACACGCCGTTAACTCCGGTCATCCGGGCGGCTCCTTAGGCTGCACCGATTATTTCGTTTCGCTGTACTTCAAGGTAATGAACTATAGCACCGACTTTAAGATGAATGGCGAAGGCGAAGACCTGTTCTTCCTTTCTAATGGCCACATCTCCCCTGTTTTTTACAGCACCCTGGCCCGTGCAGGTTTCTTCGATCCGAAAGAACTGTCGACATTCCGCAAGTTAAACTCCAGGTTACAGGGGCATCCTGCCACTGAAGAAGGCTTACCAGGCATTCGCGTGGCTTCCGGCTCACTGGGCCAGGGCTTATCGGTGGCTCTTGGTGCCGCACAGGCTAAAAAGCTAAACAAAGACAATAGCCTTATCTATGTACTGATGGGTGACGGAGAACTGGATGAAGGGCAGGTATGGGAGGCAACCATGTATGCTGGTTCTAAAAAAGTCGATAACCTGATTGCCACTGTAGACAGAAACGGTCAGCAGATTGACGGCTCTACCGAGCAGGTAATGCCACTGGGAGACCTGAGGGCGAAATTTGAGGCTTTCGGATGGCAGGTGATGGAGACAAACGGCAACAGCTTTGAGTCACTTCTATCAACCCTTAGCCAGGCAAAGGAAGCTACAGGTAAAGGCAGACCGGTGATGATCCTGATGGACACTGAAATGGGCTACGGCGTTGACTTCATGATGGGTTCACACAAGTGGCATGGTGTAGCGCCAAACGATGAGCAGCTGGAGATTGCCCTGCAGCAGTTAGCTGTACAGGAGGCTGCTGACTATTAACATGAAAGCAGTTCAGCCAGAAGTCTGAACTGCACTGATTCTTTCGACTAATTTGCTTTAGCAACCGCTTACATGACACCCTGGCGTTACGTTTTGGCAGCATTCTTTTTTTTGCTGATATACTTTTCAGTAAGCGGAAACGTGTTAGGCCAGGAGCAGCAGGAGCAACCGAAAACACGTATTCTGTTTTTGCTGGATGCTTCGGGAAGTATGCTGGCCAAGTGGGAAAACAGCGACCGCATGTCTGTGGCGAAAGACCTGCTGGCCCAGCTTGTAGACTCCTTGGAGCGCTACGACAATGTAGAGGTGGCGCTGCGGGTTTACGGGCATCAGTTCGGCCGGGAGCGCAACGACTGTAAGGACACGAGGCTGGAAGTGCCGTTTTCTAATAACAGCACCGATGCAATTCAGAAAAAGCTGAAAGACATAATACCGCGTGGCAACACGCCGATAACGTATTCGCTGCAGCAGTCGGCTGCGGATTTTCCGGACGAGAAAACGCGCAACGTCATCATCCTGATCACAGATGGCCTGGAGTCCTGTGGCGGTGACCCCTGTGCGATGTCGCTGGCCCTGCAGAAGAAGCGTATTTTCCTGCGCCCTTTTGTGATAGGCATTGGCATTGAGCCGCAGCAGGAGAAACAACTGAGCTGCATTGGTGAGTACTTTAACGCCGCTGATGTACAGACCTTTGAAACGGTGCTGACACAGATTGTAACACAGGCGCTGAGCAAGACGACCGTGAACGTAGAATTGCTGAATGAGCAGGGGCAGGCAGTAGAGAGTAATGTTAACATGACGTTCCTCAACTCCCTGACCGGACAGCCAGAGTACAACTACGTGCACTACAAGGGCAGCGACGGAAAGGCTGACATGCTGGAGATTGATGCACTGCTCCCCTACGACCTGGTGGTAAACACCACACCTGCTGTGGTGGAGCGCAACATCAGCATCAGGCCTGGGAAGCACAACGTCATCAAAGTAAAGTCGCCGCAGGGCACGCTCCACCTGCGCCAGGACGGGCCCACCCCTTACGGGGTTCTGTCGGCCATCGTGAGGCCGCATGGCGAGGAGCAAACACTGCACGTGCAGCAGTTCGGGGAGCAGTACAAGTACCTGGCAGGGAAGTATGACCTGGAGATTCTGACCATGCCCCGCATCTACATGAAAGGTGTGGAACTGAAGCAGGGTCAGACGAATACGATTACCATTCCGCCACCGGGGCAACTGGCCATACCTTCCCAGATGAAAGGCTATGGCAGCGTATACCTGCTGGATGAGAATGGTAACCAGCGCTGGCTATTTAACCTGCCGGAAGAAAACAGTAAAGTAACCGTGGCCTTACAGCCGGGAAATTATAGATTGGTTTACCGCACAAAAACAGCCCAGGCGAGTAAATTTACAGATGTGAAAGATTTTAGCATCAGATCGGGCGCAACTACAACCGTAAAAATATTCAACAGATAGATGAAAGAATACACGTATACAGAGAAAAAAGACACACGCTCTGGTTTTGGAGCAGGTTTGCTGGAGCTTGGCCGCACCAACCCCAATGTTGTAGCCCTTTGCGCCGACCTAGTAGGCTCGCTTAAAATGGCAGACTTTATTAAGGAGAATCCGGAGCGTTTCTTTCAGATAGGTATTGCCGAGGCTAACATGATGGGTATAGCCGCCGGTCTGACGATAGGTGGTAAGATTCCTTACACCGGAACGTTTGCCAACTTCTCCACGGGCCGCGTTTACGACCAGATTCGCCAGTCTATTGCCTACTCCGGTAAAAATGTAAAGATATGTGCCTCCCATGCGGGCCTTACACTGGGGGAAGACGGTGCCACGCACCAGATCCTGGAGGACATCGGCATGATGAAGATGCTGCCGCACATGACCGTCATCAACCCATGCGATTATAACCAGACCAAAGCGGCCACCATCGCCATTGCGGACTATGAAGGACCGGTATACCTGCGCTTCGGCCGCCCGGTGATTCCGGTGTTCACAGACCCGAACCAGAAATTCGAGATTGGCAAGGCCTGGATGGTGAACGAGGGTACAGACGTCAGCATCTTCGCAACAGGCCATATGGTTTGGAAAGCTATTTTAGCTGGCCATATTCTGGCTGAAAAAGGTATTTCTGCTGAAATCATCAACATCCACACCATCAAACCGCTTGACGAAGAAGCCATTCTGAAGTCTGTGGCTAAAACCAAATGCGTGGTAAGTGCCGAGGAGCACAACCGCTTAGGTGGTTTGGGCGACAGCATTGCGCAGGTGCTGGTGAAGAACACACCGCTGCCTATGGAGTATGTAGCCGTGAACGACACCTTCGGCGAATCCGGAACACCAGAGGAACTGATGGAGAAGTACGGATTGTCTGAGAATGACATTGTAGAGGCTGCCCAGCGCGCTATCAGCCGCAAGCAAGCTTAGTTCATCATAAATTATTATTTAAAAGAGGCTGTGCTGGTATAGTACAGCCTCTTTAGATTTAAGGATATTTAGATCTGCTTCCGGCTCCCTAAACCTGAATAGTGGAAGACAAAGAGCTTTTAGAGAAATTCGCCCAACCCGTTAGCCGCAACCTGGCTTTTAACCAACTTGTCCGGAAGTACCAGCAGAAAGTATACTGGCACATCCGCAAGATGGTCATAGACCATGACGATGCCGATGACCTCACCCAGGAGGTCTTTGTGAAAATATGGAAGAACCTGGAGAACTTCCGCAAAGATGCCCAACTCTATACCTGGATATACCGCATTGCCACCAATGAGTGCCTTTCCTTCCTGTCCAGCAAAAAAAGAAAGTTCTTCCTGCCCATTAACGACGTTACCGCCGAGCTGATGGAGAAGATAGAGTCCTCCCCCGACATTGCTGGCGACGAGGTACAGCTGAAGCTGCAGAAAGCCATACTCACGCTACCCGATAAACAGCGCCTAGTGTTCAATATGAAGTATTTTGATGAGCTGAAATATGAGGAAATGTCCGAGATACTCGGAACATCCGTAGGTGCTTTGAAAGCATCTTATCATATTGCTGTAAAAAAAATTGAAGAATATCTGAAACAAAATTAAACTATAGGCTCTGGTATGCATCTAACCTATAGGAGAAGAGAAACATGAAGAAGGATTTGAGACTAAATGATATCCCGAAGCATAATGTGCACCAGGTGCCCGACGGCTATTTCGACCGCCTGCCCACGCGCATCATGGAACGCACCGCTGGCCGTGAACAGGTAGCAGATACACCTTGGTATGCCCAGTTGTGGCGCCCGGTTCGTTATGCAGTGGTTCCGCTTGTTCTGTTGCTTTTACTTATGGGAGTTTACTTTTTTAACATACAGCAAGAGCAGGCACAACAGCCAATAGTTACAGTTGCCTCGCTTTCTGATGATGAAATAATAAATTACCTGGACGTCTACGCCGAAGTAGACGCCTCTGATTTTGAAGAGTACTCTATAGCAGATCAGGAGCTAGCTGTAGATTTTTTAAATGTGAGCTCTAACACAGCTGAAGAAGAGCTGGAATATTACCAACTACATAACCTTGACTACTAACTCACCCATGAAGCGTTACACCTTATTTTTACTCTTATTTTGCGCTTTAACTCTTGCCGGCACTGCAGCTAACGCGCAGGACAACCGCTCGCATGACCGAAGAGAAAACGTGGAGGCTGCTAAAATCGCCTTCCTGACTGAAAAGATGGAGCTGACAGCAGAGCAGTCGCAGAAGTTCTGGCCTATATATAATGAGTATGAGGCAAAACGACGCGAACTCATGAAGTCATACCGCCACGGCTACCGCAAAGATGTGGAAACGCTAAGCGAGCAGGAGGCAAAGGCAAGAATTGACGAAATGTTTAACACCCGCGAAAAGGAACTGGCACTTGAGAAAGAATATGCTTCCAAGTACCAGCGGGTACTATCTAACAGGCAGCTTATTAACCTGTACCGGGGCGAACGACAGTTTACAAAAATGCTGCTAAAGCGCCTGGACCACGACCACAAAAAGATGAACCAGTAAAAAATCTCTAACTTAAAAAAGAAGGCGCGACTTAACAGTCGCGCCTTCTTTTTTGCCTGAGCTGTTACATTTTAGCTTTTCTTCTGCTCGGCAATCCAGTCCTCAATTTTCTTCTCCAGCACAGCAAGCGGCATCACACCGCCTTTCAAAATTACATCATGGAAAGCACTGATGCTGAACTTGTCGCCTAGCTCCTGCTCTGCCCGCTGGCGCAGTTCTTTGATTTTGAGTTCACCGATTTTATAGCTCAGGGCCTGGCCAGGTATGGCCATGTAGCGCTCAATCTCGGCTACGGCTGCCTCACGGCTTGTCAGTTCATTATCCAGCGAATACTGTATGGCTTGCTCACGCGTCCAGCCTTTGGCATGCATGCCCACATCCACCACCAGTCTGATGGCCCGGTGCATCTCGTCGCTCAGGCGGCCAAAGTACTGGTAAGGGTCTGTATACAGGCCAAGTTCCTTGCCAAGGCTTTCGGAGTAGAGCGCCCAGCCCTCGCCAAAAGCACCGTACCAGGAGTATTGCCTGAACCTGGGAAGCCCCACCTGCTCCTGCTGTATGGATATCTGGTAATGATGCCCCGGAATAGCCTCGTGCAGGAACAGTGATTCCATACCCACCACGTTGTAGGTCTTTGCGTCCAGAATCGGCACGTAAAATATACCTGGCCGGGAGCCATCCGGTGCCGGCGGGTTATACTCTGCGCTAGCCGATGCTGCCCGGAAAGCCTCCGTTTGCCGTACCTCGAACTTAAATTCCGGAGTAATGCCGAACAGCTTATCTAACTGTGGCTGCATCCGCTGCTCCACCTGCCTGTAAGCAGTCAGCACTTCCTCCGGTGTTTTAAACGGCGTGAATTTCGGGTTGTCGTTCACATACTGGAAAAACTCATTCAACGTACCTTTAAAGCCTACCTGCTCCTTTACCTTTTCCATTTCACTCCGGATGCGGGCCACCTCCTGCTGTCCAATCTCGAAGATCTGGTCAGGGGTCATATCCGTGGTTGTCCAGTAGCGCACCAGGTATTTGTAGTAATCATCCCCTCCTTTAATGCCACTGATGCCGGTTGAGCTTCTGCTGGCTGGCTGGTACTCCTGCCGCATAAACTCATGCAGCCTTTTATAGGTAGGAATCACATCTTCCTGTATAGCCTTGGTATAGGCTTGCCGGATGCTGTCTTTCTGTGCAGGGGTAAAGCTCTCCGGCAGTTTCTCCACTGGTGCCCAGAAAATTGATTTTTCCGGATTGTCTACTGCCATAGCCTGCAGTTGTGGCAGCACTTTTTCTGTAAGGGCACGCGGCAGAATAATACCCATCCCCATGCCTCTGCGCATGTTGGCAATGGCCGTGTCTCCCCAAACCGAAAAGCCCTTCATGCGGCCCAGGAAATCCTCGTAATCTTCCGGCGTGTTGAAAGGCTGGTTGCTGGAGCCGGAACCAAGTTGCGCCATCGTGATTGGTAGGCCCCAGAACTGGTTTACTGGCAGAAACAGAGCAGGCTGCTCCAGCCCCTCCAGCGATATCTGCATCTCATACTTAAAGATGTCGTAGCTCACCTGTTCCTGCGGCCCTAGTTTACTGCGGTCTACTTGATTTATCTTATCGAGGTAGGTCTGGTACAGTTGCCGCACCTGTTCAATGTGCTCCTGGCTCAGGTCATTTGGAAGTTGGTCGTTGTACCGGTTATCGGCAATGGCAGTAGCCTCCAGCGGGAACAGTTTCAGCCGCGCCTCATAATAGTCCTCAAAAATCTGGCCCAGGTTCTGATCGGCCTGTACAGCTTCTGTTTCCTGCTCCGGCTCCGAGGTGCGGGTACAGCCTGCAGTACCCAGCATTGCCACGGCCAGTCCCGCACATAGTATAAGTTGGTGTTTATTCATTTTATTTAATTACGAATTGATAATTACGTATGAACAGTAGGTACAGCTTTATGTAGGTATTTTGCTTTTGTACCTCAAACTAAAGAAAAAAGGTGAGAATCATTGCCTCACCTTCTCGGAACATGTTATTCCTACGGATACTTCTGCATTAATTCCAGGCTATCATGCAAAGGTGCAACACTGTGAAGCACCACAATTTCGAAATTTACCAATAGGCTTCTAGGAGGAACTGTATATCATCACCGGGCTCAAACTCCATCGGCTTTTCACCCTGCAAAAAGATACGTGCAGAAAGAGGCCCCTTCAGAAAGATCTTATCACCCATGATACGCAGCATGCTTCCTTCACGCAAACCCACCACTGGCTGGCGGTTGTGGTGGTGGAACTCCGCAATGCGCGTCTCGCGGGTCTCACCCATATGGGTAGAACCCTCCGTTGGATCCTGGTAATGCGGGTTGATGTTGAATGGCACCAACTGCAGTGCATCAAAAGTTTTCACATGCACAATGGGCATATCATTGGTGGTACCGATGGTTTTTCCTGCCACGTTTGTGCCTGCACTGGTGCCCATGTACGGCATTCCTTTCTGTACCCGTTCCTGCAGTGGCATTATGACTTTGTTTGCATAGAGGTTACGCAGCAGCACAAAGGTGTTGCCTCCGCCAATAAACACCGCCTCTGCCTCATTTACCGCTTTCACAGCATCGTCATACTCATGCACACCAGTTACACTAATGCCCCAGGTCTGGAGGGCTTCGCGCACTTTGGCTGTATAATCTTTATGGGATATACCACCCGGACGGGCGTAAGGGATGAAAAGAATACTGGATTTGCCTGCTAAGAGGGCTTTCACTTCCTCTTCCGCATGCTCCAGGTAGCCGGTGCCGTAGGTGGTAGAGGTACTTATCAATAAAAGGTTTTTAGAAGGTATATTTTTGCTCATGCTCAAAAGTAAAAATTTTGTATGAGTGTTGAGGGTCTGAACCAGTTGAATTTAACCAGTAGCTCAATTCAGCATTTATAAATCATACTTAGATGATTCTGAAAGCTACTCCTTTCTGATGAGAGACAGCTTAAGCTTAATAGTTTCCAGGTAAGGTTCAAGGTGGGTATAGCTGGTGAGCGCGCGGACGAGGCCTATACTCTTCAGGTCATACAGAAACCAGATTTCCACATAATAGCCATGCAACCAGTAGAGATCTATTTTACACCAGCCCTGTATACGGTGGTGCAGGTAGTGGCCTTCTCCCAGCACAAGCTCTGCCTGCAGGTGTGGCGGCAGCTCATTGAATTCTTCTGCACTTATCATTCCTAATCCTACTCTTTTCCTACAGTAAATATATTAAAAAAGGCTGCGCGCGGCAGCCTATAGGTTAAACGATAGATTTCTGGTTTTGGTCTAGTTCAGGTGAAGGGTGTACAGCTCGAAGCGGCCGGAGGCAAAGCTCCAGTGCGACGGAGACGGATGAATTTCGATGCCGTCCTCATCCATGATTGTGACAGCAAAACCTTCGCCCTGGTTCAAAGGCTCCGTAAAATGCTTCACAGGATATACCTTCCCTTCCTCAATCCACTCTTCCGGCTCAAAGGCAGGCATGGATGCATCGATGCATTTTGCATAAACAGCCATATAGCTCGGGGGTACAAATAAATTAACCATAATAGAATAACTTTCAAGTAATATAAATAATTCCTGCTAAACAGAAAAACCAAGCCAAAGTAAAATTTGCAAGGCTATTGGTAACATAGTGGCAAAAGACATGCCTCATTTAAATAAAAACAAAAAACCTGAGCTATACTAAACTTTCACTAAAAAAAGACAGGCAAAGTGGCAGGGCAAACCTTTTTATGGCAGCTTATTATGGCTATGCTTCGTACGTAAAAGCCACAGTGGATCTCGACCTTAAAATATGATTGCGTATGGAGGCTTCTAAGAACAAACTTTTTTCAGGCAACAGGCAAACTTTTGCCGTAGCGCCCCGGGTATGGGGCCTAAAAACTATATTCGTTAACTTATATTTTATTGCTGAACCGGATGGTTCCTGGATTTTAGTAGATGCAGGGGTGCCAGGCTGCACCAGCAAGATAAAGAGTGCAGCAGCAGAAATTTTTGGCGAGGATGCCAGACCAAAGGCTATCCTGCTCACCCACGGCCACTTTGACCACATAGGCGCTGTAAAAGACCTTGCCGAAGAATGGGATGTGCCGGTATATGCGCACCCGCTGGAGCTGCCTTACCTGACCGGCCAGTCTAGCTACCCGCCACCAGACTCGAGTGTAGGCGGCGGAGGCATGGCCTACATGGCTTTCGCTTATCCTAAAAAGCCAATTAACATCAGAAACTATGTTGAACTGCTTCCTCCGGATGGCTCTGTTCCCGGCCTGACGGGGTGGCACTGGATTCATACGCCCGGTCATACACCAGGGCATGTGTCGTTGTTCCGGGAAGAAGACCGTGTATTAGTGGTAGGTGATGCCTTTACCACGCGCGATGCCGAGTCAGCTATAGCCGTGATGACGGAGAAGCGGGAAGTGCATGGCCCTCCGGCTTATTTTACTCCGGATTGGGCTGCCTCCCATCGTTCTGTTGATGCACTGGCCAGCCTGGATCCTGAAGTTGCGGCATCGGGACACGGGATGCCCATGAGGGGCGATGAGCTGAGAAGAGGTTTAGAGAATTTAGTGAAGAACTTCTGGGTAATAGCGGTTCCAACCAAAGGGCGTTATGTACACGAGCCAGCAGTGGCCGATGAGCGCGGCGTGATATCGGTGCCGCCACCGGTTGGTAACTCTGTACCAAAGGTAATGGCCATAGCCGGTGCGCTGGCGCTGGCAGGCTTTGCCTTCTCTGCCCTTAACAGGCGGGTTAAATCTAACAGCCAGATTCGGTCAGACAGGCCTCTGCCTCATAACCGGGTTGCATCAGGCTTACCTCCTACCGTAGATCCGGACCATGACGACCCGACAGCACATACAAATAATTATCCATGAAAAGCAGAACGGCCGGAAGAGAATACTTCCGGCCGTTCTGCTTTTCATGAGCTGAAGTTGCTATTATTTACTCTTGCTGTTCTTTCTTCCGGCACCACTTTTCTTTCCTCCACCATCTTGTTTGTTCACTGTGGCCCAGGCGCGCTTTTCAGCCTCTTCGGGGCTCACGCCTCTCTCTTCGTAGCTTTCTTCTATGTGCTGTGCTTTTCTTTTTTGCTTATCTGTATAAGCAGATTTATCTCCTTGTGGCATTTTATCCTCCTTCTGTTTGTTGAAACATCCTATTCTGGAGCCGTTTGCTCTTGCTCGTTTTACGAAAGAATCCATTATGGCGATAATACCAGGTAAAAAATCAAATCCTCAGAAGCATAATTTTGCAGGGCAGAGTTGCTTCCGTATTGTGTATTAAAAACCTATAGAAGTAAAGCTGAAACAGTGTGGCCTGCTGCATAACCTTTATAATACCAACTCACATACAGAGTATCCATAGAAGTGTTGGCATTTTTTCTGTCTAAGCTGCCGTAGCTGTAGTTCATCCAGCGGCGTCAGACCTACTGTACTATAGCAGTTGCTCTGTGCTCCTCGGGCCGAGAAGCCGCGTCGTGGGGGAATTGGCTTTAGGCAATTTTGTATAACACTACAGTTCGCTGGCTAAAAGACGAAGCAAGCGCGGTTTTGCTCTAACTATCAGGTTTATTACCGTTCTTGCAACGTTTAAAAGCCATTATCTACAAAAAAGGAATCCACTTGAAACGAAGCATATTTAACTGGAGTGGCGGCAAAGACTCGTCGTTGTGCCTGCACCATGTGCTGCAGAGCAGGGAGTATAAAACAGAGAAACTCATTACCACCTTAAGCGGGCCAACCCAGCGGGTAAGCATGCACGGCGTGCGGCAGGAACTCCTGCAGCAGCAGGCACGGAGCATTGGCTTGCCGCTGCAGCAGATTTTTCTCCCTGAAAACGCCGGCATGAGCGCTTATAATGAAATAATGGAGATTTCTATGCGCGAGCAACAGCAGCAAGGCATCACGCATGCTATTTTTGGAGACATTAACCTGGATGACCTGCGAGCCTACAGGGAGAAGCAACTGGAAAAGGTAAACCTTCAGGCTGTGTTCCCACTCTGGAACAGGCCGACACAGGAACTGGTGCAGGAGTTTCTGCACCAGGGCTTTAAAGCAGTGGTGGTATGTGTGAACGAACGTTTACTCAATGCTTCTTTTGCAGGAAGGATGCTGGATGATAAGTTTCTGCAGGATTTACCAGCAAACGTGGATCCTGCCGGCGAGAATGGAGAATTTCACACGTTTGTATTCGACGGCCCCATCTTCAGCAATCCTATCCACTTTACCCTGGGAGAAGTCGTGCGCAAAGCTTATGCTCCTGCCACCAATACCAACGATGATTGTTTCAAGCAGGAAGAAAAGCCTGTTTTTGATAGTGCCTTCTGGTTCCGCGACTTGTTGCCAGTCTAGTTGGTCCTCTCTTTTCATACTGAAAGAAAAAATTTCCGTGTTCTGCCGCCTTTTGTTGTAGCCAACAGGTTTATTTGTTCCGTACCAGATCAATGAACTGTTTTTATTTTAGCATGGCATTCTGATATGGAACAGGTAAGCTACGATTTCAGCGGAAAAGTAGTACTGATTACGGGTGGCACCTCCGGCATTGGTTTAGCGACAGCACTGCTCTTTGCACAGGCAAATGCAACCGTCATCATCACCGGCAGGGATGCAGCGAAAGGAGAGGCAGCCGTTTCCTCTTTAGGAGCATTCGCTGCTGCCCCACGCTTTATCCAGACAGATAACAGCGAGCCTGAATCTATCCTGAGCCTCTTTAAGAAAATACAAAAAGAGTTTGCAAGGCTGGATATGGCTGTAAACAACGCAGCAAACGAAACGGGCGTAGGCAAGTTGCTACACGAATTCGAGCCAGATGAGTTTGCAATGGCGATTAGCGCCAACCTGCAGGGAGTATGGCTTTGCATGCAACAGGAAATCCGGATCATGCTGGGGCAGCAGCCATCAGGTGGTGCCATTGTCAATGTTTCCAGCATCAATGGTTTGGGCGGCGCACCGGGCGGAGCGTTGTATTCCGCTGCAAAAGCAGGTGTCATTGCCCTTACAAAATCAGCCGCACAGGAGTTAGCTTTAGCCAACATACGTGTAAATGTACTGGCTCCGGGGGCGCACCAGACCCCAATGCTGCAAGGTGTAATGGAGGGGCAAGCCGGCGGCGACCCGCAGAAACTGGAGCAGATAAAGCAAATGTACCTTTCCCTAGTACCACAGAAACGGATTGCAGACCCATCTGAAGCAGCCGCTGCCATTGCCTGGCTTTGCTCCGACAGTTCAAGCTATGTTACCGGTCACACCCTAATAGTGGATGGTGGCATGAGTGCTATGGTGCGGTAAAAAAATTATCTTTTCCAGCGTTCTTTCAGTAGATGTTCCTCCTTGTTGAAGGGAATAGTATGTCCTGTAACAGGGAGTAACTATAGTTATTTTCTCCTTTCAAAGTAAACAGCTTCATCTTCCACATCCATTCCCTTCTGGCATAAATGATATGCTTTGAACTTAGCATAATTATTCTAAAAAATAATTTAACTATTAGTTGCATAAATTAATAGAAGAATAGCTATATTTAATTCGAGATTATTCTTTCCACTCTACGTTCACTTACATTTTTTAACGGATTACTTTTATGAGAAAGCTATTTTGCACCCTGTTACTCTGTTCAGCCATAGCTGCCACCAGCACTGCACAAACGTCGCTTGAAAAAAGTACAAGCTACACAGAGAATTCACCCGAGGTCGAAGAACTGATCGAAAAAGGCATAGCTTTTTATGATGAAGGCAAATACAAAGCAGCCGTAGAGCAGTATAAGGAAGCGCTGAAAAAAGATGCCAGGAGCCCGGAGGCAAACTATGAGCTGGCCCTGGCTTATTTTGCCCTGAAGGACATACCCAGTACAATCTTCTACAGCGATGCTGTCATAAAGATGAGAATTGCAGAACCTGAACTACGCGCGCAGGCCCATGTGAGCAAGGGCAATGCTCTTGATGTATCAGGTAAGCAGGATAAGGCTGTTAAAGAATACCTCAAGGCCACAAAACTTGCTCCCAGGCATTACCTGCCATACTACAACATTGGCCTGTCCCATTACAATCAAAAGAACTATAGTGAAGCCGAGCAAAACTTAGTAAAAGCCTTACAGCTAAGGCCGGCGCACAGCAGCAGTCATTTACTGCTGAGCTATACCAAACAGGCACAGAAGCAACGGGTGCAAAGTATGCTGGCGCTCTACAATTTCCTGCTGCTGGAGCCAAACACAGAAAGAGCCGCCACTGCCTATACCAAACTGCGGCAAATGCAGCAGGAGGGAGTTTCTAAAAGTGCCGGAAATAACATCAACGTAATGTTGAGTGCGTCAAAACCTGATGACAAAGCTTTTTCAGCGGCAGAAATGATGGTCTCTCTGAATGAGGCCTCCAACTCCATAGAAGTAAGAGAAGGCAAAACGCCAGAGCAACTGTTTTACGAAAACACAGCCTCTTTTTTCAATATATTGGGCGAACTCAGAAAAGAGAAAGAAGACTTCTGGTGGAGCTACTATGTGGAGTTCTTCCATGAAATGGCACTGGATAATAACGTGGAGGCTTTTAGCCACTACATCAGCCAGCGTAACAGCCCGGCATCCGCCAACTGGCTGGCAGAGCACCCTGAACAAGTAGAGCAACTGGCGGGATGGTGTAGGAACTATAAGAGGTAAGCGTACAGGAAGGTATACCTGGTATGGCCGAAAGAAACAGAAGCAACACAGGTTTCTGTCTCTTTCGGCCATTATTATTACCTTTACAGCATGATTTCACAGAGGCAACTGTTTCTGCAGCACGTAGCGCAGACATCGGATTTTCCGTTGATGATTGAGGTAGAAAAGGCAGAGGGCGTATACATGTACGGGCAGAATGGCGAGCGCTTCCTCGACCTGATATCCGGAATCGGTGTGAGTAATGTGGGCCACCGCCACCCGCGTGTGCTTCAGGCCATACACGACCAACTGGACAAGTACATGCACCTGATGGTGTACGGCGAATTTGTGCAGGCACCACAGGCGCACCTGGCTCACGCCCTCCACAAAACACTGCCCCCGCAACTCGACAATACTTACTTTTTAAATTCCGGAACAGAGGCAGTAGAGGGTGCACTAAAGCTAGCAAAGCGTTATACCGGCCGAACCGAACTTATCTCCTGTTACAATGCCTACCACGGTTCCACGCAGGGTGCCCTTTCTATGAACGGCTCTGAGAGCTTCAAGAACGCGTTCCGGCCGCTGCTGCCTGATGTACGCCATATCCGTTATAACGCCATCGAAGACCTGGAGCAAATCACGGAACGCACGGCAGCTGTACTTATCGAAACAATACAGGGCGAAGCGGGTGTGCGCGTGCCAAAAGGCAATTACCTGCAGCATCTGCGGGAACGGTGCAATCAGACCGGCACCATATTGATATTAGATGAGATACAGTGTGGCTTCGGCCGCACCGGCACCTTCTGGGCTTTTGAACAATTTGGCATTGCTCCGGATATTCTGGTCTGTGCCAAAGGAATGGGTGGCGGCATGCCTATCGGGGCCTTTATTGCGCCTCAGCAAATTATGGCTGCCTTCAAAACCGACCCGATTCTGGGCCACTGCACGACCTTTGGAGGGCATCCGGTCTCTTGTGCCGCGTCGTTGGCAACGCTGCAGGTGATACAGGAGGATAAACTGACAGCAGGCGTGCAGCAAAAAGCAGCGCTATTCAAAGAATTGCTGGTGCACCCGCACATCAAAGATATCCGCAACTGTGGTTTGTTGATGGCAGCAGAATTCGAGTCTTTTGAGGTGCTGAAGGCGGTAATTGACCACGCCATTCTGAATGGTGTGCTCACAGACTGGTTCCTCTTCTGCGATAACTCCATGCGCATTGCCCCGCCCCTTGTTATCTCAGAAGAGCAGATAAGAGAAGCATGTGCCGTAATCCTGCGCTCTATAGATGAGGCAGCAGGCAGGTAAGAACCAAAACCAGCGGTGGGCTTTTCAGTCCCTGGTGTGTTAAAGCAGCCAGGCGGCAGTTTGCCGCTCTTACCGAAGTTATAGGCACTGGCAGTTTTATACTTGACGGTTATCAAATTTTCAACCTATATTACCACCGCTGGTACCACTTGTACGTAAAAGCCGAAGCTACACCTTAAGCCAAAGGTCTGCTCAACAAAGATTTTTATGGAAATTGCCCTTGTGCTAACACTACTGGTTATTGCAGTAGTGCTCTTTGCTACTGAAAAACTCTCCATCGAGATCGTGACGCTGATCATGCTCATTATTCTGGCGAGCGCCCGCATCATTACGCCAGAGGAGGCTTTTGTAGGCCTGAGCAGTGACTTTATCATCATCATTGCTTCTATCTTTATACTCAGTGCAGCCATGCAGGAAACAGGCATTCTTGACTTTGCTGTTGTGAGGCTCGTACGACTGGCGCACAAAAGCACCAACCAGATGCTGCTCATTGTGATGGTGGTGACGGGTGTTGTCTCTGCTTTTATGAACAACACCACTGTGACGGCCATGTTTGTAACTCCTCTTGTCGGTTTGTCGCGGCGCATGAACATGAGCGCCTCTAAACTGCTCATGCCGCTTGCTTTTGCGGCCATCCTGGGAGGAACCTGTACACTGATAGGCACTTCTACCAACGTGGCAGTGAGCGGCTATATTGCTAAGACCGGGCTTGCCCCTATCGGTCTGTTTGAGATCTCAGGTATCGGCTTTGCCATTTTTATAGTGGGTGCCATATATATGATGACGATTGGGCAACGCATGATGCCTGACCGCGGCGAGCAGGAGTTAACTGAAGAATACAAGCTGCAGAAGTATCTCTCTGAAATAGTGGTCCTGCCCGATTCACCGCTCATCGGGCAGTTGGTGTTTGCCTCCGACCTCACCACGCTGAACTTTCGGGTTCTGAACATTATCCGGAGTGATGACAACTTCCTTCCGGACTTCCGGACGCGCATACAGTCAGATGACATCCTGTTAGTGGAGGGAGACCTGGATAACCTGATAAAGGTGAAGGAAACAAAGGGCATCCAGATTATGGCGGATGTTATTCTGGCAGATGACCTGCAGACAGAAGCCATACGGCTGGCTGAACTGCTCGTGGTGCGCCAGTCAAACCTCATTGGAAGAACCGTTAAAGAAGTTAATTTTCTGCAGCGCTATGGCCTGGTGGTCATCGCCATCTCTCGCCACGGGGAGCAACTGCGCACCAAAATCGGGAGCATTGAGTTGCAGCTCGGCGATTTGTTGCTGGTACAGGGATCCTCTGAAAGGCTGAGGCAGTTACGTACCTCCAACGACGTTGCCCTGCTCGGCGAGTTTGAGCCGGTTCTTTTCAGAAAGCGGAAAGGCATCATTGCCATTTCATGCTTTATCGTAGCCATACTATTGGGAACGCTGAATATCCTCCCCCTTTCTATCGCCTTTCTGCTGGCTGCCATCTGCAGTATCCTCTTCCGCTGCATCAGCACAGACAAAGCCTACGCTGCCATTGATTTCCGGCTGCTTATTCTGATTGGGGGGATGACCGCCTTTGGTACTGCTATGGAGAATTCCGGGGCTGCTGATTTTCTGGCTGAAGGCATTGTGGATCTCCTCGGCCCGCTGGGTAAAATGGCGGTGCTGGCTGGCTTTGTAGTACTGACAGTGCTGCTGACCCAGCCTATGTCTAATGCAGCTGCGGCCCTGGTAGTCGTGCCTGTCGCTTTACGGGCTGCAGTAGAGATGGGGGCAGACCCACGTGCGTTCGCCATTGCCATCATGCTGGCAGCCTCCGTGTCACTTATCACACCATTTGAGCCTGCCTGTATCCTGGTCTATAGCCCCGGCAAATACAAGTTCTGGGACTTCATCAGGATTGGTTCACCCCTCACGCTGCTGCTGGTGGTGGTTATCCTGATAATGGTACCGGTTTTCTGGCCAATGTAACAGGTTTGTGTCTGCAACAGTAAGCATACCTATATGCGATGCACTTTATCTATGAAAAAGACACTGTACCTATTGGCTATATCGCTGGCTGCTTTTGCCTGCACACCTAAAAACGAGGAAGTGCAGGAGGAGCATGTAGAGGTTGCTCCCGTACCGGAGGCACTAGACTCTATAGCGAACACAAAGAAAGATGCTGTAAAAACAGACGAGAACGACACCAACCCTACTATGCCGATGCCGCAGCCAGTCATGCAGCTGCTCTCGGAGCAGTACAAAGGCTGGGAAAAGCCCACACTGGCGGCAGAAGCCGCTGCACAAGCTGAAAACCGTACGCAGGGGCCGATGATTGTGCGCGGCGACTTTAACGGCGATACCTACCAGGACCTGGCCTTGCAGCTACAGCAGGGAAATGATGTAGTGATTGTGGCGGCCCTACAGGTAAATGAAGGAGATTATCAGCTATATGAACTCCAACGGGATATTTTATTTAATGAGCGCGGCAAACTGAAGAGCCTGTACTACATGTATCACATAGAACAAGGTGAAGAGTTGCACAACGATGTAGCCAACGAAAATGTAGAGGCGCCACATGATGCGGTAGCGGTAGGCATTGAAGGAGACGATGTCGTGTATCTCTTCCAGAATAACGGGTTCGAGAAGTATGTTGTTAAATAGGTGCTAAAATATAATTGAAAAGGAGAGGCTGCGTAACGCTTGTTTACGCAGCCTCTCCTTTTTTTACAGTAG
Source organism: Pontibacter toksunensis (assembly GCF_042686245.1). Lineage (NCBI taxonomy): Bacteria > Pseudomonadati > Bacteroidota > Cytophagia > Cytophagales > Hymenobacteraceae > Pontibacter > Pontibacter toksunensis. The sequence goes on along the minus strand of NZ_JBHUOX010000024.1, from coordinate 57,244 downwards.
AAAGCCTTTATCACAAAACGGTATGTACGTTAGGGGTGCACCTTCTCCTGACAGTAATAGAATACACGCTTGCCCTAGTAATTGAGAAAAGACTGGGACTCACGCTTGATGTTGTCACGGCTCAAACCATCCTTCACTCCCATCGAAATTTTACGCACTAACACCCCCACAATCGTCTTCTTAAACCCAAGTCTCGAGGCCATGTTAATGCAGAAGTCCATTTCGTTTTCATCCACAATTCCATCTGCCAGCATCATCTCCACTAAATCATAAATCTGGTCGAAACGCTCCGAGTCATTCTCCGGAAGTTGGGGCTCTACGTTGGCGGCATTCGAGACCAGGTCGCGCACTTCGCTTGGCTTCATGCCATGCTTTTGGCCAATAGAGACGATGAAGTTCATCTCAGTCGGATCAAGATGCCCATCAATCTTAGCCAGTGCGCTAAGGTTTGTAATATGGCTCTTTACTCTCTTTGTTTCTTCGCTCTCAAAAAAACCGAACATATGCTGCCTTTAAATTAATAATTATTTAATTGCTTTGATATTGTGCTAAAACTTTACTTTCTGCTAAATTTGCAGTCTTACGCGCACCGTGTAAGGATGTCATGCAAGAAGCGCCTCAGGAATCAGAACTTTGGTGTTTGGTTAATGCATACGATTTTCTATATAATTAGTCGTGCTTTTGTTCCTTTTTTTGAGATGCAGGAAAAAGCCCCGACGCTACGAAAATTGCCACCCCTCACTAAGCGTAATTTAAACATTGCGATCTTGACAATCAAGGATAAAATCTTAAACTAAACACATCACTTTTCGATGAAAAAAATTGGCGTATTTACTTCCGGCGGTGATGCTCCAGGCATGAATGCCTGCATAAGAGCAATAGTAAGAACTGCTGTATATCATGGAATAGAAGTATACGGAATTCGTCGCGGCTATAACGGCATGATCAAAGGTGAGATTTCTAGATTAGAGTCTTACTCGGTAAGTAATATTATCCAGAAAGGAGGCACCATTCTCCGTTCTGCACGCAGCAAAGACTTCATGACCAAGGAAGGTCGCCAAAAGGCATATGATCAGCTGCAGGAATGTGGTATAGAAGGACTGGTTGCCATTGGAGGAGACGGTACTTTTACCGGGGCTAACATCTTTTATGAGGAATTCGGCATACCAACCATAGGCGCTCCCGGCACCATAGACAACGACTTGTACGGCACGGACTTTACCATTGGCTACGACACCGCAGTGAACACGGCTCTGGATGCCATCGATAAGATTAGGGACACGGCCGACAGCCACGACCGCGTGTTCTTTATAGAAGTGATGGGCCGTGACTCAGGCTACATTGCCATACCCTGCGCCATAGGTGGCGGTGCCGAAATAGTGATGATTCCGGAGACAGACACCAGCATAGACTATGTGGTGGATACGCTACGTACCGGCTGGAGCCGCTCTAAAACATCCTTCATTGTGATTGTAGCGGAGGGAGACGCTGAAGGAAGTGCCACTGACGTGGCAGCAAAGGTGCAGCAGGCGCTGCCCCACATGGATGCCCGCGTAACTATTCTGGGCCATGTGCAGCGCGGGGGCTCTCCTACTGCCGCCGACCGCATGCTAGCCAGCGAACTCGGCATTGCATGCGTGGAAGGCCTGATAGCCGGTCGTAAAAACGAGATGGCCGGAATCATTAACCGGAAGCTGACTTATACCCCATTCATCGACACCATTACCAAAGACAAGCCTATCAACCCGGAGTTTATCAACATGGTGAACATCCTTTCTGTATAGCTTTTCCCAAAGCGCATCCTATATTATATACTTCTGCGGCAAGCATGCCCAGAAGTATAAATGGGTTCCTTTTCTTTTTTGCACCTCTGCGAATAACACAAATCCTTGTTTCATGAGGATTTATTTATAAATATTTCATTTAATCTATCCATATCACTATAATTCCGTAAAAGCAGAGCACAAACTAACATCGCACTACTATCGCTTCTGCTAAACATATTGGACGAATTATCCTAAAAGTAATACTATGGCCTCTTGCCATTGTAATAGGACTCCTCATTCTTATAGTGATTGCACTGCAATTTCCGCAGGTGCAGAACTGGGCGGCTAACAAGGGAGCTGCCTACCTATCCGATACCCTCAATACCGAAGTAAGAATTGGCGGCTTCACCACTGACTGGCGCAACACACTGGTGTTGACGGAAGTGTATGTGGAGGACCAGCAGCAAGACACACTGTGGTACAGTGAAAGGCTGGGTGTGGACATGCGCATTTTCTCGCTGCTGTCCGGGGAGCTGAACGTGGGCGAGGTGAACCTGCGGAACGCGACCGTTAAACTACACATCCGCGAGGACAGCACGACCAACTTTGACTTTATAACAGAGGCCTTTGCCACAGATACCACGGCAGCCCCTCAGCCCGCTGATACCGCCTCGGCTGCCATGCAAATCAGCCTGGGCACCGTCATTCTTGACAACGTGTACCTCGTTTTCAGGGACGAAGCAGGCGGGAATTACATAAAGAGCCGGGTTGGGGCATTGGAAACAACAATGGACGAGATAGACCTGGATGCACAACGCTACCTAGTTGATGAAATAGAACTGGCCAATACCTGGGTAGACTATGAGCAGACGAAGCTTCCTCCGCCTGACACTGCAGCCTATGAACCGCTGGAACTGGAGTTTGGCCTGAACCGGGTGGCGCTGGACAACATACGTGTCAGCTTCCTGAGCTACCCATCTAACCAGCGCATTGAACTGGACCTGGAAGAGTCGGAACTGGTGGCAGACAACATAAACCTGAAGGATGCCCGTGTTGACCTGCAAAGCTTTATGCTGCGCAATGCAGACGTAAAGTATGTACAGGAGAAGTACACCCCTGCCGACTCGCTGGCTGTGAACCCGGCCCGAACAGCTGAAGAACTTGATGAGTCGGTGGAAGAGGCCAGCGGACAGCCCATGAACTGGGTGGTAACGCTGGGTGAGCTGGATGTGTCGGATCTGGATGTGCAGTTCGACAACGATGCCCCGAAGCAAACTCAGGGTATGGATTACGATCACCTGCTGTTCACCGACATCGTGCTAAATGCCCAGGACATACTCTACAGCCTCAACCAGGTACGGGTAGACCTGAACCAGCTCACCCTGCAGGAGCAGAGCGGCTTTGCCCTGAAGAACTTCGAAGCACAGATTGAGATGGACTCTACAAGCGCCAGCCTAAAAAACCTGGACCTGAGAACAGGCAACAGCTACCTGCAGAACGACCTTGCTATGACCTACCCTTCTTTGGAGGCTATCACCGAGCAGCCCTCGCAGGTAAGTCTTCAGCTTGACATCAACAATAGCTTCGTTGGGATGCAGGATGTATTGTACTTCGCTCCTGACCTGGCGGCAGATCCATCCTTTAAGAGCATCGCCAACTCTAGTATCAAAATAGAAGCCGAAGCGTCAGGTCAACTAGACAACCTACGCATCAATAACCTGCAGCTGGCTGGCCTGAAAGACACGTATGTGGATGCAAGCGGGGTAGTGCGAAATGCCATGGACCCGGACAACCTGTACCTCGACCTGAACATCGACCGCTTTACCACTACCCGAACCGATATACTTGCGCTCGCTCCTGCCGGCACTATTCCACCTGACTTCCGGATACCGAGCCAGATAAGCTTAGAAGGAAATTATCAGGGAACACTCACTGCCTTCGATGCCAAAGCCGACCTGCGCAGCTCGTTTGGTAACGTAGCGGCCGTAGTAGACATGGACGCCAACGAAAACTTTACCGCCACGGTCCGCTCCGGTGGCTTTGACCTGGGGCAGTTGATGACAGATAGTTTGGGACTGGGTAAGGTAGCACTGACAGCAAAAGCGACCGGAAACGGCCTGACACCGGAAACGATGAAAGCTGTGGTAGAAGCCGATATTCAGCTGTTTGACTACAACGGCTACTCCTACAACGACATTGACGTAAATGCCCGCATCGATCGTGGCTTATACCAGGTAGAAGCAAACGCAGAAGATGAGAACCTCAACTTTGACCTGAACGGCACCTTTAACATGCGCGATTCGCTGCAGGCCGCTTATGCCTTCAACCTTGATTTGAGGGAGGCTGACCTGCAAGCTCTGAACCTGTACCCGGAGCCACTGGCTGTACAGGGCCAGTTGCAGGGCGAGTTTACAGGCGCTGACCCCAGCACGCTGAGTGGCACCCTGCAGGGAGAGCAATTGGTAGTAAATTATAATGAAACGACTTACCCGATAGACTCCCTGCTTCTCACCTTAGAGCAGACAGGCGAAGTAGCAGAACTGAATCTAACGTCAGATGTAGCGGATGCTGAAATGCATTTCGAGAACTCACTGGCAACATTGCCAACTGCCCTGCAGAAGTACTTTTCCAACTACTTTGATTTGCAGCCAGACCCGCCTTATCCGGCTGACGTGAATTTAGAGGACTTCCGGTTTGTGCTGGACCTGAAACAGACAGACCTCATTAAAGCCTTTGTACCGGGGCTGACACAGCTTCAGATAGACACGGCCATTACAGGAGCATATAATGCACAGACACAGCAACTAGTAGTGGACGGTCATGTGAATGCCATCACCTATACAGATTATACCCTCCGCGACCTGGACCTACGGCTACGAGGTGACCAGAACGAGCTAAACTACAACCTCGACCTGCAGCGCCTGGTGTCACCATCCCTTCAAATGCAGAATATCACGCTGGAGGGTGCCGCACTTGATGATGCTTTAACCGTACGCCTGGGCATTGCGGGTGACAGCCTGCAGAACGGAGACCGCTTTGTGCTTGGAGGCACACTGAACAGTGAAGGACAAGGTTATCGTTTCTCTTTCAATCCGGACCAACTGGTAGTTAACGGAGATGACTGGGATGTGCCGCAGGATAACTACCTGCAGTTTGGCACAGACTTTATTTACGCCAATAACGTAGTGCTGCAGCACAATAACCAGGCAATTGCGCTGAATAGCTCAGGACCTGTTGGCCCGACTGCGCCCCTTAACATCGGTTTCGACAATGTTGATATCGGCTATATTATGAGCACGTTTCAGGACCCTCAGGACAGCCTGATTGCCGGTACTATAAACGGGGAGGCCACCTTGAACAACATCATGTCAGGCACGCTGAGCTTCACTTCAGACCTGGCTGTGACTGACCTTGTTTATGAAGGCACACCTGTAGGCGATTTAGCCCTAGAGGCCAGCAGTGCCGGCGAAAACCGCTATAACATTGATGCCAAGCTAACAGACAACGGAAACCAGGTGCTCGTGAACGGGTTTGTTGAAACACAGCCAAACGCAACACTTCTGAACCTGGATGCTAACATTGCGAACCTGAACATAAGTTCTCTGGAGGGCTTTACGGCAGGCATGGTAAACCAGATGGACGGCAAGGCAAGCGGCGACCTGCGTATCACAGGCACCGTCGAGAACCCGGACATCACCGGCCAGCTTAACTTCGACCAGGCCCAGTTCAACATCGCCATGTTTGGCTCCCTGTTCACATTAGAAGACGAGCGCCTGCTGTTTAATGAGCAGGGCATCCGCTTCCCTGACTTCACTATCACAGATTCGCTGGGCAACGACCTGGTGGTAGAGGGAATCATAGAGACGGAGACGTATACTGACTTTCAATTTGCCCTGAGTGTAGAAACAGACAAGTTCCTGGCCCTGAACTCTACTGCTGAAAACAACGAACTTTTTTACGGAACTGTGTTTGTGGCAGCAGACGCTACCATTGGGGGCAACATGGCACAGCCCGAGGTAGATGTGACTGCCCGTGTGCTGGATGGCTCCAACTTCACCACCGTAATCCCGGCAGAATCGACCGGGGCAGCTGAGCGGGAAGGTATAGTGGAGTTTGTGAACCTCAACGCGGATTTAACTAAAATCATCAGCAGGCCAGAGGAACAGGACTCCGTAGAGATAACGGGCTTTGTTGGTGCTGATGTGGAAGCGGAAATAACGGTAACGGAAACCACCCCTATCACAATTGTACTGGACCCTATCACCGGCGATAACCTGGTGGTGCGCGGAACAGCAGACCCGCTCTTTATTGGCATGCGGCCAAGCGGGGAAATCAACATGTCTGGTCGCTATACTATTGAAAGCGGCCGTTACAGCATGGACTTCTACGACCTGGCTTCCCGCGAGCTGGATATAGCCGAGGGCAGCTACATCAGCTGGTCTGGCGATCCACTACAGGCCACTATGGACATCACGGCGATCTATAATGTAGAAACAGCCCCTCAGGAACTGGTTGCCTCACAGGTTGCCGGAGTAGAAAACCCGGCTTTGAAAAACCAGGTTGAGTTTCAGGTGCTGGTTAATGTAGAAGGCGATTTACTCACTCCGGATATAAGTTTTGATATACAGCTGGCAGAAGAAGAGCAAGGAAACGTACCGGAGCAGGTGGTAAGCAGCCTGGGAAACCTGCGCCAGGATGAGGCAGAACTGAACAAGCAGGTATTTGCGCTGCTGGTGCTCAATCGCTTCCTGGCCCCCGACCCACTTGCCAGCTCCGGGGGAGGATTGGAGGCCTCTGCACGAAACAGCCTGAGTGGTGTACTTTCCGACCAGTTGAATGCCCTTACCAGCCGCTACGCTGGAGGCTTGGGCTTGGAGCTTGGTGTGGATTCCTACCAGGATCACTCCTCCGGCACAGCCCAGGGCCGCACAGACCTTAACGTAGCCTTGAAGCAGCAGTTCCTGAACGACAGGCTTACTGTCCGGGTTGGCACCGACATTGGCCTGGAGGGTGGTAATCGCTCGAACCAGACCATGAGTGGGTTTGGAGGTGATATTTCAGTCGAATACTCTCTTACCGAGGATGGCCGCCTGCGGGTGCGCGGTTTCCAGCGCAACCAGTATGAAGGCGTATTAGAAGGCGGCGATGTGCGCGCCACAGGCTTGTCGCTGATTTATGTGCGGGAATACAATGACTTTGCTGATTTGTTCCGCAGCGTTGAGGCAGTGCAGCGCAAAGAAGAAGCCCGAAAGCTGGAGGAGGCCAAAAAGATCCGCGAGCAGCAACAGGCTATAAAAGAAGAAGAGAAAGAACTACAAGAAGAGGGTATAGAACAATAATTTATGTTAATCAGAAAACCTTTACCTAAGTATAAAGGCACATATATTTTGCCACTCCTGCTAATGCTCCTGCTCTCTTCAGGTTGCAGCGTTACGAAGGTTGTGCCGGAGGGAAGAGCCCTTTTTTGGGAATACGATGTAAAAGTTAAAGGAGAGAAGGACAGCAGTAACCGCTCCGCTGACCTGGAGACAGAGTTAAGCCAGACGGTACGGCCAAAACCCAATGCCTCTATACTAGGCCTGCGCCCTAAACTGGCCATATACAATGCTTTTTATACTGAAAAGGAAAAAGGCCTGAAGCACTGGATCATGACAAAGCTAGGCGAACCTCCTGTGCTTTATTCAGAGCTGGACACAGCAACCGTCAGTCAGATTATGAGTAGCCGCCTGCACAACAGGGGTTACTTTAACAATACCGTAAGCAGCACAACTACTATCGAAAACAAAAAAGCATCGGTAAGCTGGACGGCAAAAATAGGAGAACCCTACCGTTTCCGAAAAATCGCCTATACCCTGAACGATTCTTTACCTGTACACCGCGACATAGAGCAAACAAGAGAGGAGTCACTCCTGCAAACCGGAGAGCCGTACGACCTGGCAACCATGACAGCAGAGCGTGTGCGTATAGATGGTGTGCTCAAGAATGAAGGCTATTACTTCTTTAGTCCGGAGCTGTTGATTTATTCTGCAGACACGACTGTAGGCGAACCCGGTGAAAGACTGGTGGACGTGGTTTTGCGTGTTAAAAATGCCGCCAGTGCAAAAGCCCTGCAGCCTTACACCCTGGATGATATCTTTATTTTCGCAAACTACTCTGTGGGCGATAGTTTAGCCACAAATGACACCATCGACTATAAGGGCTACCATTACATTCCGAATGAGAACTATGTGCGGGCGAAGCACCTGTTGCGGGGCGTCTTCCTGGAGCAGGACAGCCTCTACACCCGGGAAGAGCACCTGCTGACAACAAAGCGCCTAAACGCCTTCCCAGCCTATAAGTTTGTGAACATAGAGTATGAAGTAGATACTGTTGAGAACAATGCATTAGACGCGTTCATTTACCTGACTCCTGCACTGAAGAAGTCATTGCGGGCAGAGGCGCAGATGGTAAGTAAATCGAACGGTTTCTCCGGTCCGGGAATAAACGTGTCTTTCCAGAACAAGAACGCCTTTAAAGGTTCAGAGCTGCTGAGTGTAGACTTTACCGGCACCTTTGAGTCTTATGTAGGAGGCAGAGGATCAGGCCCCGCACCGGAAGGTATAGAGCCGACAGGTAACCAGAACCTGACATCCTACGAAATCAGTGCCAAGGCGTCACTCACAATACCCCGCATCCTGTCTCCGTTCAATCTCAGGAACCTCCGCACTGAATTCGCCCCACAGACGCGTATAGGTGTAGGAGCCAGCTTATTGAACCGGGTGGGCTTTTTCCAGATGAACTCCTTCAGCGCTACCTATGGCTATAATTATCGCCCAACCCAAACGCTGACGATCGATGTTACCCCGATTAACCTGCAGTATGTACAGCTAGCCAACACAACTCCTGAATTTGATAAATACCTGGATCGTAACCCTTTCCTGGAGCGCAGTTTTGAAAACCAGTTTATTGTCGGCTCCATTTACCAGCTTACCTATAGCACTCAGGTGTTCGAAGACAGGACAAATCAATTTTTCGACAGACTAATTTTAGACTTATCCGGCAACTCATTAAATGCGTTTCAGTCTGTTACAGGTTTCCCTCCACCAACAGACGAAGAACCCCGTACCATAGTTGGTAACCGGTTTTCGCAGTACGTGCTGGTTGATAACGACTTCAGGCACTACCTCAATTTCGGGGAAGAGAGCCAGCTGGTTACAAGACTGGTAGTGGGTGCGGGCTTTGCTTTAGGCAACTCCACCACCCTCCCTTATGTTAAGCAGTTCTCCGTGGGTGGTCCCAACAGCATCCGTGCTTTCAGAGCCCGAAGCATTGGCCCTGGCGCCTATAGAGATACAGCGCAGGTAACCAGTTTCTCTTTCTTCGACCAAGTGGGTGACATCAGGTTGGTGGGTAACCTGGAGTACCGCTTCCCAATTACTGGTTTTTTCAAAGGAGCAGTTTTTATGGACGCTGGTAACATCTGGTTATTCCGGGATGAGTTAAATGACGATGGAGAGCCCATCCGCCCGGGCGGTACGTTCGATTCCAGTGGCTTCCTCAACCAACTGGCAATAGGTACCGGGTTTGGCTTAAGGGTGGACGTGGAGTTTTTCGTGCTGCGTTTCGATATAGGTATTCCTGTTCAGGTACCTCACCTACCCAAAGGAGAGCGGAACGTGCTAAAAGACTTTAACGGAAGCTTCAGCGGCGAAAACAGTATGGTGCTGAATATTGCCATCGGTTATCCATTCTAATCTTGAGTGACTGAATAAATGAAAAAAATATGATTTTCATTTATTCAGTCACTCAAGATTCAGTTATTCATAATTATTCCTTCATTCGCTCATCAATATAGGCCACTATCTCCTGCCATTGCTGTGGCTCAAACCAGGTATACTCATTCGGGTTCTTTCTAAACCAGGTTAGTTGGCGTTTAGCATAGCGGCGGCTGTTGCGCTTTAGCAGGCGCACTGCCTCCTCCCACTCATACTTATTCTCAAGGAAATCAAAAATCTCTTTGTAGCCTACGGTGTGCAGGGCGTTGTGCTCCCGGAGCGGATACAGTTCTCTTGCTTCTTCCAACAGGCCTTGCTGTAGCATCAGGTCCATGCGCTTATCTATACGTTGGTACAGCTCGCTTCTGTCGCGGGTAAGGCCAATTTTGATGATATTGAAAGGGCGCACCTGCTGCTCACTTCTGCGGAAGGAGGAGTACGGCAAACCACTTGAAACGCACACTTCCACTGCCCGTATGACCCGCTGCGGATTGCCTTTGTCTACCTGCGCAAAATAGATTGGGTCTAGTTCCTGCAGCTTGTCCAGCAGCGCTTGCAGCCCCTCCTCCTCATAAAGCCGGCTCGACTCTTCACGTACCGCGAGGTCTGTCTCAGGCATTTCGTCCATACCTTCTAGCACCGCACGCACGTAAAGCCCGGATCCCCCCGTCATGATAACAGCATCGTGCTGCTGGAAAAGCTGTTCCAGCAACGCCAGCACATCCTGCTCAAAAGCTCCGGCATTGTATTCTTCAGCTATGCTATGGGAATTCACAAAATGATGCGGCACGCCTTGTTGCTCCTCAACAGTAGGCTTGGCGGTTCCAATGTTCATCTCCCGGAAGAACTGCCGGGAATCAGCCGAAATGATCTCAGTCCCGTAATGCTTTGCCAACTGCACGCACAGGTCTGTTTTACCAACGGCCGTTGGCCCCACCACCACCACTAAATGTTTCTGCTTCTGTGTCATTGCCATTCTTCTTTCATGTGTGGGCATATATTCCACCTGCTAAGGTAGCAGTTCCTGCTTTGCTAGGTAAACCTGGCTGCTTCCCTTCATGTGCCTCCGGTGCCTGTCTGGTGCAAATACAGCCTGGGGATGAGGTGTATGAAGAGACCTAAAGCAGTTTTTTTATATGAACAAGCGCCTAAATTTAGCGAACGGAAGCATTTAGAGCAGTAAAATTATGTTTATATGCCGTAACAATAGCCTTAGAAACAAATTTTTACTAATTTATCGCTTATTTATAAGTGACGCGCGCATGCGGGTGCTGTTGAAAAAATCTCTTTATGTACTTTACTTTTAGCCGAAGATAGTATGCCCCTTTTATCTGACCAGGAAACAAGCGTCACCCCCGCCCATAATGCCAATGCCTTACTTCAGGTATTGGAGCAACTGACTGAGCCGTCGCATGGGTTAGCCATAGCCCGTACGGAGGGTATGGTGCTTGCCGTGAATGGGCAGGTCAACAACTTTGTGCCGGGCGCCTTAAACGGCAGCAGCACCGTAGCCAGCCTGCAGGATCTTTTATGCCTGACACAGGAGGAGTATGCCCTGATGGTAGAAAAAGTGATGCAGCAGCAGGTGATTTCTGGAGAATTACCCGACTACCTGGCGCCCGCCTGTGCTTATAAAACACGCCTGATGCATTTCCAGGAGGAGGCGTTCCTGTGTGTGGAACTGGCTTCAGTAACACAGCTTTCCGGGGTTGTGGAGCAGGATGATTATCACCATGTGTTTGATGCCAGCTCAGAGCCCCTCTTTCTTCTCAACAGCGAAGGGTGCTTTATTGATATAAACCAATCAACGCTTCAACTATTAAAACAGGACAAAGAAGCATTGATAGGAAAGACTGTATCCAACAGCTTCCAGTTAAACCTGTTTGAGCGTGTTGCCCTGAAAAAACAGATTCAGCTGGCACTGCAGGGCGGAAAGCAAAAGTTTGAATGGTGGCTCCACGAAAATGACAACGACCTGCTTCCTGTAGAGATAACGCTGCAGAAAGGGATATTCCAGCACCAGGAGGTATTGTATGGTGCTGTGAAAAACCTGAACGAGGTAATTGGCACGGAGCAGGACATTCGCTTCCGGAATCATCAGCTGGAGTTTGTGAACCAGCTGATTACCAACCTCTCCTCCTCCGATAGCCAGTATGAGGTATTGCATATCACTCTGAATGAGCTTCTGGAGAAGAGCGATGCGGCAGGGGGGTGCGTGTATAATTATATACCTGGTAGCGGGAAGGTAACGCTGTCTTATTCTGCCGGTGAAGTCGGCACTTACAGCATACCGGATGAACTTACGTTAGACCCGGAGTTTGTCAGCCAGCTGCTGACAAAAGACAAACCAAGGGCACTGGCACGGCTTCAGGAGCAGCTGAAAGCAACCATGTACCGCCAAACCACGCTGGTTCCAATTACAACTGAGAAAGAGCTACTGGCGCTTATCCTGGTGTGGTCGGCAGATCAGCACCGCATGACACAGTCTTTTGTGGCACTCCTCGATTTTATAGGTTCGGCTATTGGGCAGTACATCGCGCGCCACCAGTTGCAGCAGCAGCTCATCAACACGGAAGACAAGTACAGGCTCCTCTTCGAGTCGTCTTACGATGCCATTCTACTATTTAAAGACGGGGTGGTGGTAGAGTGTAACGAGAAAGCCATAGAGTTCTTCCGCTGCACACGAGAGGATCTTATCGGACACAGCCCCGCAGCGTTTTCGCCGGAACTGCAGCCAGATGGTTCTAATTCTGTACAGAAGGCGGAATACCTGATGCAGGAGGTGTTGGCAACTGGTAAGCCGATGACCTTTGAGTGGAAGAACCGCCGTAAAGACGGCACACTATTAGACGCGGAAATAAGCGTTAGCCGCCTCACCATTAACGGGGACCACTATATACAGGCATTTAAGCGGGACATTACGCAGCGCAAACAGGCCCAGATGGCCAAGCGGCGGGAAGAGGTACTGCGGGAGTCGATGGACCAGTTCCGTAACTTCCTGGACAAGGTTAACCTGATCTATTACAGCCTCGATACGAAAGGCAACATTGCATTTACCAATAACTACTTCCTGAAGTATGTAGAGTACACACAGGAGGAGCTGATTGGGAAAAGCTTTTTCGATATTCTGGTGCCGGATCATGAAAAGGCGCAACGGCTGGAGGACCACTATAACAGGCTGGAGACGAAGCAGCTGAGCTCCTACTACGAGCGCGACATCGTAACTAAGTCCGGGCAGTTGAAGACGCTGCGCTGGAACAGCATGTTCGAGTATAACCAGGAAGGCAAGGTGACGGGTGTGACCAGTGTCGGAAAGGACATGACGGACAAGCGTATTGCCATGGAAGCCCTGAAGGATAACAAAATCCGACTGCAGGACCTGTTTGATAACGCCCATGACCTTATCCAGAACATCTCCATCGATAACAAGTTTATCTTTGTAAATAAAGCCTGGAAAGACCGCCTCGGCTATACCGATCAGGACATTGAGTCGCTTACACTAAACGACATTGTACACCCTTACTACAAAGCAAAGCTCATTTACCAGCTGCGCAACCTTTACAAGGGCGAGAATGTGAACAAGATTGAGACGGTGTTCCTGACGAAAGCTGGTAAGCCCGTTCACCTCATCGGCAGTATTACCTGCAGCTGGCAGGACGGGCGGCCAGTGGCAACCCGCGCCATTCTGCACGATATTACGGACCGTATCAAAGCGGAGCGCCTGCAGAAAGTATATTATAGTATCGCCAACCTGGCCATCAGCAGCAAAGACCTTAACTCGCTTTATTCTGCCATTCACCGGGAGCTGAGCAAGATCATCGAAACCCGGAACATCAGCATTGCACTGGTAGAGAACGAGCAGAAGTACCTCAACTTTGTGTACCTCGTAGACCAGTACATCGATAAAGCAGTAAGGCCCAATTTAGGGCGGCCCTTTTCAACAGGCTTATCAGAGTACATCATTCAGACAGGCAAGCCGCTATACATGCAGAAGCAGGCGCTGCTGGATCTGGAGCAGCGTGAGAACCTGACCCTCTTCGGCGCCACGCCTGAGGTGATTCTGTGCTCGCCACTGGCCATCGGAGACCGCATCATCGGGGTGATTATGCTGCAGGACTACCAGAACCCGGAAGCGTATGTGCACACCGACATTGAGATTCTGCACTTTATCTCGAACCAGGTGGCCCTGGCCATCGAGCGGAAGCGAAACGAGGAGCAGATAAACAACCAGAACGCTAGGCTGAACGCCATCTTTGAAAGTGGTACGCACCACATGTGGTCGATGAACCGCAACTATGAGCTTACCTCCTTTAACCGGAACTTTGCAGAAAGCTTCGAAACCCGCAGTGGCCACGCCCTGCAGCCCTTCACCCGCATCGACGATAACACTATTGTAGCTGCGCATGAGAGCTCCTATGCTTTCTGGGAAGAAAAGTATAAAGAGGCCTTCAGGGGCTATCCACAACATTTTGAGGTATACATACAGCAAACCGGTATCTGGCGCGAAGTATACCTGAGCCCGATCTACCTGGCAGATGGTTCTTTCGAGGAAATATCCGGTATGGCCCTCGACATGACAGACAAGAAAATGGCGCAGCTGGCACTCTCAAACAACGAGAAGAAGTTCCGCCGCATTTTTGAGTCGTTCCAGGACGTTTACTACCGCAGCTCTTTAGAAGGTGTGATAGAACTGGTAAGCCCTTCGATTGCGCAGTTGCTGGGCTATACAGAAGAAGAAGTACTGCAAAAAAGACTCGTGAATTTCTTCAGCGACCTAAAGGACCTGGCCCGCTTACGACAGCGCGTAATGAAAGAGCAGAGCTTCCGCGACATGGAAGTAGAACTTATCTGCAAAGACGGAGAGCACAAGACAGTGCTTATTGACTCACGCCTTACGTATGATGAGAACGGCAAGCCTGCTGCCCTTGAAGGAGTGGCCCGCGACGTGTCAGAGCTCAAGCGTACGCAGAAGGCGCTGTTAAAGGCCAAAGAGGAGGCAGAGAACCTGTTGAAAGTGAAGACACAGTTCCTAGCCAACATGAGCCATGAGCTACGCACGCCAATGAACGGTATCATTGGCATGATTGACCTGCTCAACCAAGTGAACACCGACCCGGAGCAAAGCGAGTACATCGACACCCTGCGCAAGTCCTCCGATGCCCTGCTGGCCATTCTGAACGATATTCTGGACCTGAGCAAGATACAGGCCGGTAAGCTGGTAACCCATGAGAGTGGTGTAGACCTGCACGAGACGCTGGGCAAGATCCACTCGCTGTTCGTGAACAGGGCGCAGCAAAAAGACCTGACATTTACCTACAACATCACTCCTAATACCCCGCGCTTTATCTATACAGACGAAACACGCCTGATTCAGATTCTGTCAAATCTGACGTCAAATGCCATCAAGTTTACCAATGCGGGGACAGTGAGTATTAATGTGGATGCGGAAAAGCTCGACAAGGATAATTACAGGCTGCACGTGCGTGTGAAAGACTCAGGCATAGGTATTTCCCCGGAAGACCAGCAACTTCTATTCAGTGACTTTATGCAGCTCGACAACTCATCCACGAAGACATTCGGTGGCACGGGGCTGGGGCTGGCAATCTCAAAGCAGCTGACGCAATTGCTGGGCGGAGACATTGGAGTAGAGTCTGAAGGGCACGATGGCAGTGTGTTCTGGTTTGATATTAAAGTGCGCCAAGCTAGTGCGGCGGAGGTGAAGGAACACCAGGAGCGCCAGTTGCAGGACAATCCGGAGCCGCAGATCCTGCAACACCAGCCAACGGTACTGCTCGTGGATGATAACCAGATAAACCAGAAAGTGGCACAGAAGCTTCTGGAACGCCTTGGCTGCATCACAAATACTGCCTCAAATGGCTACGAAGCCATTGAACTGGCCATCAAAAACCAGTATGACATCATCTTCATGGACATTCAGATGCCGGAGATGGATGGAGTAACGGCCACCAACATCATCAAAGAAAAGCTGGGTAGAGCCTGCCCTCCTATTGTGGCCATGACAGCTTACTCGATGAAAGACGACGCTGAGAAGTTTATGGGCCAGGGCATGGACGATTATGTTTCGAAACCAGTGAAGGGTGCCGACCTGCATGCCATCATCGTGAAATGGGAGCAATATGGCAGGAATAACCCGCAGGAAGCCGAAGCACAGCACGATACTGCCTTAGAAGAAGTAGCTACACCTGAGTCGATTATAGATTTGGAGGTAGTAGAGCAGCTAAAACAGATAGGCGGAGACGATTTTGTGAACCAGCTCTACTCTGAGTTTGAAGAAGAGGCTGCCCTGCTGCTCGAAGAGGTCAAAAAAGACTTGGAGGTACAACATTACACGGGTATTTTAAGTACATTGCATCAACTAAAGGGTACCGGCTTCACGCTGGGGATTGTTTCGCTCGCTGAGCTTGCCAAACAACTAGAGCATGACATTAAACAAGACCATTTGGAGCATTTAGACGATAATATCTCCAGATTGCAATCTCATTACGAAAACTATCGCAAATATTATAAAGAAATTATACTCTGTTAGCACATGGCTGAAAGCAAGACTATTTTGATTGCTGAGGATAGCTCCGTTATCCTCAACCTGACGAAAAAGATTCTGGAACTCCAGAAGTACAAGATCCTGACTGCCAAAAACGGCGGTGAGGTAATCAAGCAGGTGGAAAACAACAAGATCGATGCGATTCTGATGGACCTGAACATACCCGTGAAGAGCGGAATGGACTGTACCCGCGAAATACGGGCACATGAAAACAAGGACATCGCCAACATTCCGATCATAGCTGTTACCGGCAACGCGAACAACTATAGCATGGAGGACTTTAAAGAGGCCGGCATCAATGATTACCTGCCAAAGCCGCTGGACTTTGATGCGCTGGTATTAACGGTAAAGAAGCATACGGCACAGTAAATGGAGCTAAAGTATACGCGGCCATTCTTAAACAAGCTGGAGGATATTTTTGCAGAGTCTGACTTTGTGCTGCGCTACGAAAAGGGAAACTTTAAAGCAGGATACTGTTTACTAAAGGACATGAAAGTGGCCGTGGTAAACAAATACTACAGTTTGGAGGGCAAAGTAAACTGCTTGTACGATATACTGCGTACTATTTCAGTAGATGAAAGCAGGCTGAGCGATAAGAACAGGCAGCTTTACCTCGAGATCCGCAACCAGTTAAACACTCCTTGAAAGTAACTTTACTAGGTACAGGCACCTCGCAGGGCGTTCCCGTTATCGGGTGCACCTGCAAGGTCTGCCGTTCTGTTGACTACCGCGACAAGCGGCTGCGCGTATCGGTGCACCTGCAGGTGGGCGATAAAAGTATTATCATCGACTCAGGCCCTGACTTTCGGGAACAGGTGCTGCGGGAGCGTATCAGGACATTGGATGCGCTGGTGTTTACGCATGAGCACAAAGACCACACCGCCGGCCTTGATGACATCCGCGCCTTTAACTTTATGCAGCAAAGAGATATGCCGCTGTATGCCGAGGAGCGCGTGCTGAAACAGTTGAAGCAGGAGTTCTCCTATATCTTCTCCGGGTTCAAGTACCCCGGTATTCCGCAGGTGCAACTGCACCAGATTGGCAACTATCCGTTTGAGGTGGAGGGTGTTCTTTTTACACCCATACAGGTGATGCATTACAAGCTACCTGTGTTCGGCTACCGCATCGGCGACTTCTCCTATATTACGGATGTAAATTACATTTCTGAAGAAGAAAAGGACAAGCTAAGAGGTTCTAAAGTAATTGTTCTGGATGCGTTGCGGATTGAAAAGCATATTTCCCATTTCTCCTTACAGGAGGCCGTGCAGCTACTGGAGGAACTGCAGCCAGAGCAGGCCTACCTGACGCACATCAGCCACCTGATGGGGCTCCACCGCGAGGTGGAGCAGCAACTGCCAGATTTCATCCGGTTGGGCTACGATGGCCTGCAGATAGAATTATAGGTGCACCAGAACTACTATTTCCTAAAACAACTGACACAGGCGCTGCGCCCGAAGCTAACCAGCATGCAGGCAGCCACGGCATTCAGCCAGAATAAAGACGAACTGGTGCTGGGGTTCACAAAGTCAAACCAGGAGCTTTACATCCGTGCCCTGCTCACCTCCCATTTCGCCTCACTCTCCTTCTCAACCGACTTCAAGAGAGCCCGTGCTAACACTGTTGAGCTGATGCAGCCATTGCAGGGGCAAACGGTGGAAGAGGTAGTACAGCACCTGAACGAGCGAAGCTTCTACCTGAGGCTTTCTGGAAACCTGCTGTTGCTGTTCAAGCTTTTTGGCAACCGGTCCAACATCATCCTGTACCAGAACTCAGAGCCACTGGAGTTGCTGCATAATAAATTTGAGACCGATGCAGACCTTGATCCACTGCAAATGGACCGCCCGCTGGCCCAGAACTTTGAGGCTTTTGCTGCTGCCCAGGGAGATATCCGCAAGATTTACCCTACTTTCGGCGACATACCTGCCGCGTACCTTGCAGAGCGTAACTACAGCGAGCAGACCCTGGAAGCACGGTGGGAACTGGTGCAAAGTATGCTCGAGGTACTGGAGGCACCGGAAGCTTATTACATTGTCCGGTTAGAGGGTAAGCTGCGCCTCTCTTTACTGGACATCGGTGAAGTCGTACATACATATACCGATCCGTTAGAGGCACTCAATAATTATACCCGCTTCTATTTGTCTGAAACAGGATTTGAGCGGCAGTACGAGCAGGCAAAACAGCAGTTAGACCGCAAACGCCAGGTAACACAAACTGTGCTGGAGAAATCAGAGCAAAAGCTGCAGGAGCTGCGCCACGACCGGTCTTATTCCCAGACGGCAGACGTACTAATGGCTAACCTGAGCAATATTCCACCACGCGCCACCGAGGTAGAGCTGTACGATTTTTACACGGACCAGCAGCGTCTGTACACGCTCAGGCAAAACGAAACACCACAAAAGCAGGCGGAGCGCCTGTACCGCAAGGCCAAAAACCAGCATGTGGAGGTAAAGCAGCTGGAGCAGAAAACAGAGCGGAAACTGGAAGAACTCATTGTGCTGGAAGATGCGCTGCAGGCACTGGCAGAAGTACAGGACAACAGGCAGCTCAAAAACTTCCTGCGCGACTACAGCCATTTACTCTCCACAAAGCAGCAGGAGCAGCAGGAAATCCCTTTCCGGGTGTTTGAGACAGAAGGATACAAAATACTGGTGGGCAAGAGCGCCAAGAACAACGATGAACTGACGCAGCGTCATTCGTACAAAGAAGATATCTGGCTGCACGCCAAAGACGTTTCCGGCTCACACGTCATCATAAAGCACCAGGCTGGTAAATCCATACCCACTACCGTGCTGGAGAAAGCCGCGCAACTGGCCGCCTATTACAGCAAGCGCAAAAATGACTCCCTCTGCCCTGTCATGTATACACCCAAGAAATGGGTGCGCAAGCCTAAAGGTGCCGCGCCCGGCGCTGTGGTCGTAGAAAGGGAAAAGGTACTTCTGGTAAAGCCGGAGAACCCTTTTACTCACCTTCCTGGTTGATTACCATTCTTGAAAGCTTGCCGCAGAACATCATAAACCATTCGTAAGCCAAGTGGCCCTTGCTGTGTCTTTTGAGCAGTAAGCTGTTAGTGAGAACGCGGCAACAGGCGTAAATAAAATAGATATGCAGACAGGAATGAGTATTAAACCAAAAAGCAGCCGAAGCTGCTTTTTGGTTTAACTGATGAGGGGCATCAGCTTTAGAAAGTGCGCGCGGGGAGATTCGAACTCCCCACCTAAAACCCTATTATACAAGCTTATAACCTATTCTTAGCTCTCTGGTCACTGACTAGTTCATTATCTGTTCTGTAGTGTGGTCTTTATATCTATAATGGTACAGTGTTATTCAATTAATTCTACTCATCCTGCTCTTACAAATGAAGCTTCACTACTACTTTTGTAACTCCCAGACTAACTCTTTATAACCTGTAGCTATTTTATGGTAAGATAGTTTCGCCTCGCTCAACATGTCTGCATAACTCCATACCTCTGCATCTTCCTTCTTACTGCATATCTGTATCTCAAGGTTATGTAGAGGAGCTATATATATAGGATATTCATACTCGTAAGTAACTAATACATACTTCTCAGGATGTAATTTGTTTAACTCTTCAATGTTCATGACTTACGAGGGTTTATCTGTAGATTTTTTACAGTTCCTATCTGACTATAACAATAACCTCTGAAGATTTGGACTCTGACACCAGCTAAGTTCCTGCTGTTTATGAAACAATTAAAGGTAGTGTCTTCATAGTTTACATGATTACTCACGACTGCTATTCGTCTGTAATCAGATGTTTTAGCTATTCATACATTATATAATAAAGGTAATACATCTGTTAATAGTTCTCCAAACAGGCAATTTGTTCTGCCATAATCTTGTCATAGACTGGTTTAGTAAAAATCTTCTCATCAGTTCTTGTGTCTATGACTTGAAAACCAGTAATAGAGTTCTTCAGGAATTCTCTTTGTTCTGAATTTAATATAAAGCTATACAATGTACTTCCATTCATAACTCTAGAGTTCCCAGCGTTCAGGTTAATTGATGTTCCATTCGCAGCTGTTATTGTGAGCCTTCTTGGAATCACTCTAGGCAACCACCTTCCATCTCCATCTGTTGTAACTTCTAGTACATAGTTCTTCTTCTCCTTACCAAGAACCAAAAACCTTACTGAAGCTGTTTGATAACCTTCTGTCAGGTCTCCATTATCCCTGATGCCTTTCTTCACTAGTATTCTTTCGAACCTGGAATAGTAGACAAGTATATCATCAGCTTTATCAACTCCAACACTACATTGAGAGAAAGCACTTATGGTTATAAATAGAAGAAGGCTGGTAAGGGAGAGTTTTAACTTCATAGTAGGACTTATTATATTATGTTTGAAAGCTAAATGATTACATCAGCAGGTTGTTTGGTCGTTATTAAACCCACAAATACTAGGTCTTGGCTCAGGAGTCATTTGAAAAACCATGTATATAACAGGTTATATCTCCATATGTCCATCACTGAAGACTATTCTGCTAACCTTGACGACAACTTCACCTGAGGTTTCCTCTTCACTATCAACTTTGAAGGATGTGCTGTAGGTGCTGTTTGGTTTTATATTAGCTTTGAATCGTTTATTAACCCCAGACATATTCTCAGCCTCTACCTCAAATGCCACCACTGTCTTATCAGTAGCGTTCTGTACCTTGAGATGAACAGTAGGTACAAAATCTGAATTGTATTTTGTCTCAGATTCAACAATGTTTAATAGACTGTTAAGGTAGTGTTTGTCATACTTGGATATTGTTGAAGGGATGTTACTATAGTCTACATCAGGATTACTGAAGCTATTCTCGTTAGCTATGTAGCTGTTAGTTACTTGCGATGGTTCATCTGCCTTAGAGGTACAGCTTGTTGTTATAGCTATAGTAACTGAGGTAAGTAGGATGAGTTGCTTGTTCATTTTGTTTATGATTATGGATAAATATAGTTAGTATATATTATATGTACCATATATGATGTAAAAATATATGGTGTAACAATATGTGTTTAATACTTTCAACTTTCGCTTATGAAGAGTGAAGCTGAGGTATTAAAATCAATTGGGGAAAGACTTAAAGAAATACGTATCCAGAAAGGGTATACCAGCTATGAGTCCTTTGCCTTAGACCATGATTTGGGAAGGATGCAATACTGGCGTTTGGAGAAAGGAGAGGCCAATCTGACCATAAGAACATTACTCAAGGTACTGACAATACATGGGATGACACTGCAGGAGTTCTTCTCTGAGGGGTTTTGATAGGTCACCTCTATTGAAAACCACATATAACAGCCTTAGCTTGGCTAGTATAATATAGGAGATATAATACCTGATGTTCCAGCAACAAGTAGGCTATTAATTTAGTCAAACAAGTGAAAATAGTAAAGAAAATACTTGATTATGTGGTGGAAAAACCCTTTCTTTGCAAGGTCTTTAGGCCTTAAAAAGTACCCCCCCCCTCCATCCTTGTTTTTTAGGTTAATTAATAACTCATCTTTTCTGACTTACTATCTGTACGTTAAAAGCAGTACCTTCTTTTCTGTGCCAATCCTGTAGTCTGTTCTCTGATAACCTTACACACAGTTCTTTTGAAACTATATAGTCTGTTCTTCGAGAACCTGATAGTCTAATCTGTAGGGAACTTTACTAACTGTTCCATCATAAGGAATTAAGTTATAGCAATAATACAGTAGGTTCTGTACTAATTAGCTGTACTAATTAACAGGGTGGTAAACGTGGTGGGAAAACCACATAGAAGGTTGTAATTAGGGTTCTATATCAGGTTACTTACTACAGGTAATTCAGCTATCCTTGTGGTATAGCAAGGTGATTTGTAGTCTGACCTGAGTATCCAATCCTTATTAACCCCCTGAGCAGCTACCATTACCTTACTTCTCCCAAATCTGTCTGTTAACCCATCCATAACCTTCATCAGCCTGCTATGCTTGTCTCTGTCTACTGTATCCAGTAAATCATACTGTATGTGGTTTTCAGGAATGATTTCAGTAACGATAACCCCACTCTTCTTGTAGAAATAGTTAGGTTTGTAAATGGCCTTAAGAGCTAGAGTAGCATAATGAATGAGTTCTATGTCTGAGTTAGTCGCTACAGGCATACAGATAGTCTTACTGTTGTAGTACTGCCTGTCGTTCTCAGAGTAGCGATTAGTCTGAACGAACACAGTAATAAGTCTGGCACAGCTCTTCTGACTCCTGAGTTTCTTAGCGCATCTAGCTGCATAGGATGCTGTAGCTTCCAGCACATCATCTAACTTAGTTAACTTGGTACCAAAGCTTCTGGAAGTGCAGATACCCTTCTTTGGTGGGGTTATCTCCTCCAGCTCCAAACACGACTCCCCCCTCAGCTCTTTCAGCAGTCTGACACCTACCACAGTCATATGTTTTCTAACCCAATTCTCTGAAGCGATGGAGAAGTCTAAAGCAGTGTGAATGTTATGCTTCTTCAGGAACGTAGCATATTGACTACCAACTCCCCATACATCCTCTATTTTAGTCGCTTCTAAGGCCTTCTGAATGTGGTAAGGTTCTGTTAATACAAGTACACCATTTGCTTTCTTTGACTTCTTAGCGAGCTTGTTAGCCACCTTTGCAAGGGCTTTTGTAGGTGCTACTCCCAAGCTTACAGGGATGCCAGTCCATTGTCCAACAGTTTTCTTGATGTTCCATGCATAGCTGAACAGGTCAATGTCGTAGAAGTCCCCCAGGTCCAGAAAGCATTCATCAATAGAGTAAACTTCTACGTGAGGTGTAAACTGCGAGAGCGTCTGCATAACTCTATCTGACATATCCCCATAGAGTACATAGTTGGAGGAGAAGGCATGCACATAGTTATGCTCTACTAGGTTCCTTATCTTGAAGAAGGGTTCTCCCATTTGAATACCTAGTGCCTTTGCCTCATTGCTCCTGGCGATAACACAGCCATCGTTGTTACTCAGCACCACTACTGCCTTACCATTTAAGGCTGGATTGAAAACCCTCTCACAGGATGCATAGAAGTTATTACAGTCCACAAGGCCAAACAGACTGGTCATATTAGCTTCACTGGCTTGTGCAGTATCCATACCACAACACCCCATACCCTCATGTCCATCTCTTCTGTTATCTCTATTGGTTTATATGCATGGTTAGCAGGATAGAGAAACACCTTGTTGTTGATTCTCCTAAAGGTCTTTACTGTAAAGTCGCTCTCTAGAAAACATACTACAGGGTTTCCATCAGATGGCTTCAGGGACTTGTCTATCACAAGTAGGTCACCATCATGGATGTTAGCGTCATGCATGGAGTTTCCTCTTACCCTCATCAAGAAGGTTGAGGTAGGGTTTTGTACAACATACTTATTCAAGTCTATCTTGTCCTCCAAGTAGTCATCTGCAGGAGATGGAAAACCAGCACTGATATAGGAGGCAAACAGTGGTAACTCAATGCTGTCTATCTCTTCAACTTCTATAATCTCTAAAGCATGGGAAGTAATGGGAATAACCTTTGCATCACACATAACAGCTATCATTATATTCTAAAACTAATATAGATAGCAAATACGAGTAAAGAAGTTGTAAATGCTAAATATTTTAGTTTTATTTTTAAACAGTGTTATCAACAATGACTTCGTAAGGTTCCAAATTGCTGTTAATGTAGGTGTGTGATAGTCCTTATGTATGTGGTTTTCTAAATCTGCAGTCACCTTCTTTTGGACTGGGTCAAGTGCTATCCTCTAATTTCAACTAAAGGTAGTTCATACCTGTCACCACCACAGCGAAAACAAACACCTTCTTGTATATGGCTATATTCAGGAAAACTACCTGTTCCATGACATTTAGGACAAGGCTCCATACCTGCTGCTAAGCTCTCTTCGTCTTCTTCCAAAACATATACCTTGTATTCTTGATGAAATTCCCAATGACACCAGTTACAGAGTGTTACTAGGTAATTGTTGCTGTATTCCCATGGAAGCCTATTACGAATATAGCACACATGGTGCACCTGCATATGATAATGCTTGGGAGCAATCTCAAAATCCAACGTATCACCCTCTTCATAGGTACCATCCTCTTGCTTTACCCACACATCTTCAAGATATTTGGGCCAGAAGTGCCAAGTCTCGTGACGCTTTTCGTCAAATTCACTCATTGTCTCACCCTTACCACAATTGGTGCAACAATGATGGTCACGCCTAGTAATCACACTTCTCTTCTCATTCCACTCAATAGTTGTTAATAGTTTTGAATAAGGAATACGCTGACCTTGCATTTCTTTACAGAGTTCTTTGAATGATATCATTTTGATTATCTGACGTAGGATAAATTTATGGAGTAGTTATGGCTTAGTATTTATTCATTGTCAAATGTGTCATCCTCTTTGATTAAACCTAGCATCAATAGCTCTGTCCTTAATTCTTGCAAGCTGCTCTCTGCTCTTTCTAACTCTGCTTTGCTTTCTCTCCATCTCGCTGATGTCTGCTTCCATTCTTTTGACTTCGTCTGCTTCTCGCTCAATGGTCTCTCTTTCCCTCTGTCGTAACTCTTGCTCTTGCTTGATAAGGTGTTCAAATTGCTTCTCCTGCTGCTCAATCTGCTTCTCCTGCTTCTCAATTCTTCGCTCTTCCTCTGATAGGCTGCTCTGATAAGCAACAGCTCCTCTCTTATCTGATTGAACTCGCTCTTTATCTTTTCTAACTCTTTCAATTGTGGCGTTACACTCTCTAAGTTCTGTAATTCTTCCAACAAGCTCAGCTCTTCTTCCTTCATAATGTCTATAAATAACACCTTCTTCTTCTCGAATTCTTTGCTGCTCACTGATAAGTCTGTCTCTCTTGTCGTAATATCTTTTTTCCAAGCCTCTATAGTCCCTTTCCTCTGCTTCTGCCTCTTTTGCAAGTCGTGTCTCTGCTGGTTCAAGTTCTTTAACCTTTTGTTGCTCTCGTTCAAGGAGTCGTAATACTGTTTTTTCAGCTTCTGCTCTTGCTCTGTTATTACGTTCTGCCAGTTCTTCTCTAACTCTTTCTGTATTTCTCTTAACTCTTGATAGGTTTTCTTCAATTGCTCGTTTTCCTTCTGTAAAGTCGCTGCTTGCCATAAACTTTTTAATTCCTCGTATGCACTCTCTAATCCTGAACGTGCGGCACTGAACCGTTTCCCCTCTAGGAATGTCTCCTGGTTCTCTATCAAGGTTAGCACTTGACTTACCAGTAAGGTGGGTGGTTGGATTGAACTTGGTTGTTGCTTGCTCATTACTATAAAGCCATTTGGTGTTATGGGATGATATTAAGTTCTTCTCAATTTCTTGGGCATTAGCTGCCTTAGGAATCAACACTTCGATAGCGTTTATTCCTAAATGCATGAGCTTCAATCTCTTTTCCTCATCTGTCCTGTGAGTAGCGCAAAGCTCTATAATCAATATTGGCTGGCTCTGTTCATCTAGAAAGAGGATATCTGGTTTTACCAGCAGATGCCTTCTGCCTCCCATATCGTCAAAGCTCTTCTCAATCCTAACTTGACCATACTCGTCTTCATAAATGTACCTCTCTATAGCTACTGAACTTGCTCTTACTATCTGAGGAGGAGCTATTGTGACACTTCCTCCACCATACTCCTTTGGCACAGCAATGGACACTTTGGGAACCTTTATCTCTTTCAGCCTCTGTAGAATCTCCTTTGCAATTTTGTGTCTGTATGTTTCATCAGACCAAGTACATTCCTGACTCTTATCAATATCGTTAGGATGATGCTTGAAGTGAGGCTGCCTTTTACCAAAATAAGGAATCATTGCTGAGTTACAGCCTATACAATAGAAACCCTTAGCACCAGTATGGGCCAAAGTAATATGCAGAACCTCTCCTGTGTTATACTTAGCAAACTCAAATACTACTTCCTGTTTCTTCCCCATCGAATTGTTCTATACAAAGCAAATTGTTGATTATGATTTGAGTCCCTGAAGAAACAAACCTGAAGTATTCCTATTTATGATATATTCAAATTTATTATATATATCTACAAATATATAATAAATCTTATGCTGTATTATAAAACCTTGTAGATTGCAATTCTGTGGATTATCTTAAACACTTTACAACAGTTGCTGCAAATGAAAGAAGCGTGTGGACGTAGATTTAAGTTAAATATTGACAGCGTCTCTGTAGATACATTAATGGTTAGCCATTTTAAGCTATACAAACATTATCATGTTCACCTTATTTCAGAAGCATTGTTGCTTCGCTGAGGAAAGCAATCTACATCATAAACTATGGATTTAGGAAACTTAAAAACTATAGCCCCGCGCCAAAAGTGGAACAGCGAAGCTAGAGACTTCACCCCATGGCTTGCTAGTAATATCGAGAGTTTAAGTAAAGCCATAGGGCTTGAACTGGAAGTGGAAAATACAGAGGTTGCTTGTGGTCCATATTCTGCAGATATATTGGCAAAGGATACTGGAACTGGTAAGTATGTTGTTATTGAAAACCAGCTCGAAAAGACGAACCACGACCACTTAGGTAAAGCTATTACTTATTCCTCTGTGCTTGATGCTTCAACAGTAATATGGATTGCAACTGATTTTACCCAAGAGCATACAAAGGCTCTGGATTGGTTAAATGACCATACAACAGACGAAATCTCATTTTATGGGGTGCAGGTAGAGCTGTGGCAAATTGATGATAGCAAAGCTGCTCTGAGATTTAATATTGTTAGTAAGCCTAATGAGGCTGTGAGGCAAGCCGCTAAATCCAAAGGAAATGATGAATTGTCTGAAAGTAGGCTATTTCAACTTGATTTCTGGACTAAATTCAAGGATAAACTAGCGAAGACAAAAAAGATACCTTCGCTACAAACTCCACGTCCTCAGTATTGGTTCGACGTTACATTAGGTAAGTCGCATGTTCATCTGTCAAATACCTGTAATACAGATGCTAATAATGTTGGCATACGAGTCTATATAGGCAATAAGAAAGCTGGGATGCTTCCATACCTTGAGAGCAGGAAAGTTGAAATAGAGAGTGCAATAGGCCAAACATTAAGCTGGAATCCTAATCCAACAAATCGAGACAAAATCATAGCCTTAACTCATTCTACTGACTTCAATAACCCTCAGAAAGTTGAAGAGGCATTGGAATGGCTGGTTAAGTATACAATTAAGTTTAGGGAAGTATTTGGAAAGGTTATAGCTGAAGCGCCATAGTTTGATGGTTATCTCTTATTTGCAGGTTATAACATCGCAATAATAACTGTTGTTTGTTTTCTGCTGCTCTTACTCAATGCTATTTCTATTAACTTATAGCGAATTGATAACTTCAGGCACATTGTTGAGAGGAGAGTTAACTAAAGGTGAGACAGGATAAGTCTTCATATTATCAGCTTCAAAAGGCTTTAGAAGAGATAGTAGGTCCTCTTGCGTTTCATGCTCATCCAGCCACAGTTTCTCAGCCTCTGGCGACAGTATTACAGGCATTCTGTCATGAATAGGCTTCACTAAATTATTAGCATCAGTTGTAATGATAGCGTAGGTATGCAATACTTCACCTGTATTCCTATCCAACCATTCATCCCATAGACCAGCAAAAGAGAAGAGCTCATCATTTTTTAACAGAATTCTATGTGGTACCTTCCCCTGAGGTGTAGCCATCCATTCATAAAACCCATCAGCAGGTACTAAGCATCTCTTAGACTTGAGCAGGTTCCTGAAGGTTGGTTTCTCTGTCAAAGTCTCAGCTCTTGCATTGATAGAACGCTTTATTGACTTCACATCCTTAGCCCAGAATGGTTGTAAACCCCAGGAGAAGAACTGAATCTCATTAGGCTGCTTGTTGGTGACAACAGGGAGAGCTTGAGAAGGAGCTGCATTATAGTGTGCATCCTTCAGGTGGTTTTCCAACAGCTTTGAAACACGTGAGTTGCCCTTAGCTTTGGGAATGACTGAATATCTTCCACACATAAACTTATTGATAAGGTCTGATGTTGGTTCGTCTAAAGTTATACATACTCGTGTAATCACATGAGGTTTAGGCCTGACAACTCTGAATGAAGAACCTTATACTACCTCTCTTAATCTCCCTCTGTAGTTTTGTATCACAGGCATAGATACTCCCAGTAGAACAAGCTACTGATACTGCATCCCAAGGTGTTAGAAAACCCTCTCAAGAGGTTTATATATGTAAGGGAGGCTCAGCTTAAGCCTACCACAGGATTGAAAGTTGCGAAGGATTGCAGTACTGTACACGCACAGTAGTAGCAGTTACAAAGAAGGAAGCAGAAGGGGATTATAAGAGGAAGCCTTGTAAGAGATGTCATCAAACTTACAAAACGCCATATGATGCTAAGCTCTAGGCCTTAACCATTGCTCAATGAGTTTTGGGCAGGAGAGCTCAGCATCTCTAATCTGTGGACTAAGTAATCTTGTGCTTATTATTACTGTGTTCTTGTAACTGTATGATTGCCATAAGTGGCATCATGTTGTTCACCTACATTTAGAGAAGCAATAGCTTCAATCTCTTTTGGGTCATACCCATTATTATCTGAGAAGAAGTCTTCAGATACTTCTTCTGTTTTTGAGTCATAGGAGTTCATGGCATGTTTATCCCAGTCTCCCCACTTACATAGATATGTTTTACTCATCTTATTTAATAGTTTTAAATTTTAATAGTTATCAACTTGACGCTAACAAAGGTTGGTGTGTAACGACTTTACCTTCAGCAGTTAGCTCTATTAGTAGCTTTCATCAAAGTACTCTTCTCCATCTATGAAGAACCTGAGTAACTGACCTCTCACATCCATATTAAAATGTACTGTCGCCTGTACATAAGCATTTCTTATAGAATTAGCTTCTACAAAGAACTCCTCCTGCTTCATAGGATATAATTCTCCTGTGAAAGGGTCTGCCCCAGGTTCTCTGATGATGTTGATTTTGTATGCTTTCAAAGTATCATTCGTTTAAATCACTAAGTTAGAAATTATAACTTTACAACCTATGGCAGACGTGCACTCGAAGAATACCAGAAGCTACAACATGTCCAGAATAAAGGGCAAAGACACCAAGCCTGAGCTACTTGTTCGTAAGTATCTGCATTCAAAGGGGTTCAGGTACAGACTTCATTCAACTAGTATTATTGGTAAGCCTGATATAGTTTTACCAAAGTATAAAACTCTTATATTTGTTCATGGGTGCTTCTGGCATGGCCATACTGGATGTAAATACGCTACAATTCCCAAAACTAGAACAGAATGGTGGATGGCTAAAATTCAAAGAAATTCACTTAACGATGCTAAAGTGACTGCACAGTTAGTTGATAATGGTTGGCATGTAGTTCAAGTATGGGAATGTGAATTAAAACCCAAAACAAGAGAAGAGACTCTAATTGCGTTGGTTCATAGGCTGGAAAGCCTTAACCCTTAGATGGTCTTTTCTTACTCTTTTAACAATTTGTATGTTTAATAATGCCTCTTCAGAATAAAATTGAAAGATTCCTATCAGGAAATACTCCAAGAGTACTTGACTTATTTGCTGGTTGCGGTGGAATATCATTAGGTTTCCATAAAGCAGGTTTTAATATAATAGGAGCAGTTGAAGTTGACCCTCATGCTGCCAGAACCCATGCCTTGAACTTTTGTCGCGATGAACCAGAAGCTATTAGAGAGATACATGCCAATCCTCGTGATATAACTACATTAGAACCAGCTGATTTGTTGGAAGAATTAGGTTACTTTGAGCCTGTAGATGAGGTTGTTGACATCATTGTGGGTGGACCTCCATGTCAGGCTTATACAAGAGTTGGTAGGGCTAAGCTACGTGAGGTAGCAGAGCATCCTGATGCTTATTTACAGGATGCAAGAGGTAACCTTTATCTTAGGTACTTACACTATGTAGCCCAGCTTCAACCTTTAGCTTTGGTGATGGAGAATGTTCCTGACGTTCTGAATTATGGTGGGCATAACGTTGCAGAGGAAATGTGTGAGGTTTTAGATGAAATGGGGTACACATGTAATTATACTCTACTAAACTCATCATTCTATGGAGTACCTCAAATGCGAGAGAGAATGTTCCTTATAGCCTATCGACAAGAATTAGGAGTAGAGGTAACATTTCCAGCTCCTACTCATTGGGTAGACTTACCCAGGGGTTACCATGGTTCGAGACAAGTTGCCTTGAGGAATGTAGTTGTTGACTTGTTTGGTGAGCACATTAGATATGTAGAGGTACCACGAGAATTTACACCTGACTCAGCGCCAGCTGTAAGTGCTAAAGAAGCCTTGGGTGACTTGCCTGCAATAACCACGCATTTGGAAGGGACATTAAAACGAGGAACAAGACGTTTCAATGATATTCAACCATACAGAGAAAGGCCAAAGTCTCCATATACAAAGTTAATGCGCAACTGGCCAGGATTTGAAAACAATGTTGGTATAGGAGACCATGTAATAAGGAGCCTCCCACGTGATTATAAGCTCTTCAGAAGAATGTTGCCTGGTGACCAGTATCCTGAGGCGTATCAACATGCTCAAGAGATGTTTCAAGAGGAGCTGAAAGCAAGAAGGGAAGTTGGCCAGCGTCTGGAAGAAGGAAGTGAAGAATATAAGCAACTTTATAGCTCTATAGTCCCTCCTTATGACCCTGGTAAGTTTCCTAATAAATGGCGCAAAATGGAGCCAGATATGCCAGCACGTACCTTAATGGCTCATTTAGGTAAAGATTGCTACTCGCATATACATTATGATAGTGAACAAGCAAGAACAATATCAGTAAGAGAAGCTGCACGTTTACAATCATTTCCAGATGGATTTAAGTTCTCAGGCACAATGAATCCTGCCTTTAAACAAATTGGTAATGCTGTTCCTCCTTTACTTTCCTACGCAGTAGGAAGAACAATGATGACAACTCTAAACGCTGTTCGCATTCAAGATGAAGCGTAAGATTGCTATTAAACGACTCACTATATCTGATTTAGGTTTATTCAAAGCGCATTTTGATAGTAACAAGCAGCCTGATGGTACTCAGAAGGGCGGAAAGCAAAAATCAATAAATCTTAATTCTGATGTTTTCATCAAGAGGCTCTACCCCAATATTCCAGAGAATAAGAGGGATATGAAGGTTAAGTTATCTATATATGGTCCAGGTTTAGCTAACACACCTCATATTGTTAATCGCTCAATTCGTAAGTCATCTGCTTCTAAAAACTGGAGGCTCAATGGTGAGTTTGTTCGTGACCCAGAAATAAGTGATGGTTATATAGATAGATATCATAACCTTCAGGAGGGTGATTTAGCTTTGTTTGAGTTCTTTGGTAATGATGAACCAGATAAAGTTAAGCTTGTTCTCATTAGTCAGGGTAACATAGAAGACAAGAATCTATATCCTGTCTTGAACAATTATCTTGGAACTAGTAAAATGGTTAGTATTGATGAGGCTCAAGTTTCTGATTTAATGAACTTGATAACTGACCTTAAAGATGAGCATCCTGCACAATCAATATTATTAAACACTGATGAATTAGAATTGGCTGCTCTTGGGGGAGCTATTGCTTTTAGTGTGCCTGTAACAGAAAGAAGTGTAAACTTCGAAGCTGTTACACGTCCTTCGCTGAGAAGCATAAGTCCTGAGTTATTTCATAAAGCTAAAGAAAAGGCTGAACAAAATGGAGAAGATGGTGAGGAGATTATTAATAGCTATTTAGAGGCCTTACATCCAGGTGAATTCGAATGGAGTTCAAAAAGTAATGCAGTATCGCCTTACGACTTTAGGCTAACTGACCATTCTAAAACGCTGTTCATAGAGGTAAAGTCTACATCTAGTAATTTCGCAAATAAGTTCCATATTTCAATCAATGAGCTGAAGCAAGCAATATGGGCCAAAGGTGAATATCATATTTATAGAGTATATAATATAACTGAGGAGGGAGCTAAACTTAGAAAGTCTGGTAACATCAAAGAGTTTGCAACAGAAGTGTTGAAACAATTAGTACAGCTTCCTCAGGGAGTTGTAGCAGATGGTATAACAGTGGACCCTGTTGTATTAGCTGATAAATTCTCATTTGGAGAAGAAATAGACATTGAGCTTGAGGACGATATTAGCTGAATACTGAGTTAGAGGTATGGCTTCAGATTATTTCTCAAGTTGGGAAGAGTTCAATGTAAACAAGGGTAGCAAGCAGGAAGTAATCTGTTTGATGATTAACTTCCTGCCTTCATATTGCTGCAACAAATGAATTTGCTACGTTCTTTCAGTGGTTTGATTTTGAGGAGTAACCATCTCATAGAACTGTGGCCTAAGAAATTCAGCATAACTCCTATTCCAATTACTTAATACCAGTCGCTACAAACTGTGTAGGTGGTCTGTAACTGAAATGACTGTGTGGGTATAGCTTACCCTTGATGAAGAACAGAACTACTCCTGAATGCCAGCTCAGCACCTTATCTACCCTCAGCTTCTCACCCACAGTAATCTTTCTTATCTCCTTGATGCAAACCACCTCGAAAGGACAGTGTGCTCTCTGGAGCTTGTACTTAGACATAAACAGGCAGCTGTCATCCATCCTGCTTGGTTCAGGATTTAGCAGTAGGTTTGTAATCATGTTTCTTGTTGAAGTGTGAGAAATGAAAAAGGGTAGCCTATTGACTACCCCTTTAATAATTAAGCTGCTGGTTTCATCTGGAAAACTTCCTGCTCCATTGTTCTGTCTACTGGGTCGTAGTAGTAGGAGTAGTCGAGTGAGATAATCTCGTCTGTACCAGGAATATGGTAGTCATAAGGGTCGACAAGTACTTTCTCAATGTTACCTGGAAGTGTCTTGCCTATCAGACCTTGGCACATAGCTTCATTGAAGGTACATGGGATAGAACAGGTCTTAGCTGTCGCATAGAACCTACCAGACTCCTTCGACTGGATTAACTCAATTTCCCCTTGTAGGAGCAGCACATTGAATTCTTCATCTGCTGTGTTCTTTCTTTTGGCAAAGCCAGTAATTGTTACCATGTGTTTTAAATTATGTGGTTATACATCATGGGGCGGTACATCCAACCCTGCTCCATAGTGGGGGTGATTATAGAAGGAGGGTGGGCTTCATAGTGGGACTCAGAAAAAAATATAAAAAATTTTTGAATGGGTGTTAGATAACCCACAGAAGAGGGAGAGCTACTAGTGACTCATTACCACACTAAATCTTATAAGTAGCTTCCTCATCATGAATGTTAGGATGCCCTGTACTCTGTTGGTTTTCTAACTGCGACCTCACAAGACAACTGCAATAGCCATGTTAGGAAATGCGACTATGAGGAAAGTACAAGTTAGTTCTGTAGTATGTACACAGCTAAGGATTGAGGAACGTGATGGGAAAACCCACTCAACATAGCTATATAATTGTTATGTCTATAGCGCAGATAATGAGACCAAGCTTGAATTTACCCTCCTTACAACACTATCATGTTCTTGTTTGCTTATCCTTTTATGATTAGGGTAAGTTGGGTAAGATTAAATGTTGAAATGATAGTGTAAATACATATTGTATAAGTATTAAACAAAAGAGCCTACAAAATAGCAGGCTCTTTTAATCATTCTATAGTAAAGTTGAACAACTAACCTTACCTATCTTACCCTATAGTCTTTCAGGCAACACTCATCTGAGTAAATTCACTTTGAAGGGATGAGTTAGGATGTCTAATCACATTCTCCTGCCTTTTGTTCTTGATGCAGTATTTATAGTTACTACCCTTTTTTAGACGTTTGAATCCATTCTTGGCCAATGCCCTTCCTAAAAGGTTCACAGCAGAAGCATCTGTTCTAACTCCGTAGCTGTCTTTAAGCTCATTTGCAATGTCTGTAGTAGTTAAATATACTGCTTCCTGGTCATTCTCCTCTGCTGGCATGAACTTATCCAGAAGAGACTCCTCCTCTAAGCTGGTGCGTTGATATTGAGAATTGTTGTCGTTTATCTGCTCCTGTTCTGCTTCATCAAACCAATACTGAAAACCTTCTTTGAACAAAGTTAGGGCCTGACTTAATACCATGTTTATGTTTACCTCATGCTGATAATCGATGTATGATACCTCTGCTACTAAAAACCTGCGTGACCCAGTAGAGTCATTTAGAAACTGATTGTTGTTAATTGAGCCTGCGAACGAGGCTCTTCTTGTCAGGTTTTCACTATTTCGTCCATAAGGCCTTCGTATATTGATATTGCTCTGCGTGATAAGGCTCTTTAAAGAACCTATCTCAGAGCGATTCAGATTCTCAAGCTCATCCAGATTAATAAGCATACGCTCTGCAAGATGAATCATTGCATCTTTATCATTGGGGTTTATTGTGCCTGTATAGAGGTAACTCTTTAGTTCTTTAGGTACCAGCTTCTCAATCCAAGTAGTCTTACCCTTCCCTTGGGCACCATAGAACACGAGCACAGTATGATTAACTTTATCGGGAACCATAAGGGAAGTGACCATAGCTACTATCCACTTCTTAAAGAACTTGTTCCACAAGGACTCATTAGTAGTCTTTACAGTGGTCGCTAACTGTTGAATGTAGTCTGTACTCCCATCCCAAGTAGATAAACTATTGAAATATTCAATAAAAGGGTCGAATGTAGTGGTGAAGTCAGACAACAGCTTTCCTTTAAGTGTAGTCGGGTTGATTTTGAGGCGGTTTCTCTCCAATCGCCTGCAGATGGAGTTTTCATCGTAGTCAACCATGAGTTGGTATGAGGTACCACCTTTTAGCCTAAACTCAACTCTACCTAATACTGTGTTATATCTAAAGTCATAATGTGTACTTAGAAACTCCTCAACCTTGTCTATATGTTGTAGGCTTTCCTGATTATCGTTAGGATTCATATCAATTTTATTAAATTATTAATAAATTTTATTACATTATTAAACCCTTATTAATTCCTTGTGTAGAGTTCTCTTCTATATTCTTTGATTGACACTATACCTATGGAGGTAGAAATAGAATGATAATCTCCTGTTAAGGAAGTAATGGGTTTTAACTCATTTGGTATCATCTAGACCAATAGACAAGCTAAGATGACATTAATCTTCCAGACCTATAAAAGGTAGGAGTCTATTAGGTTTACAAAATTGATAGATATGAAGGGGCTTGAGGGAATAGGTTTGTACAGCTAGTCTACGATGTCCACTGCTTAAGCGCCTTATTGATAGATGAGCTTTACTAGTGCACTGAACAATATCCGCTGCTGAGATACACTAGAATTTGCGGTGCTAATTTAAGACAGTATTTTTTATGATACCAAGGCAAGAGTCGAATAATTTTTATACTCTCTGTTAATTATTATCTAAAGTGTTATGTATCAGGCGACTTTAGATATCTGTTTGCTGAAGCCTCATAAAGAACTGGCTGTTTAGACCTGACTTACTTAATGTAGGGTAAGCCTCAATAATAACTTAGCTGTCTCTCTGCTCCTAGGGATATCTCCATCTGTCTATCTTTGAAAGATGCTCTCCCTATGAAATCTCAGATAGGGAAGGTTCTGCTCGAACACATGTCGAAGCTTAATATTTGTGGTCAAGTTCAAGATGTTGCAGGCTTGTTTACTAAGCTTCTTAGGTAGCATTATAGCTCCATCATCTCCAAAGTTTATCAAGCCCTTATCAAATAATGAATCCAGGTCAGGTGTCAGCAACAGTCCCTTGTATAGGTCTAGCCTTTCTCTGTTGTTAGACTCCCTCCAAGGCTTGATGTGTGACGCTACTAATATCTCGATGAGGTTTGAATCAGTAACTGAGCATCGCCTCCAGAGCTTAACCAGTTTAAGGCAGTACTCTTCCTGACCAATGTGGCTTGATGTTATAGATTGGTATGTAGTTAGGTTATGTGGGTTTTCAGATTGTGCTGGCTCAGATATAGCTACTTCCTCTCCTGTTGTTTTCTTATCATCCTTTTGTTCCTTTATCAGATGTGAATTGACTTAGTACCTACACTTATAAGGTTAGAATACTATATTTAGATGTTAATCTAGTTAACAATTATGAATCTCTATGTAGAAACCTTAGCCATAGCTCAGTATACCTTGGCTGCTGTTAATCCCTCCCAAGCTAGTGTTACAGGTGTAGATAGCCTTGTAATGAGTAAGCAGGCTCTAAAAGCTATAATAGAAGCTACTAAAGATGAACCTTCTTGGACTGATAAGGCACAGGCCTATACTACTATGTTTGGAACCTTGGTTGCTATAGTTACTGGTGTACTAGCTTGGTTTTCCTATAGGAGTACCATTAAGCAGCAACAGGACCAGATTAATGACCAGCAGAAGGAACTTGACTCTTTAGCTATGATAGCTAGGGGTGTAATAAGCTAGGTAAATGAGGCTAAGGAAAGAAGGAGGCTTGAGATAAGGCCTCATATACATTTAGTGAATAGTACTTACCACAATTACTCCCCCTCAGCTTGTTCAATCTTAATTGCACCTACTATCTATAAAGCTCTTGTTATAAGTGTTTTAACGCATTAACAATTCTACCCTCTGTTATCTTTACATCTATCAGTGTGGTAAGAATATTGCAGTATCTTGATATTCCTTGTTTTCTTGCATCGAACATCCCATCTGAGGGGCAGGCTGAAGATTACCAATAAAGTAATAGAGAGGCAGATTAAACCTACCTCTCTTACTTCACATCTTATCTCGCAGTACTTTCATGGAATCAGCTATAAGACGCGTTTCTACTTTTGCATAAATCTGTGTAGTCTTTATGTTGTCATGCCCCAGCATTTGCTTGACAACCTCCATAGGTACCCCATTCTGCAAGGCTATCGTAGTCGCAAAGGTGTGTCTACCAATATGCACAGTGAGCTTCTTCCTTATACCACATAAATCTCCAATCTCTTTTAAGTAGGCATTGAACTTTTGGTTAGATGGAATAGGCAACAGGCAACCAGATATTAGTACCTTGACATGGGTTGCATACTTCTCTATGATAGCCTTAGCTGGTGGAAGAAGTGGTATTGCACAAGTATTCCCTGTCTTCTGACGCTCAGTAAATATCCACTCTTCTCCATCTATTCCAATTCCAATATTCTCCTTTTTAAGGAGTTTAGCGTCAATGAAGGCTAAGCCTGTATAACAGGTGAAGAGGAACATGTCTCTAACAATCTCTAGTCTCTCAACATTGAAGTGAACAGCCTCTAAGGTTTTCAACTCCCCTTCATTCAAAGGAAGCCTGATGACCTTATCCTTGCTCATGGAGTGTAAGAGAAAAGGGTCTTTCTGGATGTAGTCATACTTTAACGCTATCTTCACTGACTTCTTCACCCTTTGAATATGCTTGATGGCACCATTCTGCCTGCACTTGCCTTTTGTCTTTAGGTAGAGTTCAAAGTCAGCTATAAACCTGTAGGACAAATTCTTTAGTTTGAAGTCCTGCAACTTGTATTCTTCTTCCAGAAACTTAATAAGATGATTCTCTGTGGCCTTATAAGCGTTATAACAACTAAGGCTGTACTCTACTCCTATCTTTGCTTGCACATCTCTCACCAGTTTAGAGAACACATCCAATAAGGTAGGCTGTTTTTCTTCTATTCCCAAGACCCCATTCTTAATAGCCATCAGGTCGACATCTTTGCCTCCCTCTAGAAGCTTATTGTATTGCTGTTTAGCCCTTAGCTTAAATAAGTCTATGGTATCATTGATGGTTTTAGCAAGGTCTGACCTGCCTTTTACCCTTCCTTTAGCAGAGTCCCATAGCTCAGGCTTGATGTAGTGTTTGGAGGCTATCTCGCTGATACTGCCATCAAGTGTTACCCTTACTAAGACAGGTACTTCTCCCAGTTTGTTGGGTTTGTTTCTTCTGACCATCGCCAGGATGGAAAATGTGTGCTGTGTCTTCATGTGTTTTTGTTCTTTAAGTAAACCATTAGAATACAAGTTACACTGGTGTAAAACAAAAGTAATCAGCAACTTACAAGCTATTCAGTGACCCAACTCACCTTACAACTACAGGTCACTGGCTGGGTCACTGAGAAATAAGGAATATGGGAGCTTAAAGACAGGCTTTAAAAACAAAAAAGCCCTATCCAGTTAGAATAGAGCTTTCTTATTTAGCTGATAGGGAGTACCAGCTTTAGATAAGTGCGCGCGGGGAGATTCGAACTCCCACACCCGAAGGCACCACCCCCTCAAGATGGCGTGTCTACCAGTTTCACCACGTGCGCAGGTAAAATGTGGTTGCAAAAATAAAGAGGGCTTTCGACATTTGCAAAGCGGATTTCTCTTAAATTAAGTTATTCTTAAGAATACATCATAAATATCAATATAATAGAACTTTATATAGGAAGCCGTGTTTAAAATAAAATAGGCATTCTGAAAAAGCCATAGTTGAAGTCAGCATAAGCAGGCGGGATATAGCTTCAGTCATTTCAGAAATTTGAAGACAGGATTCCTATAGTAGTATAGATGCGGGAAGTTTTGACGCATTTATTTATATTCATTTCGTACGGAGTAGCATATGAGCATCGAGATAAGCGGTTTATCGAAAGGATTTGGGAAAAAGCATGTTTTAAAAGAGCTTGATTTAAAGATTGAAAAAGGGCAGATTTATTGCCTCCTGGGCAAAAACGGCGTCGGCAAAAGTACCTTTCTGAATTGTATTCTTGATTTGATGAAGCCCGATGCAGGCACTATTTCTTTATTTGACAAGAATTACCAGCACCACTCACTTGAGCTGAAGCAAAACCTTGGGGCCCTCTGCGAAGACAATCCTCTGATAGAAGAATTCACAGGGCTGGAGTACCTGAATTTTGTGGCCAAGCTGTACCGCCTCTCCCCTACCGTGGCCGGGGAGCGCATCGCCAGCCTCACAAACTATTTTTTCTCAGATAAGGAGTCGCTGTACAAGAACATTGCCGGTTACTCCACAGGCATGAAAAAGAAGGTGGGTATTGCCGCTGCCATCCTGCACAAGCCGCAGGTGCTTATCCTGGACGAGCCCTTTACCGGACTTGACCCTATAGCTGCTCAGTTGCTGGTGAACCTCATCCGCAGTTACCGCAACATGAACCGCGTTATACTTATCTCGTCACACGACCTGAACTATGTAGAGAAAGTGGCAACGCACATTGGTGTTCTGAATGATGGGCAGCTGATGTATAACGGCTCTGTGCAGGAGTTTACCATGAACGGCGCCAACCTCATAGACCAGGCGCTTTTCCAGCTGCTTCTGCCACACCACAACGCAGAGACAAACATGGATTGGATGCTTAACTGATACGTGGGGTATGGAATTAATCTTTTTCTCCTGCCGCGCAAGGATCGACAGCTTTTTCAGGCAGAAGCCGCAACAGCGGGCCCTCCTGCTTGCCCTTGGAATTTTATTAGCCGGGTTTTACGCTTTGGTTTTCACCATTATACTTCAAAAAGCCCAGGAGGGTGGCATAAAACAAAGCCCTGAACTAGTGCTGGAGTATTCCAACCTGTTTTTGCTGGTGATTATTATCCTCAGAGGCTTTTTCCCGTCTTATGTTCCCAAGTCAGCCGTTATTCAGCGCATTTACCCGATAAGCCTGCTTAAAAAGTTCTGGACGGAGTTAGTGGTAGAGCTGGTTTCTCCTTTCTACTTCATCGCGCTTAACTTTCTCATTTTCCTGTTCCTTATGGCGCCTGCTTATGACCTGGTGCACTTTCTGCAAAGTATACTGGTCCTGCTGACAGCGCATGTCACGCTCCGTTCGCTGCAGGTGTTTGTGGAACGGAAGATTCAATGGACAAACAGCTTCTTCTATATGGCTGCTGTGATGGCCGCTGCATTTTTAGCCCTGCAGGTGCGGGTGCCTATGTTCAAACCTACCTCAGACTGGCTGATGCTGATTGTACATATGGCTGCTCTTGCTTTCTTTGTCACGGCCAACTTTTTTTTAGAACACGCGGCTACCGACGTACGCCATAAAGTGGTCAGTTACAGCGGCAGTGCCCGCCGCAGCTTGGGATGGCGCCTTTTCAAGAACCATAAGCTGGCAAAGCAAATGCTGATTTTCGGCATGGTGTTCAAACTGATCATCTTAGCCGTTGACGCCATTTCTTTTATGAAGAAAGGCAATCACATTTTTGATGAAATACTTTCGCTCTGGATATTTGTTGGCCCCCTGGTGATGTTTTCCTATGTATTTAACAACGTCTGGGGCTTTTACCGCAACTTGTGGCTTACAATAGAGCGTAGTAGCGGCACATATAAAGATTTCATCAGGGCGAGCCTGCTGCCGCTGCGTGTGCCCCTGCTGCTGGATGCTGTACTGACATTCCTTTATGTCACCTTCTTTAACCATGAAAACGCACTGTTCATTGTACTGATGTACATCACCTCTATTCTGGTGCTGATACCTTTCGGTATTATTTCCTCAATTGTGAGCCCAAGGGCAGTGAAAGGGGGCGTCTTCAGCTTCAGTGCGAAAACATCTTACCTATACAATTTCATAGCAATTGCCCTGTTCAGCATGCTGTTCCTGCCCCGCATACACCCTGTGCTGTACCTGCTCTATCCCCTGTTGGTAGGAGGCGTTATGTTCGCCTTGGTTGCCGTCCTGAGGGAGTATCCGGCTTACAAACACAAGCTCTTCGAGACACTGTATAAAACCGAAGCTTAGCCTGCATAAACAAGTTTTCACAAAAGCCCCTGATCCACAACCCTGTAAATCAAGGGCTTTTCTGTTGTATGGTAAAACTAAATGCCGTCGGTGCATTTTTCGCCAAAGCACACTTTCTGTACATTCTTTGTCATTCCAAACATCCCTGATGCGTTAGCTGAAAACAAGTAGCATGGCTGATTTAGGTGTAAGTATAGTTCCAGCGGGGCGAACTTTTGTTAGAAAGCAAAATATCAATCATTTGCTCCGGAGGAGCGGACTGTTTGGCAAAGATTGCCAGGCCCTCCTCCGGAGCTTAAAATGTATACTAAGCATAAGGCTATTGATAGATCGTCCCGCTGAGTCTAGACTATATTATTTTGATTGAAAAATTGCGGTCTTAGCACGCGTTAGCCTTAAACACAAAGACCCGGCTCGATGGCCGGGTCTTTCAACTCTGAATTTAGCCCACTTTAGAACTTGATAATCCGCATGGTCTGCGTGCCGTACTGGCTTATTACCTTCAGATAGTTAAGGCCTTTGCTTAGTTGTACATTTCTGATGTCCAGGTTAAGGCTACCATTCTGTATACTGTGGCTGTTCCTGTACACTTCTTTTCCATACCTGTTATAGAAGGTTAACTCTACTTCACAGTCAGCTATCTTGTCAGATATGATGTTCAGGTAATCTGAAACCGGGTTCGGATACACCAGAAGCGAGAAAAGCTCCCTCAGATCAACCTCACCTGCTGGAACGGGGCTGCCATCACATTGTGTCACATTGCCATCGCCTAAGGTAGCTCCCAGGGCAAGAAGTGCCGGTACAGCATCATTTTCTATACAAAGCGTTTTGCCTCTTCCCTCTTTACCGGATGGGTTATAGTATACCTGCACTTTCGGGTTGCTGGCATTCCCGCAGCTTACGTCCACCACACACACCTGCACCTCATCTGTTACAGACACGCCTCTAGCATCTGTCACCGTTACGGTATAGGTAGTGGAAATCTGTGGGCAAACCTCTATGGTCTGGCCCGTCTGACCTGTGCTCCAGGTATAGGTATAACCTGCCACACCACCCGTGGCCGCACTGGCTGATAACGTTGTGCAGGCGGATGGGGTGTAGCCGTAGTAGACTACCTTATCAGCACCGGCATTTACCAAAAGCGGCTCTGCGAATTCAAATCTGGTAAAGACTGGAAGGTGGTCGGATGTGGTGTTAGCGTAATTTTCTATCCAGTTGAATGGTATCACCAGTGTTGCGGTACCCATCAGGTATTCATCATACAATTCATTGCTGATGGTGATGTGGTCGATTACGTTGTCTCTTGTGATGAAAGAACGAAGGCCTGCTTCACTCAACGTAGACGTCACCACTCTGAAATTGTCAGCCTGCACGAACGTGCTGTAGGTAGTTTCACCACCACCAATCGACTCATCCACATCATCGTTGTAGTCACCCAGCAGAATGATGTTGGCATCAGGATAGTACTGATCCAGGGTATCTTTCAGTGCCTGCGTATCAAACCTTCTTCTGATAAGGTCTGAGCTTGCCGCGCCTGACTTTGCGTGAATGTTAATCAACTGTACCCGCTCCGTTACACCTTCGATGGTAGCATCTACAGTAATGATATAAGGCAACCTTCCGCTCGACCAGAACGAAGATGGACTGGTAGGGTATGCATCCAGTGGCGTGCTGGCACCTGAGCGGGCAGCATCATATAGTTCCTCAAAAATTACACGCTCATCAACAAGCGTTATCACTTCCGTGTTATAGATAAAACAAAGCTTCTGGTCCGGGAAATTAGGATCCGGCGCATTATAGGAGTAAGAGAAACGGTCGGAGCATACTTTTGCATAGCCTGGAAGCATGTCTACCAGTTGCTGCAGCAGGCTCTCATCCGATATTTCCTGCACGGCAATCACATCGGCATGTACACTGTCTATGAGGCGGGCGGCATTCTGCAGCTGCAGTTGCACATCAGAGGGCCCGAAAGTAGGAATGGTAGAACCGAAGAACTCCATGTTCCAGGTCATTACGTCCAGCGTTTTTGCAATCGGAATATCCGTACCTGCCGGCACGTAAGGTGTAGTGCCTGGCACATCTTCGATAAAGCGCGGAAGCAGTTGCAGGGTGCCTCTGAAGCTTCCGACAACACCCGTAATGTTCACAGCATTATCCGGTATTTCACGGCCCACCAAGCTTTCTACATCTCCGTCTAATCGAAGGTTCAGGGTGCCAGTGCCATCCGTGATGCGGTAATTGCTTTCCGGGAACAGCAGGCCTCTTGTGTCAACGAAGGATGCATTGGTTATAGTAACTAATTGCCCCTCCAGTGCCGGACTCAGCTCAGCAATAGTTACCTGCACTGGCGCTATAGGTTGCGTGGCTGGGCCAAAGCTCTCCAGGCTGGTTACATCTACTAACTGCACCTGTTGGTTAAAGGCTCCGATAGAGGCTGTAACCTGTATAGAGTCACCGATGCTGAACGTGCCAGGAGCATGCACCTGGC
Source organism: Pontibacter toksunensis (assembly GCF_042686245.1). NCBI lineage: Bacteria > Pseudomonadati > Bacteroidota > Cytophagia > Cytophagales > Hymenobacteraceae > Pontibacter > Pontibacter toksunensis. Next base: position 14,092 of record NZ_JBHUOX010000024.1, on the reverse strand, counting down.
TATCGAAGAGGGCAATACCGCCTGTTTCGTCTTGTATAAAGGCAGGGCCTCCCAGTTGGTCTGTTGCGGTTAGCGTGCCGTTCACAATTACTTGCGTACCCAAAGGCAGGTTACGTGCGGCAGCGATAGTTACCTCCTGCGGCTCCACAGGGTCTGGGTCTGTTCCACCACCAGTTCCGAAGCTCTGGCCTGTATTAATAGCATTGTACGTATTGGCAATGGGGCCTGACCAAGTAAAGGCATCGTAACTGAAGCCGGAACCCGTCAGTTGCAGCGAGAAGCCATTGGGTGTAGTGCTTCCTTCACTAACCTCAATGTCTGTACTCATCATACCATCGGCAGGGCCTCCCACCGCTGTAAAGACACCTTCGTAGCTCAAAAACTGAACAACAGCACCGTCAGCTTTTACAAGAGCTATACCATCAGGAGCCCCGTTTTGCAGGCCTGCGATAGAAAAGAACAAGGTACCGTAGCCATTCTGCTGATTCGGAATAATGCCTGTCAGGGTAACAGTACTGTAGGAGGCACCGCCATTGCCGTTATAGGCAACAAGCGTCCAGCCTTCAAGGTTAGCGCCGGCATTACCTGCCACTTCCACGCCTTCTCCTGTATCTGCACCGTCGTTGTCGTAATGCAGTTCGTTGACGAAGACAACATCCTGTAATGGAAGGAACACTTGCCCGTTATTAACGCTGTTATAGGTGGCTACAGCTTCTGTCGCCCATGTAAAGGATTCAAAGGCAGAACCTGTTCCTGTAAGTTGTAAGGAGTAGCCTTCAGGTGTACCGCTTCCTTCCTCTACGCCTATATCGGTGCTGGCCGTGCCGGCAGCCGGGCCGCTGGTTGCCTCAAAAGTACCTTCGTAGCTTAAGAACTGTACGACGCTCCCGGCAGCATCAACAAGAGCTATACCATCAGGAGCCCCATTTTGTAAACCACTTATGGCAAAGAAAACAGTACCGAAACCGGATTGCTGATTTGGAATAGTGCCGGTTAAGGATGTAGTATTGTATGGTGCACCGCCGTTGCCATTGTAAGGCACCAGTTGCCAGCCTGAAAGGTCGGTACCGGCAAGCCCGGCTACTTCCACACCCTCACCCGCATCAGTTCCCACATTGTCATAATGAATTTCATTGATGAAGACTATTGCGCCGGTCGTAGGGTTTTTAGGCACTTCTGGTTCTGGCTCCGGCTCCGGTTCATTACCGCCGCCTTCGCCGAAGCTTTGGCCGGCGTTTACAGATCCAAAAGTATTTAAGGCCTCTGCAGCCCAAACAAAGTCACTGTACATGCGGCCAGCGCCTGTTAGTTGCAGTGAAAAGTCAGCAGGACCCGTACCTGCCTCACTTACACCAATGTCTGTACTCATCAAACCGTCAGCAGGTCCTCCTACGGCTGTAAATGCACCTTCGTAACTCAGAAACTGTACAGTTTCACCAGCAGCATTAATGAGTGCAATACCATCGGGTGCTCCATTTTGTATTCCCACAATCGGAAAGTAAAGTGTACCAAAGCCATTATTTTGGTCCGGGAGAACACCACTCAGCGACTTTGTATAATAGGTAGTGCCACCGTTTCCGTTATAGAGCACAAGGCTCCAGCCTGTCAGATCTGTACCAGCAGGTCCGGCAACCTCAATGGCTTCATTTACTTCTGCGCTAGCATTGTCATAATGGAGTTCATTAATGAAGATATCCTGAGCATTGGCTTCATTTGCCATACCCAGAAAAGCCAGTACACCAATGCCACACATACATCGTAGAAGTTTTCTCATTTTTTAAGATTTAGTGGTCGTAGGAACAAGTACAAAAATACTTCTTACGGTTAAGATGTATGCATGCGTGGTGTTAACTAATCTTTAATTATGGCTTTTATGAGAAGAACTTTGGCAAAAGCCCCAAATCAGCATGTAAAAAGCCTTTCTTCAGCATTATAATTGAAGAAGGAATAAAAGCTATTTCAAATGTAAGAACTTTTTTAAGCGTCTATTATAACTAATTAGAATTGGTATTATACAATTAAAAAGATTTGAAATAGATAGAATTTGTAGAAACGCAAGTTGAGTAAGAAAGGTCAATGCCCCGCTAATCGGTGCAAGTCGTAGGGCATCATTGACTGTATAAGAGCACCTGCTCCACTATAGTTGCGGAGCTAATCTATGTCTATGGAAAGTATTTGTTAAGAATAGAAGCTGTTAAGTATACTTCCGTAGATAACCTTTAAACAGGCCGGTTTTTATTCAGCAGGCATGAGGCTAATCAAATCATCAATCTCTAACTCCAGGTTTCCCTGCAGTTCAAAGGAGAGCGATACCTTGTCCTGCTGGGGTATGATATCCTGCACACGCACCCCCTGTACTGCTCCCAACACTTTTACTCCCTTTAGTTCAAGACCTTCTTCCAGCCTGCTGTTGGCCTTGTTCAGCTCTTCTGAAATAATCTGGCTTAGGTTAACTCTTGCCTTTTTTATAATTTGATTGTAGGCTGCATTGTTTATAAGCATTTCTAAGGCAGCATTGTAAAAACCACTGGAGGTTCTGGAGTTCATCTTAAACTTCCGGACAAATAACTGCTGCGTTGCATTATCGTAGCCTAACGTTGCGAAAACATACAAATCCACCTGGTCCCGTTTCAGAACTGTCCGGAGAATCCTCAGTTTTATCCTGAGAATAACGTCATAGGCACCTGTGCTACTTCCTGATATCCCGATGTCCAGTATCTGGCCGTACGGAGGCGTTTGTACGCCTGGTTCTGGCTTGGGAACAGGCTGACCAACCATTTTCTTTTTAAGTACTCCTTCTAAAGCCGGATATGATATCGAAATTGGCACTTGAACTATGATTGAACTTTCCATCATATGGGTAGGTGGTACGTTGTCGGATAAGGAGAACAGTTTATCAGGCTCCATCCGGGATGATCTAATGTTGCCAAAAGTAGAAAAAAAAAAGCCTCAAACGAACGTTTGAGGCTTAAGAAGTGATCCCGCTGGGATTCGAACCCAGGACCCATACATTAAAAGTGTATTGCTCTACCAGCTGAGCTACAGAATCAGTACTGTTCCCATTTATTTGGGAGTGCAAAAATAGGAACTTAATTTTAATTAACCAAAACTTATTTCCTGTTCCTGCTTCTTTTCACTTTGCTTTCTCTTCAGCAAGAGTAGAAAGAAAAAGCCTTTTCATTCAGAAAAGGCTTTCGCTCTCATTGTGATCCCGCTGGGATTCGAACCCAGGACCCATACATTAAAAGTGTATTGCTCTACCAGCTGAGCTACAGAATCTTTTTATTAACTTGCATTTCTCAGGACGTTTCCCTGAATTGCGATGCAAAACTAACAGCTAAGTTTTTAAATGCAAAACCTTTGGTTCAAAATATCTGCTTTTTTAGTCATTTTTTTGGCCCTTCTGGCAAAACCGGCTTATGCTCAGGCAGATAAAACAACACTGGTAACGGCAGACTCTTTGTTCCTAAAACAGCATTACACGGAAGCGCTCGAATTGTACGAGCAGATCTTACAGGAGCAGCTGTATTCACCCCAGATGCTGCTGAAGATGGCCTATATCAAAGAAGGCCTCCGCGACTATACCGGCGCCATGTATTACCTGCATCTTTTCTATACGAAAGAACCCAGCCGTTCGGTACTCCGGAAGATGGAAGAGTTGGCGCAGGCACACCGCCTGCAGGGGTATGAATACAACGACCTGCAGTTCTTTAAAACGCAGTTCAGCAAACACTACATGCGCATTCTGGAACTCATGCTGCTGGCAGCCGTCGTCACCGCCACCATCATGTTCTTTAGCTGGCGCAAAGGCCACCGCTTCACCAACACCTTCAAAATCAGTTTTACGCTATACCTGCTGTTTATCCTGTACTACATCAACTTCCTGAACCTGGGAGATGCGGGTATCATCAAAAACAACCATGTTGCCATTATGTCAGCCCCCTCTGCTGGCGGCTCCTGGCTGGCCACGGCCACCGAAGGCCACAAAGTACCCATCAGGGGGGAACAGGACATCTGGTACGAGATAGAATGGAAAGGCCAGAAAGCCTTCATCCGAAAGAGCAATTTGCTGGAGTTACCATAAACTGTAGCTCGTACTTCGTATCACGACACACGATAAACGTGATACCTGATACGAGCTACGTGATACGCTTCTTTATTTTTTCAGAGGAGAGTCTTTTTCCTTTGCCATTACGTTATACACCAGCTTATCGGCCAGGCTCGGGAAGAGCTTATTTACCCAAACAGCCAGTTTACCCTGCGTTGTCATCACAAGGTCGCGTTTGCGTTTAAGTGTTGCCTGCAGAATTCTTTCGGCGACTTCCTCGGCACTCATCATCTTTTCTTCCTCCCGCGGTGTCTCGCCTTGCTGCTGCCCGTTGGCTGCCAACGCCGTGTTGCGAATGTTCGAAGCCGTAAAGCCAGGGCATGCTAACAGCACATGAACGCCAGAATACAGCAACTCGGTGCGCAATGTTTCCAGGAAACCATGCATGGCAAATTTGGAAGCGGAATAACCAGTGCGCGCAGGCAGGCCGCGGTAACCGGCTATGGAGGAAATCCCAATAATGGAGCCTTTCTCTGCTTTGATGTAAGGCAGGGCAAACTTAGTGCTGTACACGGTACCCCAGAAATTAATATCCATTACCTTCCGGATAACGTTCAATTCCAGGTCCTCAAAAAGAGCACGCATCGAAATACCGGCATTGTTGATCAGCACATCCAGTCGGCCATACCTGCTCACAGCTTTCTGCACCATTTGCTGGCACTGCTCCTCCACACTTACATCGGCCTGCACCGGCAGGTTGTCTATGCCCGCCGCCGTTAGTTCCCGCGATGTCTCCTGCAGGTTCTGTAGATTGCGCCCTGAGAAAACTACATTCGCCCCTGCCCCGCCAAAAGCAAAGGCACAGGCCTTCCCTATACCGGATGTTCCGCCAGTTATCAAAACCACTTTATTTTTCATGCTGATCATATTCTGAATTAAAAGCCACAAAGTTAAAATTTATTGTGGATTGCTTTTTGTTGATTGTTAAGTGATAAACCTCCTCTTCTGGTTTGGCTTCTGGAGCAAGCTAAAATTCAGCAGGTCTGAATTCGATCATAGTTTTGGAAGCTTATAAAAAAACAATACTAACTCCCTTTGAGTCCCAGCGGGACGACCTGTTGATAGCCCGATGGCTAAAGTTTACCCTTAGCTCCAGCGGAGCGGCCTGTTTAAAAAAACTACAGGTTACTCCGCTGGAGCTTGAGAATCCATAGATTTGATTCCTATTAACAGGCTGTCCCGCCGGGACTAGTATGCAAGCTCAGTTACAAAAGGCTATTCCCTTCATCAAGAACACACTCCTGCCTGTTTCTCCTCTATTTTGATTAATTTTGCAGCATTGTGAGAAAACAGAAGAAACAGAAGTTCGAGATACTCGAAAATATAAGAATCGAGGAGATGGTGGCGGAAGGGAAATGCCTGGCGCGCCATAACAACATGGTCATTTTTGTGAGTGGTGTAGCTCCCGGCGACGTGGTTGACCTACGCGTTACCCGCAAAAAGAAATCCTTTCTGGAGGCCGTGCCTGTTGCTTTCAGGGGGTATTCAGAGCTGCGCGTTCAGCCATTCTGTGAGCACTTTGGGGTTTGCGGCGGCTGTAAGTGGCAACACATTGGCTACGACACACAACTATACTACAAACAGAAGCAGGTAAAAGATAACCTGGAGCGCATTGGCAAAGTGGCCATGCCTGAGTTTGATCCTATACTTGGTTCGGCCAAAACCAGGTACTACCGCAACAAGCTGGAGTTTACCTTTTCCCCTAACGGCTGGCTCACAAATGAACAGATAAAGTCAGTGGAAGAGTTCGACCGGAATGCGCTGGGCTTCCACATCCCGGGCCGTTTCGACAAAATACTGGACATCCAGCATTGCTACCTGCAGCCAGACCCGTCCAATGCCATTCGGCTGGAAGTAAGAAAGTATGGCCGGGAGCACGGGCTGGAGTTTTTCGACGTGGTGAAGCAGGCCGGTTTCCTACGCAACCTCATCATCCGGACAGCCAATACGGGAGAACTGATGGTCATTCTGCAGGTATTCCGGAATGACCAGGAGGATATCCTGGGAATTATGGAGCACCTGAAGGTAACTTTCCCGGAGATTACTTCGCTGCAGTACGTGGTGAACCCGAAAGGCAACGAAACCTATCATGACCTGGAGGTGGTGTGCTACCATGGCTTGCCATACATACATGAAGAAATGGAAGGTATTCAGTTTCGGGTGGGGCCTAAGTCCTTTTATCAAACCAATGCAGAACAGGCATACGAGTTGTATAGGCTGGCGCGAGAACTGGCTGACCTGAAGGGAGACGAACTGGTATACGATCTGTACACAGGAGCCGGAACCATTGCTAACTTTGTGGCGAGGCAGTGCAGGGAGGTGATCGGTATTGAGTATGTACCCAGTGCCATTGAAGATGCTAAAATCAACTCGCAGATCAACAACATCAACAATACCACGTTTTATGCAGGAGACATGAAAGACATTCTTTCAAATGAGCTGCTGGAGCGCCATGGACGACCTGATGTTGTGATTACGGACCCGCCCCGCGCTGGTATGCACGAGGACGTAGTAGCCAAGTTGCTGGAGGTACACGCAAACCGCATCGTGTACGTAAGCTGTAATCCGGCCACACAGGCCCGTGACCTGGAACTGCTCTCCACAAAGTATGACGTGGCACGCGTACAGCCCGTGGATATGTTCCCGCAGACGCACCACGTAGAGAACATAGTATTGTTAATAGCGAAATAGACAAACGTATCACGAAGCATGTGGCAAGACTTGGCTTAGATGATAATATTATTTCTGCATGACTGTGGCTTGTAATGAGCTGGGAATCTTAAGAAGATCTTTTGTCGTGATACTCGCTACGAACTACCTCATACGCAAAAAAATATGGAAAACGATCCGGAATTAAACGGCAAATACCTTGGTACCATCTCCAAAGATTTTGTGGTGGTAGCCGAGACGCTGAAAGAAGCATCGTACCAGGTGCGCAAACGCAAGATATCTGAATATCCAATTTTCGTGTTCAGCCGCACGCAAGTGCCGGTGGGTTCTGTGTTCCTGGCAAAGGAAGAAGCAGCGCTGGAGTGGCACATTAATGCCTCTTATTTAGAAGATTTCGTGCAGCGGCAGTTGGTGATGCCTGAAAAAGTGAATGATTTTAAAGCAGCCTATAAAGACCCTGATGAGTACTGCTGCCTCTTTGTAGTAGACAACGACTTCCAGAACTTCGTGTTCATCCCTTTCCCGGAAGATTAGATGCGTAGCACGTATTTCGAATCACGTAGCACGATAATGATTTTGCTGAATTGTATCAAAACAGAAGAGGCTGCTTCGAAATAACTAAGCAGCCTCTTCTGTTTTAACTTTAGCAGTCGCGTTACGTGAAACGGAATACTTGATACGTCACTAAAAATGACTCCAGCCTTGAGCTTTTAGCGGAAACGCCTGCCCGTGCTTGTTAGCCAGGTTCACGCCTTCACTGGCTTCCGTGATTTTACCGATGATAGTAATGTCCGGGTGGTTTTTTACTTTTTCGTGGTCCGCCAGTGGAATGGTGAAGAGCAGTTCATAGTCTTCCCCGCCATTCATGATGCACGTAATGGGGTCGAGGTTAAACTCTACGGCTGTTTCCAGCATCTGGCTGTCGGCAGGCAGGTTGTCCTTGTATACCGTAGCACCCACACCCGACTGGCTGCAGATGTGCATTAATTCAGAGGCTAAGCCATCCGATATGTCAATCATAGCCGTTGGCTTAATACCCAATTCCTTCAGTTCATAGATAACATCCATGCGAGCCTCCGGCCGCAGCTGCCGGCCTACGATGTACTGTTTATTCTCCAGCTCTGGCTGCATCTCCGGGTTTGCTATAAACGCCTGCTTCTCCCGCTCCAGCACCTGCAACCCCAGATAGGCCGCACCTAAATCGCCGGTTACACACACCAGGTCGTTTACCTTGGCACCGCTGCGCAAGACAGCTTCTCCTTTGGCCACCTCCCCTATCGCCGTCACGCTGATAACCAGACCAGCCCTGGAAGATGTTGTGTCGCCGCCAACCAGGTCTACATTATAGCTTTCACAGGCCAGGCGGACGCCTTCGTAGAGTTCTTCTATCGCCTCCACCGTGTAGCGTGCGCCCACACCTATGTTTACCGTAATCTGGGTTGGCTTTGCATTCATGGCTGCAATATCCGACACATTCACCGCCACAGCCTTGTAGCCCAGGTGCTTCAGCGGGCAGAACGTCAGGTCAAAATGCACCCCTTCCAGCAGCATGTCGCTGGATACTACCAGCTGCTTCTCCTGCGGCTCCAGCACGGCAGCATCGTCGCCGATGCCTTTCACTGAAGACTCATTTCGCAGCTCAAACTTCTCTTTTATCTTTTTAATCAGGCCAAACTCACCAAGTTCGCTCAGCGGGGTATACTCACTCATACTATTTCTCTTTTGGATGTGCAAAGATACGGAAATTGAGGGAAGAAGTATTTGGGTGTCTGCAGGGTTTTGTACCACCTTTGTTCAGGAAGCTGCTGGGCAATGACGATGGTGCTTTTATGCCTTATTATGCCTGCTGTACCGTGTCCAACCACCCCTGCTCCTCCTTGTCTAAGGGGGGGAGCCTGCTATTTTTACTTCTGCCTGCCTTCGTTTACTATACCTTTACTTTCATTTTCTGTATCTAAAGCATTAAAGAAGACAATGAAATAATGGCACTGCATAACAGGAAGTATCTGAAGGAGAACAGAAGAGAGCTTAGAGGCAGTTTGACACCCGCTGAGGCTGAACTTTGGAAATACCTCAAGGAAGGCCAGCTTTAAGGCCGCAAGTTCAGGAGACAGCACAGTGTCGGTAACTATATCCTTGACTTCTACTGTCCATCAGAAAGGTTAGCTGTGGAGCTTGACGGGCAAGGTCCACAGCTAACTCTAATGCTGAATATTTTGATGAGAAACGTGACCAAGCACTTAAAAGCTTAGGTATAAAGGTGCTACGCTTCGAAAACAAAGAGGTATTTCAAAACTTAAAGCACGTTCTACAGGAAATCAGCAGTAGCTTCAGTAGGTAGTGCTCCCCTCCTTGGACAAGGAGGGGCAGGGGTGGTTGGACCCGGCAAATGTAAAAACGGCAGGTATCATCTTAGCCGCACCACCAAAGCCCCGGAATCCGCTACATCATAATAAGCGATGCCGAGGGTATCGAGTTGCTGGTGCAGGCGCTGCCGGTACCAGGGGCTGTTAGAGGCATCTAAAATCACCTTGCCGGGAGCATAAGCTTGCAGAACCTGCGGCTTCACGCGGACATTATTTCGTAGCAGCAGGTAGTTGGGTGACAAAGGCTGCTGAGAAGTTAGCTGCGGGGGATGCGATAACAAGAGCATGCGTTGTCCCTGCCATACCACCAGGCTGTTGCTGTCCGGCAGCATAGTATAAGCTGCACTGGCGATAGCACCGCTACCCATAGATGCGAACTGTGGCCGCGCTACCCCCAGATACCAGAGATGCGGCTGGATGTTGAACGAGAAATTGCTTTCATCATGCAGCAAAGCGGAATCTGCCAGCAAAGTGGCCTGCTGCCCCTGTACTAAAGCTATACCCGTGGAGCCGCGCACGTTGTAAATGGTAAGTAACTCCTGCTCTTTCTGCTGCACAGTTTCCATAATCTCCTTAATTGAAAGCACCGCCACTATCCCTGTTGCCAAAGCGAAGTAGCGAAGCTGACGAAGCGCTACAAAAAGCAGGAGCATGATGAAAAATGCATACAGCAGCCAGGTCTGCAGTGCCGTAATGTCGATGCCGTTGAGGAGAGCGTAAGGCAGGTGCTGCACCACTTCATTAAACCAGTTCATCCCCCAGACAATGCCGTAGTGTAAGGCGAACAGGAGGCTGCTCAATACTGGCACCCAGCTGAAAGCTAATGCCACAATACCGGTATACAACGCGAACATGGCTGCAGGCACAATCAGCAGGTTTGCAAACCAGAAGTATACCGGAAACTGGTGGAAATAGAACAGGCCCAGCGGAAGCGTGGCCAGTTGAGCAGCTATCGCCACGGTAAAATACGACCACACTTTATCCAGCAGCCAGTTGTTGATTTCCAGCAGGCCGTATAGCTTTGGTTGCAGGTATACAATGCCCAGCACTGCCAGGAACGACAACTGAAAGCCCACCTCTTTCAGGTTGTACGGGTTTAGCAGGAGCAGCGCAGCCGCGGCAATAGCAATGGTATTGTAGATGTTCGTCTGCCGCTTGATGGCTGTGCCCACAGTAACGAAGCTGAACATTACCACAGCCCGCAGCACTGATGGTGATAGGCCAGTCAGGAAAGCGTATGTCCACAGGAAGCCCAGTATCAGCACCGCCTGAAGCACCCGCTGCCGCACGGAAGGTGCAAAGAAGCTGAACAGCCACACCAGCACAAGGTAAATCAGGCCCACATGTAGCCCCGACACCGCCAGTACATGCATGGTGCCCGTGCTGGCATAGGCGCTCCGGATAGAGTTATCCAGTTCGTCTTTCACACCCAGAATCAGTGCAGAGGAAATAGCATACTCCCGCCTTGCCTCTATCCTCTGCCGCAGCAGAAAATCCAGGTTGCGGCGGAGGTGAATGCTGGCAGCTAGCAGCGGACTTGGTGGCGCAGACCCAATTTTCTGTGCCTGGAAAGCCTGCAGGTAATGGCGGTGATAGATGCCTTTGTTAGCGAGGTACTGCCGGTAATCAAACTGGTTTGGGTTGCCGGGTGGCGCTACTTTTTGAGGAGCACCTTTAATCAGCAGCACATCGCCATAATTCAGTTCATAGGTTTTCTCTGAATCATGGGGTAAAGAAATCTGCACCTTGCCATCGGCTGCTTGCCACTTTCCGTTTACCTGTACCTGCTGTACCTGCAGGACGGTGCTTTGGTAGCCGGGCTTCTGCACCAGGTAATCCTCCACCACCCCTACATAATAGGCTGGTTGCCCCGAAAGGTGCAGGAGGTGCTGCGGGTTGTTCTTTTCAGTGTGGAGATGTGTTGCCCAGAAGCCGAGAAACACAAAACAGAGCAGGCCCACTATACCAGCCATGTTCGTTGCTTCGGCAGCTTTAGCTCTTAAGGAAAAGACAGCCGCTATGATAAAAGCGGCTACAAAAAAGGCGAAGATCTCCATGCTATAATGGAGGCCTTCGCCTAAAATAAAGTATAGCAGTATACCTGCTACCAGACTAAGCGTGATGCGGATAAAAGGGTATGGCGCCCACCGCAGCATCAGTCTCTATAGATCATCTTGTAGTGCTGAATGTCGCACTCGCTGAATAGGTCGCCTTCTGCCTCGAATCCGTTTCTTTTATAAAAATTGACAGCTGTCAGCTGTGCATGCAGGTAAATCTCTTTATCCGGATGCTCTCGCTGCACATCCTCCAGCACCGCCTCTAACAGCTTCGCACCTACCTTTTTGTTACGGTATGCTGGCAGCACCGCAAAACGCTCCAGTTTTACACCCTTGTCGGTCACGCGCCAGCGGGCTGCACCACAGGGCGTACCTTCGTATGTGGCCAGGTAATGTTTGGCGGCACCTTCATACTGGTCATACTCGGCATCGGCCGGCACCTGCTGCTCTATCACAAAAACCTTTTCACGGATGCTGTAAGCTGCCTTCAGATCCTGCTCCTGGTCTATTCGTTTTAGCTCAATCATGTTGGAGCTTTATATAGTTTAAAGTTTTGAGTTCGTGATAATTGAAATAACCTACGCCTAACCCCTCCGGGAGGGGAATTATTTACTCGTGCGGAAAGACCCCTCCTCGGAGGAATTAGGTGTGAGTTAAAAGCTTCACTAAAAAGCGTCTGCTACTATTCTGAAAACCTAAAAAGGAAAAAGAGGCGCAATATGTTGCGCCTCTTTGTTTTCCACCTTGTTAGTATTCTGAATTAAACTTCCTGCGGCGATCATAGGTAGGCTCTTTCCTGTCGTCTTCAGCAGACTTTGCCTCGACTCTGGCAGCACGTCGCTCTTCTTCCAGTTTGGTATAAGCGTTTACAATATCGCGTACCAGTCTGTGGCGAACCACGTCTTCGGCGCTCATCTCCACAAAGCCGATGCCTTTAACACCGCGCAGAATGTTCAGTACTTCCATCAGTCCGGAACGCTGGTTACGCGGTAAGTCTACCTGCGACCAGTCGCCGTTCACCATCACTTTGGCGTTCGGTCCCATACGCGTCAGAAACATTTTCATCTGGGCAGGAGTAGTATTCTGCGCCTCATCCAGCAGCACAAAGGCATTGTTCAGCGTACGGCCACGCATGTAAGCGAGTGGTGCTATTTCAATGATTTTGTTTTCCTGGTAATACTTCAGCTTTTCTACTGGAATCATGTCTTCCAGGGCATCATATATCGGGCGCAGGTAAGGGTCTACCTTCTCCTTCATATCGCCTGGCAGGAAGCCCAGGCTCTCGCCTGCCTCTACCACGGGCCTGGAGATAATGATTTTCTTTACTTCCTTGTTCTTCAGCGCCCGTACTGCAAGTGCCACCGAAACATATGTTTTACCTGTACCGGCAGGCCCTAAGGCGAACACCAGGTCGTTCTTCTCCACAGCATCCACCAGCTTCTGCTGGTTAGGCGTTTTGGCCTTTATCACGCCGCCCTTGCTGCCATACACAATCACATCCGGGGAAGTAACAATTACTTCTTCGTCGGTAAAAGAGTCAGAAGAAAGGTATCTATTTACACTGCTGTGCGTAATCTTTCCGAACTTGTGGTAGTGGTCGATTAGGGAACCCAGTATTTCATGGATTTTTGTAATTTCGGGCGTTTGGCCCTGGATCTTTATTTCATTGCCTCTCGAGATGATTTTGCTGCTCGGGAAGGCAGCAGCGAGCTGCTTGATATTCTGATTCTCTGTCCCCAGAAAATCAATCAGAGAGATGTTCTCTAATGTTATTATTTTCTCTACCAAATTATTGCTCCTCTATATAGTCTGTGAGTAATGTTTTATTTAAGTTAAGTAAATTTGGTTTATATTTAATACAAATTCATAAAGATTATAGTTCGTGCTATGGCTGTAATTACGTTTACATCAGATTTTGGGTATAACGACCATTATGTGGCCGCTGTAAAAGCCAAAATTCTTTCTCAGGACGCGCAGGCAACCATCGTGGATGTGTCGCATGCCATCGAACCCTATAACATTGCCCATGCAGAATTTGTGCTTGGCTCTGTTTACCGGGAGTTCCCGGAGGGCACGGTGCACCTGGCCGCCATTGACACCCACGGTAACAGACACGGCAAATTTCATGCTGCAAAATACAAAGGGCACTATTTTCTTTTGGCAGACAACGGCCTGCTCTCACTCCTGACAGATGGGCAGCCAGAGGTAGTGGTAGAGATGAAAACGGACCGCCCGCTCATGCCCTTTCCGGCGAAGGACCTGCTGGCAAATGCGGCGGTTTTCCTGGCGAAAGGCGGCGACATAGACGTGCTGGGCGAGCGCACCCAAAAGTACAGGCAACTGCTTAACCGCCAGTTGCGCCTGAACGACCACTCCATTACGGGCCACGTCATTCATGTAGACCGCTACGGCAACTTGGTGACAGACATCACCGCCGACAGCATCGACACCATTGCCCATGGCCGCACCTTCACCATTCACTTCGGCCGCGAAACTGTGGGCCGCGTCTACCCTACCTACAACCAGGTAGACGACGGCGACTGCTGCTGCATCTACAACAGCCAGGGCCAGCTCTGCATCGGTATAAACAAAGGCCATGCAGCAGAACTTCTCGGACTCGGCTTTGATTCGCAGGTAGACGTGCGGTTTTACCCGGGGAGTTGATGTAACTTTGAATTTTGAATAACTGAATGACTGAATAAAAGGACCTAAATCCCTTATTTGGCTTTAGCACCCATTTCAACTCGTTAATTATTCAAAATTCGGTTGTGGTCTAGAATGTATGATGGTTTCGGTAATAGAAAATTAGCTTCATTGCATTGTCATGATTCTGCTCTTTTTTCGAGAAGCAGGCTGTTTTTCTGACTATCCTCCTGTTCCTGGTCCTCAGG